>JBDHIQ010000274.1:0-3287 GCA_039587395.1 Gemmatimonadota bacterium
CAGTTCCATCGGATCTGTGATGGCCTTCCACACCCTGTCCACGGCCGACTTCAGCTGGATTGTCCGCTCGATCGTGCGTTCCGTCATTCTCCCTCTCCATCCACATGAGTGCGCAGCCTGTTCAGACGTTCGTCCCAGAAGGCCGCGTACGGGGCGAGCCAGTCGTCCAGTTCCCTGAGCGGATCGGCCTGCAAGCGGTGGATCCTCTCTCGTCCGCGCCGGTGGATCGCGATCAGACCTGCTTCCATTAGAACATCAAGGTGCTTGGTGACGGCCTGGCGGCTGATCGGCAACGGATCGCTTAGCGCGGTGACGGAGAGCGGGCCCTGGCTGCGAAGGCACTCCAGTATCATCCGGCGCGTGGGATCGGAAACAGCGTCAAACACATCTTGCATGGTGGGATTATATGCAACCTATTGGTTGCATGTCAAGTCGATGCGTGTCGCTTACCGCGTCCGCAGCAGCATGTACCAGGTGTGCATGTCGTCTACGTCTGCCTCGCCGATCACCTCGTAGCCCAGGTGCTGGTAGTACGGAACGTTGTCGGGGTCCTCGGTCGTCAGGCAGATCCCGATCGACTCCTGGTGGGCGCGGGCCACCGACTCCATCTCCCGCATCAGGACCGTCCCGTACCCCTTTCCCTGGTACTCGGGCAGCACGCCGATCATCCCGATGTAGTGATGGACCGCCTCCGGCTCGAAGCTGCTGGTGGCCTCCTCGAAGGCCTCCAACCGAGACCAGGCCGCCACCCCCAGCAGTTCCTTCAGCTCCGAATACACCGTGACCAGCTCCGGAGGCCACGGAATGGCCTCGGGGCGATTGCCGAGCAGCACCGCCGCCAGCCTGCCTTCGTCCCGGATGCCGAGGACCGGATTGCCGCGCATGAAGCGCGCGTCGGCAAAGAAACCTATCAGTGACGCCAGCTGGTCATCGTAGTCGGCAGCGTCCGCGTCCGTGAGCGTGTAGCGCATGACCGGATAGTCGCGGAACGCCTTGCACAGCACGCCGACCGCGGCATCCTTCTCATCCCGTGATCCTCTCGATCTTCATCGGACTTCTACTCCCTACTGCTCCTGCTCCTCCAGTATCGCCTGGTACACCAGTGCCCGGAGCTTTCCGTGGTCGTCGATTCGCCGCGCCGGTATGAGTTGGGTCATGTAGACGACAACCATGTCCTCTACCGGGTCCACCCAGTACGTGGAATGATAGGCGCCACCCCAGCCGAACTCGCCCACCGTGCCTGGCTGTCCACGTGCCCCGAGATCCTCCAGGACAGAGAAGCCCAGACCAAAGCCGACACCACCGGCCCATGGATAGTCCCCGATGTGATCGACCGTCATCAACTCTACAGTCTTGGGCGCCAGAATACGTGTGTCGTCGAGTTCGCCTTCGTCAAGCATCATCTGGAGAAACTTAGCGTAATCCTCCGCCGAAGAGAGCAGACCGGCTCCACCGGAGTAGCTCTTTCGCGGGCCCTCCACGTACTGGCCCTGCGTCTCCATGCCCGGCCCGTCGGGTGCACGTTCCACGCCTGCGGCAGCGGACGAATACACCGTTGCCAGCCGGTCCGTCTTCGAATCAGGCAGATAGAAGTGGGTGTCGTTCATGGCGAGGGGTGCGAAGATCCGCTCGCGCAGAAAGGCGTCCAGGGTGAGGCCGGACACGCGTTCAACCAGGGCACCCAGGATGTCCGTGGAATAGCCGTACACAAATTGCTCGCCGGGCTGGGCTTCAGCCGGGAGTGCCGCCATGCGCGCTACGGTCTTTGCGACAGGTTCGTCCCGGTGGGCAAAGTACCAGCCCTGGATTTCCGCCTTCGCCCATGCATCGCGGCCGGGGCCATATCCGTATCCGAATCCCGATGTGTGTGTGAGCAGATCACGAATCGTGACCGGACGGTCGGCCTCCACTATCTCGTACCCACCGTCATCCGTCGCGACGGCCACGGTGGTTTCCATGAACTCCGGCATGTACTTCCCGACCGGGTCCTGGATGAGAAGCTTTCCTTCTTCCTGAAGGATCATGACGGCCACGCTGACCAGGGCCTTCGTCTGCGATGCGATGCGGAAGATCGCGTCTTCCCTCATGGGCGATCGGGACTCGAGATCCCGGTATCCGAACGATTCCAGAAAGGCCACCTTGCCGTGTCTGGCGACCAGGGCCACCGCTCCTGCCAGTCGCCCGTCATCCACGTACGCTTGAAGTACGTCGGACAGCCGCTCCAGGCGCTCTGACGAAAACCCCACGTCCTCAGGAGTAGCTCGTGGCAAGGCCTGGGCAGACAGAGCCGGGACGGCGAGTGCAACGAGCAACAATCCCAGCACGGCGTTTCGAACGCTACGCGTGGTAGCTCCAACCATCATGTCAGTCACCTCATATCCGGGTCTATCCGCATCGGCTGGCCAGCCAGCGCGGTGCCAGGGAGTGCTCTGTCGGTCCTCGGTCCACCGGTCGGAACTCAGTCAACGAGCGCGTTGAATACCAGCTTGAACGTGCCGTGTGTCTGCACCCGGTGCTGGGGACGGAAGCCGATCAGTATCACCTGGCCCTCCCCGTGCTCTACGGAAACGACCGCCGCCTTCTCCGCTATCACGTCCCCCCCTATCAGCCAGCCGCTCTGCAGGAGGTCGCGGTCCCCGTACGTGACGATTCGCTCCACTCGCTCGTTTCGTGCGCTGGGGGTGACCTGATAGACCTGGCCACCCGCCAGGAAGGTTGCCAGTCCCTGGGAGGGCATGCCGTAGGCCACCGGATGCTCGGTGTCGAATTGGACTTTAAGCGTGGATCCGGGTGACCAGAATTCAGTTGACGACAGACCGTCCAGCACGTTGCGGACGGGCAGGCCGAATTTCTGGATCGGCAGGTCACCGGCCTGCGCGAACGTGAGAAGCGTGCCGCCATTCTCCACGAACGCCTCGAGCGCGTCCACGCCCTCCTGGCCGAAGCCGCTCCTGTACTCCGGCGGATAGGCCTCCGGACCAGATCTGTAGAACCCGCCCTCATCCTCTTCGTCCCGCTCGCCCGTCATTCCAGACAGTCGGTCGGCAGGAAGGATAATCACGTCGTACGTGGCGTTGAGGTTGCCCGCTTTGAGTTCGGCGTCGAACAAAGACGTGTACGGAAACTCGAACATCTCGAGCAGCAAGCGAGTCCAGCCCTCGTCCATGTTGCCCCCGTAGTAGCGCTGGTACATCCCGATCCTCTGGCGAGTCATCGGGTGGCTGGCCGCCATCGCATCGGCTTCGAGCGGGTGGAAACCCACCCCTGTGGCGCCGGCTACGTCGGCC
>JBDHIQ010000275.1:0-2812 GCA_039587395.1 Gemmatimonadota bacterium
GCCCCTGTCAGTCCGGTTCCCGAGTTGGTAGCTGGCTCGCGTAGCTCAGGGGTAGAGCGCATCCTTGGTAAGGATGAGGTCGCGGGTTCAATCCCCGCCGCGAGCTTTGAGTGTGATCGGCGGCGGGAGCCTGCTCGCGACGAGTGTCGGGCGCCCGTAGCTCAGCTGGATAGAGCACCGGCCTTCTAAGCCGGGGGTCGCAGGTTCGAGTCCTGCCGGGCGCGTTGGAGGTCGCAGGTAGTCTCGCTCCTGCGGAGCTCGAATGTCACGGCTGGCGCCGTGACGACGAGTCCTGCCGGGCGCGTTGGAGGTCGCAGGTAGTCTCGCTCCTGCGGAACTGAAAGTAAGGGGTCAGGTACCAGAGACTGCCCGACCCGGACCCCCCCATCGTCTAACGGTTAGGACACCACTCTTTCAAGGTGGAGATAGGAGTTCGATTCTCCTTGGGGGGACTGAAGGTCGCCGACACGAGGCACGGGCACACTGTACGTTGATTGAAACATTGGGGCCGTAGCTCAGTAGTTCGCAGGCTGACGCCTGCTCAAGGTCGTGTCTGCGACACGACTCGGGAGAGCTTTTCGGCGGGTTGGAAAGACGTTGAATGGCATTCAAGAGGTCAGGGGTTCGACTCCCCTCGGCTCCACTTCCCGCCTCTCGGGGCGGAGCACGACCGCCGGGTCACCGGCGTGAGCGCCGCTAGCTCAACAGGTAGAGCAACTGGCTCTTAACCAGTAGGTTCGGGGTTCGAGTCCCTGGCGGCGCACTTTTCCCGACTCTCCGCAGAAGCTGTTTGCAGTTGCAGGGCAGCGGAGGTTGGTCGCACGACGGCTGACAAGTGGGGCGGTGCAGGTCAAGGAGTGTGAGTGACGGCGACTGAGACGTACGTGGGTGTACGTCGCGGGGAGCCGGAACGAGCTACGACGACGAGATGCACCGCAGCCACGAAGTCAGACGAGCGCTCGTAGCTCAGCCTGGATAGAGCGTCTGCCTCCGGAGCAGAAGGTCACAGGTTCAAATCCTGTCGGGCGCATAAGAGGCCACGCCAATTGGCGTGGCCTCTTTGCATCGGTGCTGCCGCTGGGCCGGAGCAGAAGGTCACAGGTGAATTGACACCGGCTCTGCCCAGGGTTGGCCCCGAAGGATAGATCCTGGCTAAGGCTTGTCTTGTTTCTGGTTGTTTCTCGCGGAGTCTCTTGCTCTCACCACATCGTCCGCTACCAAAGCCGGCCCCTCCAGAAAGCCTCCGCTGTCGCCCGACTCGAAATGGATGGCCTGGTTCATCCAGACTGCCACGGGTTCGCCGTCGCGAAGAGCGGGTTCGAACACGATAGCCTCGCCCACTTGCGTCGCCGCACGGTCGAAGACGTCGTATCCGGTTGACTTCAGCACCTTGGTGGCCGCGACGGTGCCATCTCGTGCCACGTAGAGCCACAGGATGGCGGTCACATCAAGGCCAGTGTCGCGATAACCCGACGGGTAGACTCTGCGCAGAACGTGGCCGAGTTCTTCAGCGTTCGTGATCTTTGGTTCCACGTCGCGAGCGACGAAGACGGGGCCGTCGGCCGGATCGGGGTCCTGTCCGAACGCAGCGGGAGCAGGCAGCAGCACCAGCATTGCCAGAACCGCCACGAGGAGCCTGCATCGTGGCATGGTGTCCTCCTTGGCCACGGGATAAAGCTATCCGGACTGGGGGTCCGGCGAGACTTCTAGCATGTTCTGATCCGCAAATATAACACGATCTTGTTATGATGTTTTGAGGAAGTCAACCTCCCGAAGCCACTCCAACCGGCGTGGCTTCGCTGCAGAGGCGTCGCCGATCCTGTCCGAGTCTGCCGGAACAGGCTGGCGTACGATCGTGTAGCACCAACGCGGATGAGATCTCCCCGTGTGGCATCGGCTGGAGGTGCAGGATGAGAAGCGGACGAGCACACAGCACGATCGGCGCGACACTGATCGGCCTGGGGCTTCTCCTCACGGCACCGGACGCCGGAACTTCCCAGGACCTGGTTCGTTCCGGGTTATCGGCCGACAAACCTCTCAGCTACCATCTTTCTGCCCTGTCGTCAAACAGCTTCTTCAGCCGCCATGGAGGAATCTGGGTCCGGCACCAAGGGATGTGGGCATTCCGGCCGACGTTGCTTTTCGATTGGCAGGCGTACTTCAGGTGCCAGGCGGGCCATGGGTGTGGTGGACTTGGTCGGGCTCCGCATCGGTTCGGAAGCTGGCTTCCCTTCGGATACGCGGCTTGGGATCTCGTGCCCGGGGGGTGGATGTGGTTCCCCGGCCAGCGAATGTCCAGCTCCAGGGCCTGGGATTTCTTCTGGGATCTCTGGTTCTTCAGCCCGAGACACTTGGCGGGAACATACGGATACGGCCCCCAGCTCCGTGCGCCTTTTCCTCCCCTTGCCTGGGACGGGGGCAGGACTGCCACGTCCGTTGACAATCGCCCTGGCCAGGGTCGTGACGACTGGAGGCCGCCTGCCGATATCACCACCAGAGATGAGACGCGGCCACTCGTCCATCCGGTGCGAGCCGCTCCTGTCGTGACGGCGAGTGCGGACGGAGAGGACAGCCAGCCGGCCGGTCACGACACTCCGCACAGGCCGTCGATCGATCCGGTTGTGCCGACCGGACCGGTCGAGACCCTGTTCGAGCCCATGACCATCCAGAGGGCCCGTCAGAAGAACCTGACAAGACCCGAACTCGACCGCCTGCAGCCAGCTGGGGAAGAGAACCGCCTGCGGAGTGGTACGAATCTGAGCCGTCCTCTGAAGGACCTGCGGTCGAGCTCCCCCAGGGCGTTCGAATCAAC
>JBDHIQ010000276.1:0-2518 GCA_039587395.1 Gemmatimonadota bacterium
CCCCGTCCTCTCGCAACGCGGAAGCTGGTTACCGGGCCGTTAGATACGCGGACGCGGAGAGGAAGCCGCTCCTGGTCGAACCAGCCGTGCCGGCGGAAGAAGAGTCCGTGGTGGCGAGTAACGATCTGGCCGAGTGAGCGGGGTGGGAGCATCTTCGATCCCAGGAAGAATCACGAGGAGAGAATGCCATGACCCCGGAAGCCTGGCTGACCGTCGCCATCCTCGCCGCGACCTTCGCGGCTCTGCTGTGGACGAAGATCCCGCCAGTGACAGTCTTTCTTGGAGCACTGACGCTGTGCATCACCTTCGGCCTCGCCCCGCTGGACCGCAGCCTCGCCGGCTTCGCCAATTCCGGGGTGCTGACCATCGGGGCGCTGTTCATGGTCGCGGCGGGCATGTACTCCACCGGCGCGATCAGCCTGCTGAGCGAGAAGCTGATCGGACGGCCGAAGACCATGACAGCGGCTCAGCTCAAGATCCTGGGGCCGGTCACCTTCGGCAGCGCGTTCCTCAACAACACGCCGCTGGTGGCGATGATGATCCCGGTCATCCGCGACCTGTGCCGCAGCACCGGGCTCGACAAGTCCAAGCTCTACATTCCGCTGTCTTTTGCCTCGATTCTCGGCGGTACCTGCACCCTGATCGGCACGGCGACCAACCTGATCATCGCGGGGCTGGTAGCCGACGCGATAGCAGGTGGACAGGCAGGCAACGCGGTGTTGCGGGAGATCGAGCTGTTCGATCCGTCGTGGGTGGCGGTGCCGGCGGCCGTCCTCGGTCTCTTGCTCTTGATGGTTACGTCCAGGTGGCTGCTGAAAGGGCGAGAGGATCGGGATTCAGCACCCGTTTCAAAGCGCCGCTACGGCGCGGAGTTCGTGATTCCGGAAGCCTCGCCCCTCGCGGGTAAGACGCTCGAAGCTGCCGGTCTCGCTAACGCGATGGGATTTGACATCGTCGACCTCATCCGGGCCGACGGTTCACGCGTTGGGCTCGATGCAAACACCCGGCTGGCCAACGGCGACGTCTTGGTGGTGTCCGTCGCGCTGGACGCCCTGGGAGATCTGTGGACGATGCAGGGCCTCGCGCCGCTCTACACCATGCGGCCCATGGAGACAGAGCGCCACGAGCACCGGCTGGTCGAGGCCGTGGTCGCGCCCGGCAGTCGTGCTGTCGGCCGGCAGGTCTCCGAGTTTCCGCTGCCCGACAGCCCCTACGAGATCACGCTGGTGGCTGTCTCCCGCCACGACCAGCCAGTCGAAGGCCGCATCCGGGACGTGCGGGTGGAAGTCGGGGACGTGGCGGTGCTCGAGGTCGACGAGAGCTTCTTCTACGTCAACAGCCAGGAGGCCGAACTGTCGCTTGTGCGGCGCGTTTCCGGCTTCCGGATTCGGCGCTGGCACCGGGCAGCTGTCGCGGCCGTGATCACGGCCGCCATGATCACGGCCGCCGCGACGGGCTGGTTGACGATGCTGAACGCGGCCCTGCTCGCCAGCGGGCTCATGCTGCTCACCGGTTGCATGACGCTGCGGGCCGCGGCCCGCAGCATCGACTACGGGACGCTCGGCGTGCTTGCTGCGGCCATCGGCGTGGCAGCAGCCGTGAGCGAGAGCGGTCTTGCCGACGTCATCGCCTCTGCATTGACGCGCATCGGGGCCGGCGTTCCGCTGGCCGCGCTCGGCGCGGTGTTCCTGGGCCGGGTGGTCATGGCGAACCTGATCACCAACGCCGCATCGGCGGTCTTCATGTTCCCGATCGCGCTGTCGATGGCGGACCAGCTAGGGGTGAGCTTCATGCCGTTCGCGATCGCGCTCATGACCGGAACCATCGGGTCTGCGATCACGCCGGCCGCATACCAGACCAACCTGATGGTCTACGAACCGGGTGGATACGCATTCGTGGACTACGTGAAGATGGGCGTGCCGCTGACCCTGCTGGTTGGGGCGGTCACCCTGCTGCTGGCACCCGTGGTCTTTCCGTTCTGACCGAGCGAACCTTAACCTCGTCAGGCAGGACGCGGAGTGAACGGACGAAGCTCGTCCTGCCCCTCCTGCACGACGACGCAGCTCGATTCCGGAACCTCGGTCCAGGCGCCGGCGAGGTCACCGACGGGCTCCGACACCACGAGACGAGTCTCCTCGGACAGCTTGTGCAGCATCGGGTTGTCGGGGTATTGAGCACGGAGCGTGGCGACGTCGGTGCTGGAGAAGAGCGACCGGGAGCTCCCCTCGCTCGAGTAGCGAAACACCCACACGCTGGCGCCGTCAGTCGTGGCCACCGTCATCTGGATCGGTTGCTTCACGTGGTGCGCCCGGCCCGTCTCCTCGATGAAGCCGACCGCGTTGAACCCTCGATCTCCGCGTAGAGCGAAGGATCGACCGCAAACGACAGGTCGCGCTTCATCGCACCGAACTCACGGATCAGGCCGTTGTGCATCCAGAGCCAGCGTCCGTGCCGGAACGGATGGCAGTTCGTCTGCTGGATCGCGCCGCCGGTGGACGCCCGAATGTGGGCGAAGACG
>JBDHIQ010000277.1:0-2328 GCA_039587395.1 Gemmatimonadota bacterium
GACTGGGCGGTCCGGTGCGACAGCTACTCATCCCTGTACGAATGGTCTTGTCGCGAGATCGGGAAGTTCTGGACCTCCGTCTGGCGATTCGGCGGCGTGATTGGCGACATGGGGGATTCCACACCGCTGACGGATCCCGAGCAGATGCCGGGCGCAAGGTTCTTTCCCGATGCCAGGCTCAACTACGCCGAAAACCTGCTACGCCGCCGTGGCGATGCCGACGCCATCGTGTTCTGGGGAGAAGGCCGGATAAGGCGGCGGCTGAGCTTCGATGAACTGCACGACCGCGTGTCACGTCTGGCGCAGGCGTTCCAGGCCATGGGGGTCGGGGAAGGGGATCGCGTAGCCGCGTTCATGCCCAACCTGCCGGAAACGGTGATCGCGCTACTGGCCGCCTCGTCCGTGGGCGCCATCTTCTCCTCGTGCTCTCCCGATTTCGGCGTGGAGGGCGTGGTGGACCGGTTCGGGCAGATCGAGCCCAAAGTGCTGGTGTGCGCAGACGGCTACTACTTCAAGGAGAAAAGCTTTCCGCTCCTCGGGCGGATCGCGGAGATCACGGCACGCTTGCCGACCCTCGAGCACGTTCTGGTGGCCGGTTATCTGAGCGATGAGCCGGATTTGCGCGCGCTCGGCGGCAGTGGCGGTGGCGCGGGCACCGGCACGAGTGGTGGTTTGGTGAGACCGCTCCAGGCGTCCCGGCTCGACGAGGTGCTGGCGGCGCAACCCGGGGGCGAGATCGCGTATCGCAGGCTGCCGTTCAACCACCCCATCTACATCCTCTATTCCTCGGGGACCACGGGAAAACCCAAATGCATCGTCCACTCGACCGGGGGGGTGCTCCTGAAGCATCTCTGCGAGCTGGGCTTGCTGTGCGACGTGAAGCGCGACGACAGAGTCTTCTACTTCACGACCTGCGGCTGGATGATGTGGAACTGGCTGGTCTCGGCCCTGGCCTGCGAGGCAACCCTGCTGCTGTTCGACGGGAATCCGTTTTCTCCGCGTCGCCGTGTGTTGTTCGATCTTGCCGAGGCCGAGCGGATGACGCTGTTCGGCACGTCGGCCAAGTACATCGATGCCATCAAGAACGCCGGGCTCGATCCTGCACGTACACACGACCTCTCGCCGCTGCGAACCATCACGTCGACGGGCTCGCCGCTGGCACCCGAGGGATTCGATTACGTGTACGGCCACATCAAGGAGGACCTGTGTCTGTCCTCCATCTCGGGCGGGACCGACCTGGTGGGCTGCTTCGTGTGCGGCAACCCGATCGGACCCGTGTGGCGGGGCGAGATCCAGGCCCGTGCTCTCGGTATGGCGGTCGATGTGCTGGATGGGGAGGGCCGCTCGCTGCGGGGAGAGAAGGGAGAGCTGGTCTGCACGGCACCGTTCCCGTCCATGCCCGTCTACTTCTGGAACGACCCGGACGGCGCGCGCTACCGAGCCGCGTACTTTGAGCGCTATCCGGGCATCTGGTGGCATGGGGACTTCGCCGAGCTGACCGAACACGATGGTGTGATCATCTATGGTCGCTCCGATGCCACGCTGAATCCCGCCGGAGTGAGGATCGGAACGGCGGAGATCTATCGGCAGGTCGAGAAGCTGGACGAGGTTGACGAGGGGATCGTCATAGGGCAGGAATGGAAGGGCGATGTCCGGATCGTACTGTTCGTCAAGCTGAAGGGGGATCTCGAGCTGACCGCCGACCTGATCCACCGCATCAAGGCCGCGGTCCGCTCAGGTTGCAGCCCGCGCCACGTGCCCGCCAGAGTGCTGCAGGTGGCGGACATTCCTCGCACAAAGAGCGGCAAGATCGTAGAGCTGGCCGTCCGTGAAGTGGTGCACCGCAGGCCGGTCCGGAACCTGGAGGCGCTTGCCAATCCGGAGGCACTGGACCTGTTTGCAGACCGGGAGGAGCTGGAGACGTGATCACTGCGGGAGAGTGTCCATCGCCCGCGCCAGCGCGTCCCGATAACCCATGAGGAGAGAAACATGATCGAATTCAAACCCGGAAATCTCCGGGTCCCGCAATGGAGCCGCCCGGTGTACATGGTGGCGGGAGGGACCACCGACTTCCGCAAGCGCTATCCGGAGAAGAAGCTCGACGAGCTGGCCATGATGGCGTTCCGAATGATGCTCGAAGAGAACGATCTCAAGATGGATCCGCTCGAAGTGAAGGGGCTGATCAACCTTGCCGTCTACGGCGAGTTTGCCGACCACTTCCAGGATCAGCTTCTCTGCGAAGCGAAGGTGCACGATTACCTGGGTCTCGATCCGCTTCCCAACGTCGGAGTAAAGACGGGCGGAGCCACCGGCGGCTCGGCGATGCTG
>JBDHIQ010000071.1:0-10439 GCA_039587395.1 Gemmatimonadota bacterium
ATCGTGTCACCGGGGAGCAGCACTCCCCTTCCTTCGGCGCCGTCCGGCCACAGAAGCATGGCGCCGCCGGCGAAGTGCCCGCCCCCGTGGATCAGGTTGATTCCGTCCCACAGCCCGTGAGTCGGGCCTTCCCAGAACACGATCGCCGGGTCTTCTCGCATCACCCATTCCCGGTCGGCTGCGTGGATGTAGATGGGGACGTCGCCGAACGCATGACTCCACTCCACGACGGACGAATAGTAGTGTGGGTGCGATAGCGCGATGGCCTGGATGCCCCCGTGGGCCCGTGCCTCCTGGATGGTCGGCTCGTCCACTAGCGAGACGCAGTCCCACAGCACGTTGCCGGAGGGCGATTGAACCAGATAGGCGTGCTGGCCAATTCCGAAGTGGGGGACCGTTCCGACACGGATCAACCCTTCTTCCATGTCGGTGAAGCGGTTGCGGTGGGTAACGCGCAGCTCGGCCAGTGTGGTCCACTGTTGGCCGGACCAGCCTACGTACTGCCTTTCATCCTCGCAGATGCCGCAGTGCTCGGGAGGAGAATCGGTCTCAGCATACTGCACGCCGCAGGTCACGCAAATGAAGTGTGGCATGACGGACCCTCCGGTTTGTGCCGATGACAGTAGCGCGTGGATAGCTCCTGCCTCAAGGCCGGCGTTCGTTCCGGCCGAGTCGGCCGTCAGCCGGTCAGGCGTCGCGCCACGGCCCTTCCGACCATGCGCACCCGGTCTCGCCACGGAAGGCGTAGCAGGTTGGCCTTGACCACGCCGCGGGTGAAGTACGTCTTCTTCGAGTAGTCGATCGCGACATCCAGCGCCACGGGCCGGCCGGTGGTCAGCCGCTGCTTCGCCTGCCTTAACACCTCACCGATCTGTTCATCGCCGGCGAGAGGCAGGCACTCCACCCCGACGCCCCGGCAGATGGCTGCGAGGTCGTAGTCGGGCAGTTGGCTGGCCACCTTCCGGTTCATGGCTACGCCCTGAAATTGGGCTATCTGGGCCAGCTCCTTGTCACGGAGGACCACCACCAGGATGGGAACCGGGTGTGCGGCTGCAGTGAGCAACTCCAGACCCGTCATCAGGAACGCGCCATCGCCGGCCAGAGCGACGGCCGTGCTGTCCGGGCGGGCCAGCCCGGCGCCGATCGCCGCCGGGACCGCGTAGCCCATGCACGAGTAGTCGACCGGAGCGAGGAATCGGCCGGGCTCATCCAGTCGCAGGCACTCGACCCCGAGGAAGGTCCCGTTGCCGCTGTCGGCCGTGAAGATCGTCTCTGGGCCCAGCTGCTGCTGGAGGGATCGGAGAAGAAGTGGCGGTGATACGCCGTCCGCTGGCTCCTTCTCTTCCTCGGCCCACCGCTTCCGTACTTCCGCGTGGCCAGCCGCGATCCGGCTCCGCAGGTCCGGGTCGGGCCCCGCTGCCCGGTCTTCGAGACGCCGGGCCAGGACCTCCAGCAACGCCGCCACGAACTGGCCGGCATCGGCCGCGATGGCCACCTCCGCGGGGAAGTTCCGGTCCAGCACGGACGATTCGATGTCCACGTGGATCAGCGGTCCCGGGGGCTCGAGCCCGTAGCTTCCGGTACCGACCTCGCTGAACCGGCACCCGATGGCCAGCGTGGCATCGCACGCCGTAGCGAGCTGGCGGGCGAACCGCGGGGCCGATCGCCCGAAACCGGGCCACAGGTAGAGAGGATGACTCTCCGGGAATACTCCCTTCCCCTGGAAGGTGGTCGAGACCGGTGACTCCAGGGCTTCCGCCAGTTGTACGAGTGCCGCGCGGCCCGCTCCGGCGGCTCCCAGCCCGAGGTAGAGCAGCGGCCGGCCGGCGGCCAAGAGAATCTCCGCGGCGCGTTCGACCTCGGAGATATCCAGCAGCGGTGGGTCGAGCCCGGGGTCGGTGCCCGGGGTCGGGCCGCCTCCCGGGCCGGCGGTGGATCCCGTCCCGGCACGCGCGTGCGGAATCATGTACAGGTTGGCCGGGACTTCGACGAAGACGGGTCCCGGAGCCCCCGCCTGCGCGATGGCGCATGCGCGTCGGATGGTGGCGTAGAGCTCCGGCCCCGATGCTACCCGGAGCTGCGCCTTGGTGACGGGCGCCACCATGGCCACCTGGTCCACGTCGTGGAGCTGGTAGGCATGGCCGGTATCCGTGCGGATCCCACACCCCAGGACCAGGACGGCGGCGTTGTCCATGTACGCCTCGGCGATCCCGGACATGGCGTGTGTCAGCCCTGCTCCCGGAACCACGTTCACACACGCCAACTGCCCGGAGGCGCGCCACACCGCATCGGCCATGAACGAGGCGCTCTGCTCGTCCGTAACCAGCACCGGAGTGACCGCCTCGGACTCCGACAGCGCGTCGTACAGTTCGATGTTGTGCGTCCCGGGAATCCCGAACGCGTAGCGAACGCCTTCGTCCTCGAGCGCCCGCACTACCGCACGGCCACCCGTCTCCTTCATGACGGCCAGCCGTCGAACAGCGTCGCCGCTTCGTCCCTGGTCTTCTCCGCCACCCGGTCGGCCAGCGCCATGACGGTCAGGTACGGGTTGATCTCGAGGGAATCCGGAAACAGGCTGGAGTCGGCCACGCGCAGCCAGGGCAGCCCGTGGACCCGGCCCCAGGCATCCGTCACGGAATCGCGAGCGGACACCCCCATGCCACAGCCGCCCATGAGGTGCGCCGCGGACACCGAGATCCGGCCAGGCAGGAAATGCCGCTCCTGGATCCTCTCCTCGAGGGAGTCCCGGTCCTCGGCTTCCAGCAGCGGAGGATTTGCGGACGGCGCGTGAACGCGCACGGCTCCTGCGCCGAAGAAGATCCGGGCCGACGCCCGCGTGGCCAGCACCAGCGAGCGCACGACCTCCGGCGTGAACCGGTAGTGCACGACCGGCTTCCCCTCCTTGTCGACCGTGATCCGGTTCCCGGGAACGGCCCGGTCGCAGGCGAGCACAAGGATCATCTGCAGCCTTCGGAAGGCCTGCATCAGGCGGCTGTGATCGGGTCCGAAGCCGGTGAGGTTCTTGGCGGTGACGAACGGAAAGTACATGCAGGTCTCCAGCACGAACCCTTCGTCCTCCGCGCGATCCATGAAGAAGCTCTTCGGATGGCCCACGAAGTTCTTGATCTCGTGCGGGTGCTCGCCCACCAGGATGTGCGCCGGGTGGCACGTGAAGCCCTCGCCGAGTCGAGACAGCTGCTCGCCAAGCTCGGAACGGAGGAGCAACGCTGTGGAGCCGATGGATCCTCCGGCGATAAGTACCACGGCTGCCTTCACCACGTAGCGGCCCGGTGACCATGGCGAGCGCAGACCTTTTTCGCCCGGCTCGGGCTCGGACACGCGCACCGTCAGGCGCCGGTTGCCGACCCGCAGCACCTCGGCACGCGTCACCACCTCCACGCCAGCTCGCTCTGCCGCCGGGAGCTGGACCCGATCGGTGCCCTGCTTCGCCAGGTTGGGGCACCCGAGGTTGCACAGGCTGGATCCCCGGCAGCCCTTCACGTTGATCGGGAACTGCTCCGCCCGGTACCCGGCCGTCTCACAGCCTTCCACGAACAGCCGGTTGTTGTCGTTGAGCTTCTCGTGCTCCAGGAGATGGACGTTGTTCTGCTCCGCGTATTTCCGGGAGCGCCGCTCCACGTCCTCCCAGTCCAGGCCCGGCACTCCCCAGCCGTCGATCACCCGCCTGGGTACGGTCAGCGAGGTCCCGGTGTACACGGCCGTCGAACCGCCGTACGTCCGCCCGAAGGCCAGCGTCATCGTGCCCTCTGCCGTGAGGAAGCCGCCGCCGTCCTCGTACAGGGCATCGGCCATGTCCAGCTCCTGGCCGGTGAACTCCTCCGGCGCGAGCTTCGCCCCCTGCTCCAGGACTAGTACGCTGCGTCCCTGCGCGACCAGGGGCGCCAGCTCGGCCGCCACGGTCCCGCCGCCGGCTCCCGATCCCAAGATCACCACGTCGTACGTGCGCTCGTTCATCCGGGAGCCTCCCAGCCCTCCGCCCGGGCCGCATAGCCGATGGCCGCGTATGCCTCCGGACGCGTGTAGAAGCCCATGAAGGCCAGGGTGCGCAGCCCCCAGATCCCGCGGCGGAGTAGCGTCAGCCGCGAGTCCTGCAGACTGAGTAGAAACCGGGTGCGGTCAGAGACCGGGAGCGAGTGGAGCCGCCGGCCGTGCCGGGCCACGGGCAACCAGTCCAGCAGCCGGATGAGCAGAGCGACCTGTTTGCGCACCGACTCGGGCTGCCCGCGTAATGCGTCCGTGACGGTGGAGGTGAACTGGCTCCACCCGGCTTCATCCAGCTGCGAGGCCTCGGGGACAAACGCCTCGGTCAGCGCCCGTAAGGGCACTTCGACCTCGGCGAGCCACGAACTGCCGGGAGTGAGTGGAGTGCCGTCTGCAGCCAACCCGCCTCCTCATGGGAAGGTTTGAGGGAACGGCCCGAAGAATACGATGGACGAGGGGCGGCTGGCGAGCCGCCCCTCGCTTATCCCCTGCAGGCGTCGGAAGGCATCAGCGCGAAGGAGGGTCCACGCTCAGCCAATCACTGCCGATCACTTGCCGTCCGGCAGCCCCTCCATCATCCAGATCTCGCCTCTGTCCTCGCCGGAGACAAACGCCATTCGGGTGCCCGACGGGTGGAGCTGAATTCGCCCCTGGTGTGCCGGGACTCTTCCGAGCAGCGTGGCTTCTCCACCCGTTGCCGGAACCATCCAGATTCGGCACGGCGCGGGGTGCATCGGCTCGCCCGGAACAACGACGTCCCCGTCCGAGAATAGCAGGGTGCTGCCATCCGGACTCCACATCACATCCTCGCCACAACCGGGTGCACGCCGCTCGCCCTCCTGCCAGGAGCGGGTATGGAGTTTCCGCGGCCGCCCTCCGGTGCTGGCAACCACCATGTAGTGCTTCGTGAGATTGGGATAATCGAACTCGACGTAGGCCAGTTGATCCTCGGTCCTGTTCAGCGCCAGGATCCTGATGGCCCACGGGCCGCTCGGCTGACCGGTCACCCGGGTGATTTCCGTCTCCTCGCCCGTCCGGAAGTCATGCCGGACCAGCGTGAACACGCCTTCGTCCCCAAGCCGTTGCGGATAGTACCCGGTCGTCAGGTCCCGCGTGCGGACTCCGCGGCGGACTCCGCGGATGCTGCCAGCAAACGGCTCCACTAGCCCGGTCTCGAGGTGGTAACGGTATAGGCCATCCTCTGTATCTGACTCGGTGGTCGAGTTCGTGTTGCCGCGCATGACCAGGCTCTGCCCATCCGGCGCCCAGTCAAGAAGTCGGGCAGCCCTGATGGGAAGGGTCAGTTCCCGGCCATCCTCCCCGGCAACCGAGCGAATCACGAGCGTGGCCGGATTCACTCCTAACCCTCTGGAGCGTGTCACATATGCCAGGTGGTGTCCGTCGGGGGACCAGAGCGGTGGACCGACGATTGCGGCATCCGCAGGTTCGCGCAGCGGGATCGGCTGGCCGAGACGTCCAGCCTTGAGGTCAACCGTAGCCACATGAACTTCCCGCCGCTGCGTCGTGGTGACATAGTGGAGCGCATCTCTGGACAGTCCCAGCGCTTTCATGCTCCACAGGTCTCCGCGAACGAGCTCGGGTTCGCCCGCTGGCTCACCGTTGTGGATCCTCTGCCGCCACACTCCCTCCGTGAGCCCCCGGTCGCTGTAGAAGAGAATGGCGCTGTCGGTCAGCCAGCCGATCATGGAGTCGATCGAGGGGCCGCCCACGAGACGGACTTTCTCTCCACCCGCAAGCGGGACCAGGAAGATATCCGGCTTCAGCCTGGGGTTCTCCGGTGTCTGTGGCGCCGTGGTCTCGTCGAAAGCGACAAACCTGCCGTCCGGTGAGACGGCCGCGAGGTATGCGCCGCCCCGGATAGAGGCAGAGCGGTAGATCACGCGGCGCTCGCCCTCGGCTTCGGAGATCAGTGAAAGCTCGCCGGAAGTCCGATACCCCCAGATGGTGGCAAGGATGTGCTGCCCGTCGGGGGTCCAGCCGTGCACGTCCGGCCACTCGGGAGCCTCCATATCAGACTGCCACAGCACGCGGACATCAGACCCGTCGATGTCGACGGTCCGGACCTCGTATCGCCCCGGCTCCGTGAACCACGAATAGGCGATCCGTCGCCCATCGGGAGAGAACCGCGCCTGCTGCGCGAAGGCGTACGAGCTGAACCACATATCGTCCTTCTTCGACGTCACACGCCGCAGTGAGCCCGTGAGAAGATCAAGCACGGCCAGGTCGCCCGTTGTCCAATCGGTCTGGGTCACGTATCGCCCATCGGGCGAAGGACTGTGCCCCCATGCCTCCGGCTGCGCCCCTTCGAACAGTCTGCGGACCATCACCGCATCGGAGTCCGCCGGCGCCGTCAGCTCTTCCCCGGCCAGGCTCTTCGATCCGGCGAGTGCCAGTGCCGATCGACCTGCGTCGGTGAAACAGGCCGTGGCCAGTGCCACCGCGCCAACAGCCCCGATTGCGATCAGCCGCCGTTTCATGGTTCCCTCCCGTTTCCCTGGCTACCCGATTGCCGCGCAGAGGCGATTTCCATCCGCACGTTCAAACCGGTGTGCTTGGGCCCGGAGTCATGGAAGTAACGGACCATCATGTGTGTGACGCTATAATAAATTGTAGTTGCTGAGCTTACTGTCACTTATCTGATGTCACTTATTGGCTGAACTTGTAATGTCGTATTACACACACGCTGGACTTCGTTACAGAGATCTCGCCCTGTACGGATCGGAGTCGTGGGACTCCGGGAGCGGGAGGTGAACGGTGACGACCGTGCCCTTCTCTTCCTCGCTCTCGATCTCGATCGAGCCACCGTGCGCCGTAGCGAGGCGGCGTGAGATCGGCAGCCCGAGGCCTGTGCCCTCGCGGCGGGTACTGAACAAGGGCTCGAAGACGCGGGCCCGAACTGCGGGCGACATACCCTGACCGTTGTCCCGAAAGACGACGGACTCTGAGTTACCGGAGGACACGACCGACGCTGTTGCCCGGCCGCCGTCCGACAGTGCCTCTGCCGCGTTGCGCAGAAGATTCAGGAATAGCTGCTCGAGGGCATCTGCGTCGCCGCCCACCATCACCGGCTCGGTTGGCAGATCCAGCTCGAGGACTGCGTTCCTGGCGTCGAATCCCGGGGCGGACGCGGCCGCGGCCGCCTTAAGCGGAGCACGCAGATCGATGAGCGTAGTCTCGATCCGACCGCTCCGGGCCACTCGAAGCGCATCCGAGACCGTAGCGTCCAGACGGCGTATCTCGGCCAGCGCCTTGGCCTGCGGCTCCTTCAGTGGCGAATCGGGCGACAACTCATCTTCGACGAACTGGAGATCGATCTGGACCGCCGTGAGAGGATTGCGAATCTCGTGAGCGAGAGTGGAGGCAAACTCGCCAACGGCGGCCAGTGACTCACGGTTGGACAGTTCTCTGAGCGTTCGGCGGAGATTGCGAGTCATGCTGTTGAATGCCGTCGCCACCTGGGCGACTTCCCTGCCTTTCCCAACCGTAACCTGTTGATCCAGGTCACCGCTGGACACGGCCTCCGCGGCCCGCGACAGGCGTTGCAGCGAGCGCGTCATACGAGTGGTGAGGAGAGCTGCGACCACGATGCCCACGAGAGCGACCGCCATGAGCAGCCAGGTCGCCCGGTCGGCGGCCTGGCGGAAGGGCGCAGTAAAGGGTCCGAGTGGCGCGGCCGCCACGATCGTCACGGGCGGCTCGTTGACTGCGCGCCGCGCGGCCAGCCATTCATCGCCTCCCCACTGAAAGCGCTCGCCCTGTAGAATCGTCGGGTCCACCGCCGTCGCAGTAAGCGGCAGTCCGCTCGCATCAAGCAGGGCAATCACCATCCCGGCGGCCGCGGCCGGAGTGGATCGGTCCGGAAGGAGCGTCTTTGCGTCGAGACTTACCGACAGCAGTCCCACCACCCGTCCATCGAGTCTGGCATGAATCGGAATCTCGACCCTTAAGTCGAGAGCGGCTGATCCGGACAGACCGCCCCTAGCGGATTCGGCGCGGGACAGCTGCCACTCGGTCTCGCCGCTACTGCGTCTGATCGTGGCGCTGGATACCGCCGGATCGAGAGTATTGAACGTCGTGCGGAGCGAGGAAGGTACCGCCCCTCCCAGAACATCGGACCCGGCCGCGCGAGATATGAGACCGGGCTCTGCCAGAAGAGCGGCCTGAACAGCCGGGTCGTCGGCCAGAAAGAGGATCCCGGAGCGCAGGCTGACCCACCTGGACGTAACGATCGACGTACTCTGAGCGAGCACGTCGTCAAGACGGGTGCGAAGTAGTTCCTCCCCCGAACGTGCCGTCGACCTCGCCTGCCACAGGCCGAGGAGAAGCAGCGGCACAACGGAGACGAACAGTACCAGCAGCAGGATGCGGGCTCGAAAGGAGAGACCTGCGCCCCGAGGATCGATCGTCACCGAGCCCCCGTCGCCCTCAGCCAACCTGCTCGTCAAGACCGTACTTCTTGATCAGCCGGTCCAGTCGCGGTCGTGAGATTCCCAGCACCTCGGCCGTCCGCGACTTGTGACCCTGCGTTGCCCGGAGCACGTGTGCTACATGCTCTCGTTCTACATCGTCCAGTGTCGTCAACCTGGGTCGTGGCTCGGATTTGGGTGCACCGAGAGACAGATGCTCGGGTCTGATCACATCTCCGGTTGCCATCACGACCGCGCGCGTCAGGCAGTTCTCGAGCTCCCGCACGTTGCCGGGCCACGAGTACTGAAGAAGCACCTCGAGCGCTTCCGCTGCCACGGTAACGCCGTCCTTGTGAATCGAGCGTGCCGCTCTCTGCGCCAGATGCTCGGCGAGCAATGCGAGATCGCCCGGCCGATCGCGCAAGGGCGGCAGCTGAATCTCAACAACGCGCAGCCGGTAGTAGAGGTCTTCCCTGAAGCGGCCGAGCGATACCAGGTGCTCGAGATCCTGGTGGGTAGCGGTGATCACGCGAGCCTCAGACTTCTCCGGTCGCTCCGCGCCAACCGGGTAGTACTCGTGCTCCTGGAGAACGCGCAGGAGCTTCGCCTGAAACTCCGGAGCCGTGTCTCCGATCTCATCCAGGAAGATCGTCCCCCTACCGGCCACGGCGAACCGGCCCTTGCGGTCGCTGGTTGCGCCCGTAAACGAACCGCGCATGTGACCGAACAGCTCCGACTCAAGCAACGTCTCGGGCAGAGCGGTACAGTTGACCGCCACGAAGGGCTCGGTGGCATACGGGGAGCTAAGGTGGATTTCCCTAGCGATAAGCTCTTTGCCGGTGCCGCTCTCTCCACGAATCACCACATTGGTGCGCGTGGCGGCTACCTGGCCGATCAGTTTGAAGATCTCGACCATGGCGGGGTCTCGGCCGACAAGTCGAACTTCCGGCTCCGGATCGACAGCGGACTGCGGCTGCGCTCGGCGCGTCTCCCGGTCCTCGAAGATCCGTACGAGCAGACCGCGGAGTTGGTGGAGATCCAGGGGCTTGACCAAGAAATCGACGGCGCCTTCGCGCATGGCGGCTGCGACGGTGGGGAGATCGTCGTAGGCCGTCATCATGATCACATCCAGCTCAGGCACCCGATCGCGCAACACCGCCAGAAGCTCCAGACCGTCCATCCCCGGCATCTTGAGGTCCACCAGGGCCACAGCGGACGGGGCGGACGCAAGCAACTTCAACGCCTCGTCTGCGTTGCCGGCCGTACGGATCTGTAACGTCTCTCGCGACAGTGCGCGCGACAGAGAGATCAGGATTCTCTCATCATCGTCGACAATTAGAATCGATCGATTCATCAACCCTCTTCACGGTCGGCGCGACGCAGCACTGACTGCAGTGACACTCGGGCAGGGACTGTGCCGGATCGGCGAACCCGTATGCATCCGGCTCGGCCGCGGCCCTCTCGACATCGAACCACCGGTGCACAGGCAGTGATATTGTAACGGCTCGTTACATGGCGTCGTAAGGGCTGTAACGCTTCGAGAGCACCCCGGTCGGTTACTGGAAGAGAAGAGGGCGGCCGACTGCGGCCGCCCTTCGACGTTCGATCTAGAGGAGACTACCCCAGCGGATGCTTCGCCAGGTGGGTGCCTACGCCCTCTCGATCGTATAGCAGACCCGCCAGTTGCTCATGCTCTCGGGATCGCGCACCTCGGACTCTCCCTCTTCCGGCACGTCCGCTCCCGGCGCATACCAACCGAGCATGCCTTCGACAGGACCGCTGAACTCGCGCCGGTAGTGATCCAGAAAGTCGTTGGAGGTCAGGCTGTCCATCTCCTCGCCAATCAGCTCCACTACCAGGTGATCGCTGATCACGCCTTCAAAGATCACCCGGTTGACATCTTCCTTGTTCCAGGCGGGGTGGTCCGAGATTGCCCAGAAGCCCTCCTCCGGAATCTTCGTCTCGTGAATGACGCCGCCGAGGTTGTCGCTCGCCACTTTGGTGTGGAAG
>JBDHIQ010000002.1:0-67866 GCA_039587395.1 Gemmatimonadota bacterium
CGCTGTGGCTGGCCGCGCGTGAGGGTCCGCGTCCTGCAACCGACGCGCGGCCATGCTCCGGGCCGCCAGGACGCGCTTCCGCACGGCCGAGCTGTTCTCCGACGTTCCTCCATCTCGCAGGTCTCGCCAGGGAACGGATGACACCTCGAGGCTCATGTCGATCCGATCCAACAGGGGGCCGCCGGGACGCCGCTGGTAGCGCCGAATGGCGTTCCGGTCGCAGATGCAGCGGCCGGTGTCCTCGGTGAGATAGCCGCACGGGCAGGGGTTCATGGCCGCTACGAGCAGAAAACGTGATGGAAAAGTGGCAGCATACCTGGCTCGAACCACGTGCACCGCCCCCTCCTCCAGCGGCTGGCGCAGTACATCCAGTGCGCGCCGGCTGAACTCCGGGAGCTCATCGAGGAACAGGACGCCGCGGTGAGAGAGCGACACCTCTCCGGGACGCGGCGGAACGCCACCGCCGACCAGACCGACTTCGCTGATGGTGTGATGGGGGGACCGAAACGGTCTGGCGCTCAGCAATCCCCCGCCGTCTGCTAGCCGCCCCGCTACGCTGTGCACGGCGGTCACTTCGACTGCCTCTGCGGTTGTCATCGGCGGCAGGATGGACGGAAGGCTGTGGGCAAGCGTCGTTTTGCCGGCTCCCGGGGCGCCGCGCAGCAGCACGTTGTGACCGCCGGCCGCCACCACCTCCAGCGCGCGCTTGACGCGAACCTGTCCACGGATGTCGGCCATGTCGGGCCGCCGTCGCTCATCGGGATCGCCTGTAAGACACCGGGCCCCCAGCACCTCACACTTGGCCGCCGGTCTGGCCTCCCGCAGGTTTCCCAGCGGCAGGATGAGGCCGGTGACATCAGAGGCGCGCGCCGTGTGGAGTGCGATGGGCAGCGCGCCACGAACCGACCGCAGCTGTCCATCCAGCCCGAGCTCTCCGACCATGGCATATCTCGCGACCACATCTCCGGGAAGCTCCCGAGCCGCCGTGAGAATGCCCACGATGATGGGGAGGTCGAACGCCGCGCCGCCTTTGCGCAGGTCGGCCGGGGCCAGGTTGACCGTGATTCGCAGCCCGGGAACGTGCAACCCCAGCTGTGCGGCTGCCGCCCGGATGCGCTCCCGTCCTTCGCGGACGGCGCTCTCGGCCAGCCCGACAATCTGGATCATCGGCGTGCCGCGGGTGATGGAGACCTCCACCCTAACGCGCTTCACGCTCAGGCCAATGACGACCGCCGACGCGATGGTCTCTACCATCAGCGGGATTGCCCACGCTCAACGTTGCATCTCATGCAGCAAGGGTGAGACCGGGCATCAACCAGGTGTCAAGCTGCGCCGCGACCCCGCCACGGGCGTCCCGCGGGCGCATGCCCGGGAGGGTCGCATCCCTTGCGAGCCGCGATCGCACAAGCCAGTCTGGCCACATGTTCGACCGGTCCTCCGCTCTCCGCCTGTCCGCACTAAGCTGGATGGACGCGGCCGCCTGGTTCCGCCGTGACCCGCGGCTCATCGTCCCGGTCGCCTCCTGCATGCAGCATGGCCCGCATCTTCCGCTCGGGGCGGATCAGATCATCATCGAGAGCCTGGCCTGCGGCATTTCTTCCGCACACAAGATCCTGGTGGCCCCTACGCTCTCCTATGGCGCGGCATCGGAACGCGACCAGGAGTACGCGGGGACCGCCTCGATCGGCGCCAAGACCTTGCACCGGGTGCTCAATGATCTCGTGGCCGCCTGGGAGTCACACGGAGTCCGGGAGTTCGTTCTGATGACGGCCCAGGGCTTCGGCCCACACTTTGGCGCACTGGTCAGCGTGATCGCCGAGCGGGCCAGGATCCGGGCGGTGGACATCAACGGGGTGGATCTCTCGGGCTTTCTCACCAACCCGGATCTGCCCGAGCACGCGGGAGAGCTGGAGACGTCGCTGCTGCTGTACCTGGCCCCTGACCTCGTTCATGAGGATAGGATCGCGGACACGCCGCTGGAGAGACATGAAGTCGCGGCATTGCTCGTCGGATCGGAACCGGTGCCACCTCCCGGCTCCCCGGGTGTAGTAGGCCATCCGACGTTCGCGTCGGCAGAGAAAGGACGACGAATCTATGACTACCTCGTCGAACATATCGGGAGCAGGCTGTTCGGTCAGCCGCAAGGCTTGGGCGACCAGTAAATCATTGCCGCTGATTGTCTTACTCCTGGTTTCCACAGTGTCTCCGGCGCCTGGACAGACGGCCACGGAGCTGGACGCCGGACGGTTCGAGATCCGTGTGCAGAACCGGCGCGTCGGTGTGGAAAGCTTCCGCGTGTGGCGGGAAGATGGCGAGGTAAAGGCCGTCGGCCTGGTAACCCTGGATGGATCAGGATCTGCTCCCATGGATGTCCGTCTGCAGGCAGATGAGCGTTTCCGGCCCACGCGCTATGGGCTCCGGGCACCCCAGGCGGGCGTGACGTCCGTGGATGGCGCGTGGACGGACGACCGGCTGCGGTTGCACATCACCTCCTCCGACGGAGAGCGCTGGAAGGAGTTCCTTACGCCCGGGCAGGTTGCCGTCCTGGAGGACGGCGTGGCACATCACGTCCTTCTGCTGCTCCAGTTACTGCCGGCGGACCCGGTGGGCACAAGACTCACCGTGATCATCCCCAGTCGCGGCGAGCAGTCCCTGGCCGTGGTGCGCTCGGTGCGGCAGGAGCCGATTCGGCTGGGCGACGAGACGATGGAGGCCAGAGTGTACGAGCTGGAGGTCTCCGGAAGCGCCCTATTGATCTGGGTCGATGATGACGGCCGCGTCGTACAGGTGGCGGCTCCGGACGAGAATCGGATCGCCACCCGGCTTCCCGACACGGGCTAGACCTCGCCGCCGCCTTCACAGATCCACCTGTTCCCACTTACCTTTAAGAATTCCGGAACATCCGCCTACCCGCGGGGAGCGGTGTGACCGTGCGCTTCACTCACCCGACAGGGGGAGATTCATGTACGACACAACCATGGGAGTGTCAGGCAGCGACGCTCCTGGCACAGCCGGGGGCGGCGAGCCTGTGCCCAACGTCTTCTCCCGGATCGTCCAGGTCTTCGTCTCGCCCGGCGCGCTGTTCGAACGTCTGAAGAACAACCCGGTGTGGATGGACGTCATGCTGCTGATGATCGTAGTCGGGCTGGCCGGCTACTTCATGATCGTCGAGAGTCCGCTCATGGTCACCATTCAGGAGCAGGCTGCGGCGCGGGCGGGAACCGATGTCCCGATGGAGCAGCTGGCTATCGCCAAGTGGTCCATGCGGATCTTCGCGCTGGTCGGTACACCCCTCTTCATGGCCATCATCGCTGCCGTCCTGCTTCTGATCTTCAACGTGCTGCTGGGCGGTGAGGCGACATTCCGGCAGCTGTTCAGCGCGACCACCCACGCATCGATTATCAACTTCGTGGGCGGGATGATCACCTGGCCTCTCATTCGGGCCCGTCAGGATGTAGAGATCACGCTGGCTCTCGATCTGCTCGTTCCGGGACTCAGTGAGGGGTACCTGTACCGTGTTCTGCACGGCATCAACTTCTTCAGCCTGTGGACCGGGTTCGTCCTCGGGATCGCGGTGAGCAAGATCTACCCGGGACGAAGCGCCGGATCCTCAGCCGCGATCATCATCGGTGTGTACGTGGCCATCGTCGCCATCTTCGCGGTGTTCGGTGGCGGCCCGGGTAGCTGAGGGCAGCGCGACAGCTCGCCCGGGGCACCGCAGACGGGTTGGGGGGTTTATCCACCGTCGCCATTGAAACCGGTCGCCCCCGCGATGCGTACCGTTTCGCGGGGGTTGCACCATAGCAGACGCCGCGTTCAGCGCGGCCTGGCAGGCATTGGAATGAGCCGCAAGAAGAAGGTCATAATTGGTGTGGTGGTGGTGGCGCTCATCGCCGTCCTCGCGTTCAATGCTCTCCGGCAGGAGAGTGGCGGGACGGTAGAGGTGCGCGTCGAGAACGTGCACCGGCGCGATCTCGTGGCACAGGTCTCGGCTACGGGCCATATCGAGCCCCAGACATCGGTCGACATCACGACGGACGTGGCCGGCCGGATCGTCGATCTGCCGGTCGAGGAGGGGCAGGACGTGGCGGAAGGCGACCTCCTGCTGGTCATCGACCCGGCTCAATACCAGGCGGCGGTCAGCCGTTCCCGCGCGGCGCTCTCCCAGGCCCGGGCGAACCAGGCTCAGGCCCGCGCCAACTACATACAGTCATCCCGGGATGCGGAGCGGCTCACGGAGCTGAAGAACCGCATCCCCGACATGGTGACGGATACGGAAGTCGAGCAGGCGGTCACCCTGGCCGAGGCGCAGAGGGCGCTGTGGCAGGCGACGGAGCACGCGGTGGATCAGGCGGTGGCCAGTCTGGACCAGGCCAGCGATCAGCTCAGCAAGACGGTCATCAGTGCGCCGATGAGCGGCCGGGTCACCCGTCTCAACGTGGAGCGTGGAGAAACGGCCATCGTGGGCACGATGAACAACCCGGGCAGCCTTCTGCTGACCATCGCGGACCTGTCTACGATGGAGGCCGTCGTGGAAGTCGACGAGACCGATATCCCCGACATCGCAGTGGGTGACTCGACCTCGGTGGAGATCGACGCCTTTCCAAATCAGCGGTTCTCCGGCGTGGTGACCAAGATCGGGAACAGCTCCATTGTGCCCCGCCAGCCTTCGGTCGCGGGGAGCAATCAGGCGATCGATTTCGAAGTGCGGATCACGCTTGACGACCCCCCCACGGCCGTACGGCCGGATCTTTCGGCCACGGCGGACATCATCACGGACACTCGGTCCGGTGTGCTGGCTATCCCGATCACGGCGTTGACGCTGATGGATGCAGACGATTTCGAGCGCGTGCCGAACGAGAACGTGGCCGAGTCGGAGCAGCCGTTCGACCAGGAGGGAGACGTCGAGGGCGTGTTCATCGCCGACGACGGCGTGGCGCATTTCCGTCCGGTGAGAATCGGCATCGCGGGCGAGAACTACTTCGAGGTGTTATCCGGCCTCGAGGAGGGTCAGACGGTCGTCTCCGGTTCGTTCCAGGCTATTCGCGACCTGGAGGACGGGGGTCGTATCCGCGTCACCGCCGCCGACACCACGGAATCGACGACGCGCGGGGCAGCGGGCGGATAAGCGGCGAGCCGGGCCGGGTCCCGGCTGGGAGACATCGAGCGGAACTGCTGGCGCCGGGATCCCGCGACACACAGCGCCAAATACGGCATCAGACTATAGAAGAAACGGCAGAATATGGATCATCAGGATGCGGTGATTGTCACCCACGGGCTGAAGAAGGACTATCACATGGGCGCCGAGACCGTGCATGCGCTGCGCGGTGTGGACCTCACGATCGGACGGAACGAGTACGTCGCGATCATGGGTCCGTCGGGATCCGGCAAATCCACGCTGATGAACCTCATCGGCTGCCTGGACACGCCCAGTGCCGGCGAATACGTGCTGAACGGTCAGGCCGTTCAGGATCTGAACGACGACGAGTTGGCTCGCATTCGGAATCGAGAGATCGGTTTCGTGTTCCAGACGTTCAACCTGCTCCCACGAGCCACGGCGCTTCACAACGTGGAGCTGCCACTCATCTACGCAGGCATCGGCGCGAAGGAACGCCAGGCGAAGGCGGCTGCGGCGCTGGAGCGCGTGCAGCTGGCCGACCGCATGGATCACCGACCCAATGAGCTTTCGGGTGGACAGCGGCAGCGCGTGGCCATCGCGCGCGCGCTGGTGAACAGCCCTTCGATCCTCCTGGCGGACGAGCCCACGGGGAACCTGGATTCGACCACGTCTTCGGAGATTATGGACGTGATCGACGGTCTGTATGACGCCGGCCAGACCATCATCATGGTCACGCACGAGCATGATATCTGCGCCCACGCGCACCGCGTCGTGACCATCATCGACGGCATGATCGGCTCGCAAGATGCCCAACTGGGAGTCACGGCCGGGACGGGCGCCGGAACCGGCGCTTAGGAGGAGCCCGGCATGAGGTTCTGGGAGGGGGTCCGCCTGTCGCTTCAGCAGATCAGGGCGCACAAGCTGAAGTCCTTCTTCAGCCTGATCGGCGTGATCATCGGCATCACCTTCCTCATCGCCGTCATCACCATCGTCGAGGGCATGAACCGCTATGTGCAGGAGGACTTTGCCGGTTCGATCTTCGGGGTGAACACCTTCACCGTGGTCCGGCGTAGCCAGGTCTCGACGGGGCCACAGTCCGAGGAGAGGCGGAGGCGGCAGGCACGCAACCCGGAGCTGACCCTGCATGACGTGGATGTGGTGCGCAGCGCCTGGCCCGATGCGCAGTACTTTGCCTACTCCGCGGACCGCGGCGTATCCGAGGTCCGGCACGGACAACTGAGCCGCAAGAACGTTCGCGTCATCGGGGGCTCGGAAGAGTACCAGGCCGTTCAGGGCTGGAAGGTGGAGTTCGGCCGCGGGCTGACCCCGCTGGATGAACAGCGAAGTCTGAGGGTCGCGGTGATCGGGATGGAGATCGCGGAGCGACTGTTTCCCACCACCTCCGCGCTCGACAAGGACATTCGGGTCGGCGGCCAGCGGTTCACCGTGGCCGGCGTGTTCGAGAAGCAGGGAGGCATGCTGGGCAACATTCGGGATGCCTCCATTCTTCTTCCCTTCTCGACCTACGACCAGACCATGTCGCGACGTCGGGAGGGGGTCGAGGAGATCCACGTCAAGGTGGCCCAGGCCGACGATATGGAGCCCGCGATGGCGGAGGTCGAAGGCGCCATGCGGCGCGACCGCCAGCTGCGGCCGGGAGAAGAAAACAACTTCTGGCTCCAGACGTCCAGCGACCTCCTCAGTGCCTGGGAGACCATTAATCGGATCCTCATGACCGCGATCCCCGGGCTGGTGGGCGTTTCGCTGGTGGTTGGCGGGATCGTGATCATGAACATCATGCTGCTCTCCGTCACGGATCGGACAAAGGAGATCGGGCTGCGCAAGGCGCTGGGCGCCAAGCGACGCGACATCCTGTGGCAGTTTCTGGTCGAAGCCTCGACGCTGTCGGTGGTCGGAGCCGGAATCGGGATCCTGGTTGGGCTGGGGCTGGCCAAGTTCGTGGAGGCCATCACACCGATGCCCGCCTCCGTGTCGGGAACATCGCTGGCCATCGCTCTCGCCCTGGGCCTGGTTGTCGGTATTTCGTCCGGCCTCTATCCGGCCAACCGGGCATCGCGCCTGGACCCGATCGAAGCGCTGCGCTGGGAGTGATCCGCCATGGCACTTCCTGACGTCCGACTGGGCTTCTTCGCCACTATCACCGAGGGCGTGGGCGTCGCGTTTACGGCGCTCGGGGCCAACAAGGTGCGGACCGGGCTCACCGTGCTGGGCGTTACCATCGGAGTACTGGTGGTCATGGTCATGGCGGCCGTCATCACGGGGGTGAACAAGAGCTTCAGCGAGCTACTATCGTCTCGTGGCACGGAGACCTTCTACGTGGCGCATTACGACTTCTCCTCGGGGGGCATGAGTACCGGGCTCGAGGAGGAGGAGCCGGAGTTCTTCCGCAACGATCCCATCAACCCCAGGTTCGCGCGCACGCTGTCCCGGCTTCCGGAAATCATGTCGGCGTCCGCGGTCGCCGACCTCAGTCAGGGCGGCTACCGGGCCACCTGGGGATCGAACGAGGTCGAGATCTCGCTCGTCGCCAGCGGTGCCGACTTCATGGACATCGACAACGGGGACATCGTCTACGGAAGGTTCTTCTCGCAAACCGAAGATGACCGGCGCACACCTGTGGCCGTCATCGATTCAGCCGCGTCGATGGATCTCTTCCATGGTCTCGACCCGTTGGGCCGGACCATCCGCATCGGCGTTACCGGCGGCGGGACCGCGGTCTTCAAGGTGATCGGCATCTACAAGGCGCCGCCCAACCTGTTTGCGGGCTTTGCCAGCCACTACGTGTTCGTGCCGTTTCACGCAGCCGACAAGCACCTGCCCGTATGGGACCGTCTGGTATCTCTGGTCGTCCGACCCGAACCGGGCGTCCCGCTCGAGCAGGCGCTGGACGCTGTACACGCCCGGCTGCGCCAGCTTCGCGGCTTGAAAGCCGGACAGGAAGACGATTTCGACCTCATGACCCAGGACCAGATCGTCGATCTGTGGAACAGCCTGACGTCCGTCCTGTTCACGGTGATGGTGGCCTTGTCCAGTGTCGGGCTGCTGGTAGGCGGGGTCGGCGTGATCGGGATCATGATGATCTCGGTGACCGAACGCACCCGGGAGATCGGTCTCCGCAAGTCCATCGGCGCCCGCAAGCGTGACATTCTGTGGCAGTTCCTGGTCGAGGCCGCCACGCTGACCCTGTTTGGCGGAGCGTGCGGGATGGCCGTCGGCGGAGCGATAGTCTGGGCGCTCAATGCCTGGACCCCGGTCCCGGCGGTAGTGCCCATGTGGTCTATCGCAGCCGCGCTGGCCGCTTCCGCCTTCACGGGCATCGGGTTTGGATTGTATCCCGCATCGCGTGCCGCCAAGCTGGACCCGGTGGTCGCGCTGCACTACGAGTAGCCGCCGGTACCGACGGGACGACCAACAAGGACAGACATCAGCCCATGTCAACCGTGGACATCCTCGCGATCGCTCCCCACCCGGATGATGTCGAGCTGACGTGCGGCGGGACCCTGGTGAAGAGCGCGGATCAGGGCTACGCGACCGGCATCCTGGACCTGACCCGGGGAGAGACCGCGACGCGGGGGACGCCCGAGCTGCGCGCCGAAGAAGCCGCCAGGGCGGCGGAGATCCTGGGCGTGTCGGTGCGCGAGAACGCGGGATTGCCGGATGCGGGGCTGTTCAACACGACCCGGAACCGCGAGGTGGTGGCCGGCGTGCTCCGCCGACTGCAGCCGCGCGTGGTAATTCTGCCGTTCTTCCGCGGCCGGCACCCGGATCACCGGATCGCATCCGAGCTGGGCCGGGACGCATGCTTCCTGGCCAAGCTGGGCAACTTCGGCGGTGGACCGGCACACAAGACGCACAAGATCCTGTACGCGCTGGCGTACCGAGAGGACCCCGTGAAGCCTACGTTCGTGGTGGGATTGACCGAAGAGCAGCACGCCAGGAAGGTGGAGGCCATCCGCTGCTATGCGTCACAGTTCGACGGTGTGCAGGCGGCCGGTGAGCTCTTCCCGACCGGCCAGTCCCTGTATGACCTGATCGAGTCGCAAGGCCGGCACTACGGGTCCCGCGTCCGACAGCCGTTTGGAGAGCCGTTCTTCACGGAGGAGACGGTCGCGGTGGACGACCTGGTGTCTCTGGAAGTGCTGTCCCTGTAGGCCGGGACAGGCCCTGCGCAACACAAGCCCCTGCAGAAAGGGCTCCGGTCGGGCCCCGCTCAGGCGTCGGCCGGCCGATTGCTGCAGCGGACCTCGATCAGCAGACGCTTCCACGTCGGAACGGTCTCGTCACCCACCTTCAGGACTCTGGCCGTCGCGCGTCCTCCAGCCCGGATCCACGGACCGAGCCATGCGGAGATCTCCGGCGGCAGGTGGCCGAGCGGATCACCAGCTTCCACGTGGACCCACACCTCGTCGGGAGCCGCACCGGGAGGACTTGCCAGCAGCAGGATCTCCGCGCCCCGCTCCAGACCACTCAGGTGCCGGGTGCGACCGGCAAACGCCAGACCGTGCACGGTGCTGCGAAACACCCTGGCGGCAGGGGGGGCCAGTTCGACGGGTCTCTGTCCGGGATTCATCTCGTGGGATTGCCGCGTTCAGTGCGGAAAGGCGCATCCTGCATACGGTCTGTAAGTTACGAGGTGCCGGGGTCGGGTGAAACCGACGGGGCGTGCGGAACCCGCTCTTGCCCTCAGGATACTAGGATGCCCGGTGAGCGGGCGATCAGCGCCCGCTCAGCCACCCATTCTCTGATTGCGTGCCATGCAGCAGAATCAAGAACAGCGCGGGCCGATCTACCTGGACTACGCGGCCACCGCTCCGCTTCGTCCGGACGTGTGGGCGGCCATGGAAAAGGAATTGCCGCGGGCGTACAACCCGGCCAGCGTGCATGCCCCCGGCCGGGACGCTTCGCGTAGCCTCGAGTCCGCCCGCCAGGGCCTGGCCGCCAGCCTGCACTGCGACCCACGCGAGATTGTACTGACCTCCGGAGGGACCCAGTCCAACAACCTCGCTGTCCTGGGATTCGCGCGGGCGCACTCCGGTCGCAACCCGAGGATCCTGATCTCGGCCATCGAGCACAAGGCAGTATCGGAGGCGGCCGGTAGAGCCGCCGACGAAGGCGCCCGCGTCGTTGTCATCCCCGTCGACCGGACGGGGACCGTTCGGCTCCAGGAGCTCGAGACGGCGCTGGCGGACGGTGGCGGCCCGACCCTGGTATCGATCATGTGGGCCAACAACGAGGTGGGAGCCCTGCAACCGGTCGAGGAGATCTGCCGACTCGCACGCGAGCACGGGGCGCTGTTTCACACGGACGCCGTTCAGGCCGTGGGCAAAGTGCAGGTCTCGCTGACTCGCGTCCCGGCCGACCTGGCCACCGTGACGGCGCACAAGCTGGGCGGGCCGGTCGGCGTCGGTCTGCTGGTACGAAGGGCCGCGGCGAGGCTCCAGCCCATTACGTACGGTGGCAGCCAGGAGGGCGGGCTGTGGCCGGGCACGCAGAACCCGCTGGCGGCCACCGGGTTCGCTGCCGCGGTTCAGCTCGCGGTCCGCGAGCAGCCTGCCGCGGCCGAGCGCTGGAGACGGCTGCGCGATGGACTCGCTCAGGTGCTCGCGGAGGGCATTCCGGATCTGCGGATCCACGCCGAAGAGGCACAGCGGCTGCCCAACTTGCTCAGCGTGGGGATCCCGGGGTGCGACACCGGCGCGCTCCTGCTCGCCCTGGACATGGCCGGGGTCGCCGTCTCGGCAGGCTCGGCGTGCAGCAGCGGATCGACGAGCGGTTCGGAGGTTCTGGGTGCTATGGGTCTGGAGTCTTCCGCTGCGTATGCAACGTTGCGCTTCAGCTTCGGTTTCGCCACGGAATCCGCTGAGGTTGACCGCGCCGGCCGGGTTGCGGTGGACGCCGTCCGGCGGCAGCTGGCCGCGGCCGGCTGAAGCAGGTCCTGTGCACCACGACGCCCCGCCTTCCGTGCTGGTTGCCATGTCCGGTGGCGTGGACTCCAGTGTCACTGCAGCCATCCTGCGGCAACACGGCCATCGAGTTGCCGGCGTGACGATGAAGACGTTCTGCTATAGCGACGTACAGGGGCCCGGCCGGACCTGCTGCGGGCTGGACGGAATTCAGGATGCGCAGGCCGTGGCCGCCCAGTTGGACTTTCCGCACTACGTGTACGACGTAGAGGAACAGTTCGCCCGTGACGTCATCGATGATTTCGTTGCCGAGTACGCGGCCGGGCGCACGCCCATTCCATGCGTGCGCTGCAACAGCTACACCAAGTTCCGGGACCTGGTGCGACGTGCGGATCTGCTGGGATGTGATGCCCTGGCGACCGGGCACTACGCGCGGGTGCGCCGGGACTCCGGGCAGGCGCGTTTGCACCGGGCCGAGGACGATCGCAAGGATCAGACGTACTTCCTGTGGGGCATGCCGCGCGAGGTACTGGACCGACTTCTCCTGCCAATCGGCGACATGACCAAGACGGAAGTGCGACAGGTCGCTCGCTCGCTGGGGTTGCGCACGGCGGAGAAGCCAGAGTCCTTCGAGATCTGCTTCGTACCCGACAATGACTATGCGGGCGTGCTGCGACGGTATCTGGGCGACGACCACCCGGCGCTGACCCGCGGAACGTTTCGACTGCAGGATGACACCGTGGTTGGCGAACACTCCGGGTACGCGCACTTCACGGTCGGGCAGCGGAAGGGACTCCCCGGCGGCTTTCCCGACCCGATGTTCGTGTTGGAGATTCGCCCGACGGATCTCACGGTGGTGATCGGCCCGCGCGACGCACTGGCCACCGCCACGTTGCGGGCAGACAAAGCCAACTGGCTTGCGGAGCGGCCGGAGACGGGCGAGACCGTGGGAGTACGGATTCGCCACGGCGCGCCGATCGTGGAAGGAACTGTCCTCGCTGCCGGGCCGGACCGGTTCAAGCTTGAGCTGCGGGCCGCTCAGAATGCGGTGACGCCCGGGCAGAGCGCCGTGCTGTATCGGGGATCGGTTGTGGCTGGAGGCGGCGTGATCGCCTGAGTCAGTGCGGAATGCCCTCTTTCTCGACCAGCTCCTCGAAGGCCTTCCGTCCGTCTTCGGACAATTCCGGGGTCTCCACCTGGACCCGTACCAACTGGTCGCCGCGCGACCCTTCCTTCTCGACGCCGTGTCCCCGGATGCGAAACGTGGTGCCGCTCTGCGTCCCTGCCGGTATGCGAAGCACGACCTTCTTGTTGTCGATGGTGCGCACCTTGATCCGGGACCCCAGCATCGCCTGCGCGACGTTGATCGGCACATCGCAGACCAGGTTCATGTCGTCGCGCTCGAAGAAGCGATCCTCCTTGATGCGAAACTTGATGATGAGATCGCCGGACGGCCCCCCGCCCGGTCCCCGCTCGCCCTGCCCCGACACCCGCAGCTTCGAGCCGCTCTCGACGCCGGATGGGACGTTGACGCTGATGCTCCGCTTGCTGCGCACCTCTCCCTGTCCGCCGCAGGCCTGACACGGCTGCTCCGGTATCTGGCCCCGTCCCAGACATGCGGGACACGGGCGGCTGACGGCGAACGAGCCCTGTCCGAACGTCACCATGCCAACCCCCTTGCACTCCGTGCAGCTCTGCAGCTTTGTCCCGGGGGCCGCCCCGGACCCGTTGCAGGCAGCACACTCTTCCGTGATCGGCACGGTCACGCGGATCTTTCCGCCGCGCGCCGCCGTCTTGAGGGGTATCTCGACCAGGTACTCGACGTTGTGTCCGCGTGAAGGGCCTGTCTTCTTTCCGGAAGGCTTCTTTCCGAACTCGAAGATCGAGCTGAAGATGTCGCCCAGCCCGCCGCCAATGTCGGAGAGGTCCTCGAAACGGAAACTCCTACCGCCGCCGGGAGCCCCCGGCGTGCCGCCAGGCCCTCCCATCCCGAGTCCGCCGAGTCCGCCGAACCGCCGGACCTGATCGTACTGCTTGCGTCGTTTGGCATCCGACAGAACGCGGTGCGCCTCGGAAATCTCCTTGAACCGTTCCGTCGCCCCCGGATTGTCGGGATTCGCGTCCGGATGGTACTTCTTGGCGAGCTTGCGGTAAGCCTTCTTTATCTCGTCCGGCGAGGCGTTCTCCGCCACACCGAGGATCCTGTAGTAGTCTTTGGCCCGCGTCGCCATGGTATGTTCTACCGGTCCGCCGAGTCGTCGAAGTCGGTCTCCGAATCGTCCAGCTCCGCTGCCGGACCCGAGCTCACGTCAGCCGGTCCTTCCCCGATGGCCGTGCCTTCCAGATTCTTGACGACCACCTGAGCGGGACGCAGGAGCCGGTCTCCGAACCGGTATCCGGTCAGGATGACCTGTGCGACGATGTCGTCCTCTTCGACACTCGCGGTGGGAATGCTGAGCAGCGCATCGTGTATGTTGGGATCGAACTTCTGCCCCTCGGCATCGATCACTTCGAGACCCGAGTCGCGCAGCACCTTCAGCAGCTTTCGCTCGACAAGCTCGACACCCTCGTGGAGTGCCTCCACCGTGGTTTGCTCCGGTTCCAGGTCGGCGAACCTGCCCAGGTCGTCCAGCACCTCCAGCAATCTGCCCGTGAGGTTGCCCTCGGCCCGATCCGCGGACTCGAGCATCTCGCGCCGGGTCCGCTTGCGGTAGTTCTCGAATTCCGCGGCCAGCCGGAGGTGTCTGTCGCGCAGCTCCGCAAGCTCGATCGCCTCCTCGCGGATCTCCTCCGAGATCGCATCGGCTTCCGGCTCCTCGAGCTCTTCCAGGCCGGAGTTGAGGTCGCGCAACTCCTCAAAAGCCTGCTCGAGCGTCTCGTCGCTTCCTTCCACCTGTACCTCATCGAGCTCAGGGGCATCCGCCTCCCGGCTTGGCTTGTTCTGTTTCCTTCTCATCGAGAGCGTCGCTGTTCGAGTCCTGCCAATTCACAGGGCGGGCGATTCTCGCTCCGCCGCTTTCACCGTTTCCGCCAGCATCCGAAAGGCCTGCTGCACCGTGTCGCGCCGAATCTGATCCCGGTTTCCGGCGAACCGAAAGACCCGGACAGCGTGCAGCGGCCCGTCCACGGCGATCCAGACTGTACCGACGGGCTTGTCCTCCGTTCCTCCCGACGGACCGGCAATCCCGGTGACAGCCACGGACCACGTGGTGTCCGCCCTGTGCCGAATGCCCGCCGCCATCGCCGACGCCGTCGCCTGCGACACGGCCCCGTGCTCCTCCAGTACCGCCGGACTGACCCCGAGGAGCTCCGTCTTGGCAGCGTCATGATAGGTCACCGCGCCGCCCCAGAATACACTCGACGCACCGGACACATCCGTCAGAGCGGCACCCAGCATCCCTCCGGTACAGCTCTCGGCCGTGGACAGGGATGCGGTCGACCGTCGGAGAAGCTCCAGTAGCTCTGCAGCCTGCGGGGTTGATCGCGTAGGGATCACGGCTCTCGACGTGCGAAGATCCGCGAGAACGTGACCAGGTAGAACAACAGGGACAGCACGGTCAGGAAGAGCGCGGCCGCCAGGAAGACCGTCGTAAACCAGGCATGCACCTGGGTGAACAGATCCCAGAACCAGCCACTCGGCTCCTCCGGGCCGAGCGAACGGAACGCCACCCAGAGGATCGCCGCGCCGATGAAGATGTTCTGTGCAACCGCTTTGCGCTTGCCGATGCCTCGTGCCGGGACCACCTCGCCTTGCCGTGCGGCGGCGAACCGGAGCACGGTGATCAGCGCCTCGCGGCCCAGGAACACGATCACGGCCCAGAGCGGGATGATACCGAACAGGGGCAGTCCCGCCAGCGCTGCGTCGCCGGCCGTGAGCACGTGCAGTGGAATCACCGTGCAGACCAGCAGCAGCTTGTCCGCGATGGGATCCACGAGCTTGCCGAACGTGGTGACCTGACCGCGGCTGCGAGCCAGATAGCCGTCCCACAGATCGGATACGGCAGCCACGACGAACAGCACGAACGCCGCCAGCCTGAGATCCGCCCTGGGTTGAAGAATGAGCCAGGCCGTCAGCGGCGAGGCCATCACCCTGGCCGAAGTAATGAGATTCGGGAGATTCCTCGTCACCGGGAAGGCTCCGCTTCAGACTCTGGATCCGGCAGGTTGTGCAGAGGGTCCGGGAAGCACCTGCTATGCGCCATCGCCGGCCGCCGCGAGGCTTGCCTCCATCTGCTGCAGGACGGCTGCGGCTCGCTTTCTGAGCAACGGCCGTTCCTCCCAGGCCAGGAAGTCGCGCAGCAGCATGACGTTGTCCACCTGCGGATGTGATCTGAGATAGCCCAGGGCCGCCAGTCTGCGAAGGGGGTGTGGGCTGAACAGATCTCGCTGGTGACGCACCATCTGATCTCTGGCGAGGAACAGTCCAAGTGCGGCCGCGGCCGCGGCGCCGACGAGAGCGACCCCCGCCAGCTTGACGATGGTCCCCAGTCGTTCGTTCTCGTCCGAGTACGAAATCCGTACCGTCATCTACATTTCCTGTCGGCCTGAGAAGGCCTCGGCAATCGTAACTCCATCAGCATACTCGAGGTCGCCCCCAACGGGCAATCCGCGTGCCAACCTGGTCACCCGCAGGCCGCGCAGCTCTCCGACCAGCCGGTGGATGTAGGTGGCTGTCGCCTCGCCCTCGACGCTGGGGTTGGTGGCTATGATAAGTTCCTGCACCCCGCCCTGCAGCCGCTCGAGCAAATCCCGCAGGTTGAGGTCGTCCGGACCGATTCCGTCCAGTGGCGAGAGCCGGCCGCCTAGCACATGATACAGGCCGCCGAAGTTGCCCGACTTCTCGATGGCCGGAATGTCCGAGGCCTCCTCGACCACGCACAACTGGCCCGTGTCCCGGCGCGGATTCTGGCAGAAGCTGCAGGGATCGGTATCACCCAGATTCCCGCACGTCCGGCACACCCGCACCTGGTCGGTGACACGCTCGATCGCACGGGCCAGCCTCAGGGAGTCCTCGCGGGAGGCCTTCAGCAGGAAGTAGGTCAGCCGCTGCGCCGTCTTTCGCCCTATGCCCGGGAGACGGCCAAACTCGTCTACCAGAGTCTCGATGGCGCTCATGGGTTCCTTGCCGCCGCGCGGCTCAACCTCCCAGCAGGCCGGGGATGTTCGGCAAGGGAAGACCGCCCGTGGCCTGCTTCATCTCCTCCTCGAGCATCTCGCGAGCCCGGCGTTGCACTTCGGAGACGGCCGCCTGGACCAGATCTTCCAGCATCTCTACGTCCTCCGGGTCCACGACCGCAGGATCCAGCTTGATCCGCACGACGTGCCCACGGCCATCGGCCGTCACCTCTACCATCCCGCCGCCGCTCTGCGCCGTGATGCTCTCCTTCTCGAGACGCTTCTGCAGGTCGCTCATACGCGTCTGCATTTGCTGTCCCAGCTGGAAGAGCTGCTGCAAGTTATCGAAATTCTCCACTCACTCACTCCTTCAGTGTCAGGTCCAGCTTTTCTACCGCTTCCTTCAACTGGGGATCCCTGTCCATCAGCTGCGACAGGCGCTGGTTCTTCGCGTCTTCGGCCGTCAGCCGCCGCTGCGATCCGGCCTCGGCCGCGTGAAACGTCAGCGTGTCAGGATCAAGACGGAGCTCGGACGCGAATCGCTCTCGCAGCGGCTTGCTTCGGTTCGCATCGGAGAAAAACGCCTGCAAGTCCTCCGCCAGCCCCTGCGGCACGTGCAACGTCAGCGCACCGTTCTCCAGACTCGCGACCCGCGCACCTCTCAGTGCGACGATCTGACCGCCAGTTCCCGGCGTGGCCGCCAGAGCCGCCTGCCATGCGTCGCGAACCGTCGCCGAATCCTCGGAATCAGAAGCAGCCGACGAAGCCGGCGGCGGCTCCAGGGCCCGTGTCGCTGGGCCGTCCGAAGCCGGCACGGCGGACTCGACCGCCGGCGTCGCGCGTTCTGCGGCCGTCCGTGGCGTGGCTGACTCCTTGGCGGCCGCCGGTGGCGCGGCTGGCTCCGTGGCGGCCGGTGGCGTGGCTGACTCCGCTGATGCTCCGGGTGTGGCCGCCGTGCCCGCGCCGGCAGATTGGAGCGCCGGCGTGGCCCGGGAGCGCGGCGTGGGATTGTCAGGCGGCGGCTGCCAGTCCGGTTCACCGCCGGCAGCGGCGAGCAGCTCTTCGATGCTCACGGAAGAATCAAGACTGGCCAGCCTGAGAAGCAGGACTTCCAGCTGAATCCGCTGCTGGGAGCTTCGCTGGAAGCGTCCGGAGGTCTCGAAATCGCTGACGGCAATCAGCTGGCGGAGCAGATCGGTGTCGCGGAACAAAGCCGCAACTTCCTGGAATCGCTGGCGCGACTCCGGAAGAAGGTCTATCGCACCGCTTTCCGGGTCTGCACTGACGATCAACAGGATTCGCAGGGCGTCCGCGAGTCCTTTCACGAACTCCGATGGATCGAAGCCCGCGTCCAGAAGATCCTGCACGTACGGGAACACGGCGCCGCGATCACGGCGCCGGACAATGTCGAAGAACTGGAAGTAGCGCTCCTCCTCGACCAGACCGAGCATTCTCCGCACATCATCCGAGCTCACGCGATCCGCCGAGAACGAGAGGACCTGGTCGAGGAGCGAGAGGGCATCTCGCATTCCACCATCCGCGCGCCGGGCGATGGACAGCAGGGCCTCATCGTCCGATTCGACATCCTCCAGCTCCAGGACTTCGCGGAGCCGGCCCACGATGTCCGGTACCGCAAGGCGCCGGAAATCGAACCGCTGACAGCGCGACAGAACCGGAGCCGCCCCCTGTTCGATCTTCTGGGGTTCCGTTGTCGCGAACACGAAGATGACCCTGGGCGGTGGCTCTTCCAGGATCTTGAGCAGCGTGTTCCACGCCTCGCGCGTGAGCATGTGCGCCTCATCGAGGATGTACACCTTGAAGCGCTCATCGCTGGTCGGCGCGTACATGGCCCGCTCCCGGAGGTCGCGGGCGTCGTCCACCCCTCTATGACTCGCCGCGTCGATCTCCACGACGTCCAGCGACGCCTGGCCGGACCAGATCCGGTTACACGACTCGCATTCGCCGCATGGCTCGCCGGCCCGACGTTCCGGGCAGTTGAGGGCCATGGCCAGGATCCTGGCCGCGCTGGTCTTCCCGATTCCACGCGGGCCGCAGAACAGATAGGCGTGTCCGACGCGCCCGCCTTCGACTGCGGCCGCCAGGGTGGCTGCCACGTGACTCTGTCCCACCAGCTCCGCGAACCGTCGGGAGCGGTGCGTTCTTGCTAAGGCCGTGCGATACATGGAAGTACGGAAGCCAAGACAGCCATTCGGCCGTGTGAATAGCGGACCATCTACCCCGTGCGCCCCGCCTCGCGGCGGGGGGGCCGGGCAAGAAATCGCCCCAGGCTGGCCGTGGCGATCATCACACGCTTACCGCTGCTACCTTCACGGTCCTCACGGGGTTCACGCGCTCCAACCCCACGGGCCTGGGGCGATCACCATGATAGCCCGCGCGGGCATCCCGGGTCAACTTAATCGGCCCGCTGCGGCTAGCAGTCGTCTCCCGTAAACGCGTCGGTGATGTGGACCAGTGTGGGCGGCCGATGCGGATGCATGACGATCCCCACCACGTCGAAGCGAAACTCATGCCCGGTTCCCGGATGCGCGTGAATCCAGGCCTCCGCGGCCCCGCGCAACCGCCGCCGCTGCGCCCGGGTCACCGACTCCGTGGGAGATTGCGGTCCGTGGCGGCGCGTCTTCACCTCCACGAAGGCCACTACGGCGCCGTCCCGGACGACCAGATCCAGCTCCCGACGGCCGGACCGCCAGTTGCGTGACAGGACTTCCAGACCGGCACGTTCGAGGAACTGCGCCGCCAGCTGCTCGCCGGAGCGGCCCAGGCGGAGAGTGCTCTCCGTCATCCTCCGTGATGCCAGGAAGGAAGGGATTCTGTCACGCTCACTCGACCAGACGCAGCGCCTCGGGCAGCTCGGCGATGGTCCGCCCGATCCCGGCCGCGATGGTTCGGCACTCCTGTGCCAGCTGCTCGAACTCTTCGAAAGTGAGAGACTGTGCTCCGTCGGACGCGGCGTGCGGCGGGTCCGGATGAACCTCCACCATCACCCCGTCGGCGCCCGCAGCCACGGCGGCCCGCGCCATTGGACACACCTTCCGTCGTGCGCCGGTCCCATGACTCGGATCGGCGATGATCGGGAGGTGCGACATCTCCTGGACGCTGACGATGGCCGTGAGATCCAGCAGGTTTCGGGCATGATCGTCGAAGCTGCGCACGCCCCGCTCGCACAGGATCACGCGGGGCTCGCCCTCTGCGACGATGTACTCGGCGGCCAGCAGGAGCTCCCGGACAGTCGCCGCCATCCCGCGTTTGAGAAGCACGGGCTTTCCGGCGCGCCCGGCGGCCCGCAGCAGCGAGTAGTTCTGCATGTTTCGTGCACCGATCTGTATGATGTCGGCGTACTCCGCTACCAGCTCGGCGCCAGCCGGATCCAGCGCTTCGGTCACGATGGCCAGACCGGTCTCCTGCCTCGCCATGGCGAGAAGCCGCAGCCCCTCCTCCCCCAAACCCTGGAACGAATAGGGCGACGTACGGGGCTTGAAGGCGCCGCCTCTCAGCACGGTGGCGCCGGATGCGGCAACGCTCCGCGCCGTCTCCAGAATCTGCTCCTCGGACTCTACGGCACACGGCCCGGCCATGATGACGACATCGGTCCCCCCGATGTTCACCCCGTTGGCCAGCTCGATCACCGTGTCGTCTGGCCACCACTCGCGGCTCACCTGCTTGTAGGGCTGCGAGACATGGATGACCTGGAGCACCCCGTCCAGCGACACCAGCTGGCCAGCATCCACCCGGCCGTCGTTCCCGATCAGTCCTACGGCGGTTCGTTGCCGGCCCGGCATGGGTCGCGCCCGATACCCAAGGCTCTCTATCGTCCGCACGACCTCATCGATCTGTGCCTCTGTGGCACCGTGCTTCATGACTATGAGCATGAGATCAAATCGCCTCTGATCGTGCCGTCGTTTGCAGGCCCCCGACCGTCGAGAGCACAGAGTAGGGAATAGTCGACGGCTGTCACCGTGCCGTCAACGCCGGGCTGGCTGTCCGGCACCGGGCTCGTAGACCTGGCCGTCTGTCGCCAGATCGATCCTGCCCGCGGTGTAACCGGCGGCCCTGACCAGCGCCGGCACATCGTCCGTGGTCCGGAAGTGAGGATAGATATGGGTGAGGATCAGGATCTCCGGCCTGGCCGTCCCGGCGATGCGCGCGACGCGGGAGGGAGACAGGTGGTTGTCTCCCACCTGGTCATCAGGCAGCGAGCACTCGCAGATCAGGGTATGCACCCCTTCCATGAACCCACCAAGCTGGTCGCTGGGTCCCGTGTCGCCGGTGTAGCCCACCGCGGCGTCCGCGCCATCCAGCCGGACCGCAAGACTCTCCGCTGTGTGTGGCGTGTCGTGCGCCGACAGGGTGGCACCGGACGACAGTGGCTGCGGGGTTTCCGGATGCAACTCGTGGATGCGAACAGGAAAGCCGGGCTCGACGAAGAACGAGCCGAGCGCGGCGGCCAGCCGTGCAAACAGATCTGCCGTTCCCGCTGGTCCCCAGACATCCAGCGGCTCCCTGGTGCGGGGTGGCATCCGGCCGTGTTGCAGCGCGAAGAACAGACCGGGAAGCGCGCCAACGTGATCCGAGTGGAAGTGCGTGATGACCAGGTCGGTCAGACCGGCCCACGGGAGGCCGTGGCGGGCGAGCGATTGCACCGCGCCAGGACCGCAGTCCATGAGGATCCGCGAGTCCCCCAGCTCCAGGTAGTAGCTGGCCCCCCCCCGGTCTCCCTCGGGCACGACGGTTCCGCTTCCGACAACGACCAATCGGGCCATCTCAGGCCACGTGGCTGGCTTCGCCCAACTCCACTCCCACAACAGATGAGACACCCGGCTCCTGCATCGTCACGCCGTAGATCCAATCGGCTGCCTCGATAGTCCGCGCGTTGTGGGTGATGATTACGAACTGCGTCTCGGACTTGAACTGTTGCACCATGTTGACGAAGCGGAGGATGTTGGTCTCGTCCAGCGGCGCATCCACCTCATCCATCAGGCAGACGGGACTGGGCTTGGTCAGGTAGATGGCGAACAGGAGCGCCAGCGCCGTCAGCGCGCGCTCGCCCCCGGACAGCAGATGGATGCGTTGGGTTCGCTTCCCGCGGGGGCTGGCCGAAATCTCGATGGGAGAATCGAGCGGGTCGTCGGGATCCTCCAGCCACACATCGCACTCGCCTCCTTCGAACAACGTCTGGAAGGTCCTGACGAAGTTGTCCCGGATCTCATCGAACGTCTCCGTGAACGTCGCGGCAGCTGTTCGGTTGATCCGACGGATCGATTCGCGCAAGTCGTCTCGCGCCTCCACCAGATCATCCCGTTGCTCTGTAAGGAAGGTCAGCCGCTCCTGCTCGGTGGTGAATTCCTCCTGCGCCAGCAGGTTCACGGGACCGATGCGGGCCAGCGACCGCCGAACGGTGTCGAGCTCGGATTCCCACTCCTCGAGCCCACCCGTTTCCAGGGGCTCGACGCGCGTGGACAGCTCGTCCAGGTCGGCATCCCACTCGGCTTCCAGGCGCTCGAGGATAGTCGCCTGGCCGGCCTTCAGCTCGGTTACTTCCAGCTCCAGGGCATGTCGTTGCTCGAGGTGCTCGCGCTCCGTCCGCCGCGTCTCGCGCAGCGCGGTTTCGCGTGAGGCCAGCTCGAGACGCGTGGCGTCGACTCTCTCTTCCGCCTCACGCAGCCGGGTCTCGATGCCGCGGCGCGCATGGAGCAACGATTCGAGCTCCTCCTCTCCTGCCTGGATGGACTGCCGGCCTTTCTTGATGGTCTCCGTCAGAGTCGCGCGCTCGGCTTCGTGGCGGCTCTCCCGGCTCACCAGATCGGTCAGCGCCTCCTCGGCGCGGCGGAGCGTGTCGGTGGCAGCCGACAGATCGGCTTCGCGACGCGCCATTCGGAGCTGCAGCTCGTGCAGCATCCCCCGGCGCTCCTCCCACGCGCTGTGGGCTTTGCCGGCCTCGGTGCGGAGCTCCAGCGTCTCGGCGTCGACGGTGGCCACCTCGGCCTTGATCTCGCTCAGCCGTTCCTTTCTGGCCATTGCCCGCTCGCGCGCCGCCTCGGAGAGAGATTCGAGCTCCGTCATCCGCTCCCGGATGGCGGACTGCTCCGAAGCTATGCGCCCCAGCCGGCTCTCCGCATCCGCCGACTCGGCTTCCCGCTTGCGGCGCTCCACCGCCGAGTCGCCCGCTTCCCGTTCGAGCGACTCCGCCTGCGAAATGGCCTCGGCCAGCTCCGCTTCCGCTGTCTCACGGGCACCCCGAATCTTGTCCCACTTCGCTTCCAGCTGGGCCGTCCGGCCGTGAAGCAGCTCGAGCTCCGCTCGCTGGGAGACGACACCCTTCCTGCCGCCGTGTCCGATGTGTACGGCGCCCCATTCGTCCTGGCCTGTTCCATCCGGCTTGACCCACGGAGTGGATGCGGGGTCGAACGCCTCCCCGGATTCGATTCCCACGTCGCGGAGCAGGACACGGGCCCAGGGCGCACCCGGACCCTCCAGCGTGATCTGCTCGAGCAGCGAGGGAAGTGCCGCGGAGCGGTCAGAGCCTTCACTACCTGCCACCGGACGCGGTCCCGGTTTCAGTGGTAGAAGCAGCAATCCCTCGTCACTCCCCCGGTCTGCGAGCCAGCGTCGCACCGCGTCCACCGTCTTCCAGTCGCGGACAACCACTCCATGCAGATAAGGCCCAAGCCGCGCTTCTACGGCCGCAGCCAGCGACGACGGCGCCCGTATGGCGTCGGCCAGAACTCCTTCCACCCCGTTCACGGACGACTTGGCCGCGATCAGAGCGCCCACGATTTCCGGAAGATGATTCGCCGATGCGACGAAGCCGCTCAGACTCTCGGCCCGGGCCCGCGCTCCGATGAGCTCGCCCTCGATGGTCGTTGCCTCCTCGCGAAGCTCCCGAACTTCCGCCTGTTTCTGCTCGATCGCTTCGCGCAGCTCTGCGAGCTTCCCTGCGATCGAGGCCGCGGCGCTACCCGCGGCCGTGGCCTGCTCGGCCGCGCGGTCAACGATCCCGGAGAGTTCCGCCTCCTCTCTCCCGAGTTCCTCCAGCTCGGCGCGGCGGCGTTCGTTCTCGGCGCGCCATTCGACGTCGCGTTGCTCCGCCGCCTCGATCTCAGACTCCAGGAGGCTGATCTCCCGGGTCAGCGAGTCCAGCGTTCGCCTGGCCGTGTCCGCCCTGGCGCCCGCCGTTTCCCGGTCGGCGGCCAGGCTCTCGACCTCTGCCAGCAGCGCTCTTTCTCGGCCGGTCAGATCGTCCACACCCGCTCGCTCACTGTCCAGGGCGCCGGCGGCCGTCTCCAGCACGTTCTGGATGTCCGCCTTCCGCCCGGTCAGCTCCTCGAGCTCCCTGGAAAGCGTGGCAATCCTCTCCTCAGCCGCCGATACCCGCTCGGCCGCCACGAGACGCTCACGCTCACGAGATTCGAGCTGTTGGCGCGCGGTTTCCAGCTCGCGAGCCAGACGGCTTCGCTCGTGCTCCTGTTCGGCCAGGCCGATGCGGAGAGTCTCCGCCTCGGTCTCGGCCGTCTGCAGTCCCGTCTCTTCCCCGGAACGCACGTCCACCAGCCGGCTCAGCTCCACCTCCGCTGTGGCCAGTCGCTCCCTGGTCCAGGCCAGCCGGGCACCGGCGACGGCCACTTCAAGCTGCAGCAGACGCTCGCGAAGACGACCGTATCGTTCGGCCCGGCCCCGTTGCTGAGCGAGCGAGCGCACCTTGGACTGCACCTCGTTGAGGACGTCGTCCAGGCGCTGTAGATCGGTTTCCGATTGCTCCAGGCGGCGCAGCGCCGTGCGGCGTCGATCCTTGTAGCGGCCCACTTCGGCAGCCTCTTCAAACAGGGCCCGTCGCTCCTCCGCCCGGTCGCTGAGGATCGAGTCGATCATCCGACCCTCCATGATCGCGTAGGCGTTGGCCCCAAGACCGGTGTCTCGGCAGAGATCGAGGATGTCGCGCAGGCGGCAGGCGCCGCCGTTGATGGTGTATTCGCTTTCCCCGCCCCGGTAGACCGTTCGCCCGACTACGACTTCCGAGTACGGGAGTGGAAGGATGCCATCCTCGTTGGACAGCTCCAGCGACACTTCGGCCCGGTGGATGGGCCGCCTTGCCTCCGTCCCGCCAAAGATGGCCTCTTCCATCCGCGACCCGCGGATGGCCGTGGGGCGTTGCTCGCCCAGGACCCAGCGGAGGGCATCCGAGATGTTGGACTTGCCGCATCCGTTCGGGCCGACGACCGCCGTGACGCCGTCGTGCAGATCGATGCGAGTTCGATCGGCGAACGACTTGAACCCGTGGAGCGTCAGCGACTTGATCCTCACCTTGACCTCATCTGGAATTCTACTCTTCCGGCGGCCTGACGTGCATTTCCGGCTGCGGCCGCCGGCATCGTCTCGGCATCCAGGCTATCTCAACGTCCCCCGCCTGGCGACCAGCTCCGCATCCCGCCCGGCTTCCTGGAGGATGGCCTGCATGGTCTCGGCTGCCGTCTCTGATCCGTAGCCGCCCGACAGAAGCTGAAAGGCCGAGTCCGCCCCGCTGCCGGCCGATAGAATGTAGGCCGGGATCCCCGCGGCACTGGCTTCGGCCAGCGCGGACTCCGCGCGTGCGCGGTCCGGATACACCCCCAGCCGAAACACCAGCGGAACGGGCCGGACGTCCCAGGCGGTCGCCGATCGCTTCAGGCCCTCGGAGACCAGGGCATCCATCAGAGCCTGCCCGGCCGCCTGGTCGGCCACGGCGCCGGCCAGTACCCGGAAGTAGGTGTCGCCACGCACGGGCGTTGGCGCGATGTAGTACAGCCGGTCGTCCGTGGCGCGCAGTCCGTTCAGCACCGCTTCCGCCTCGGCGGGATCAGGAGAGCTGGCCATGGCCACCGAGTAGCCCAGCTCCTGCGATGCATCCACGATAGCCACCAGCTGCTGAAGGCGCAGGCTGCCCTGCCCTGTTCCGGCGTCCGCACCCGCCGTGGGCTCCGCGCCCGGACCCCCGGCCGCGGGGTCGTCGGGAACTGCGGCCGTCGAATCCGGGTCGGAAGACTCGATGGTCTCGCGCGCGAGAAACCACCAGCCCCCGGCGATGATGATCACCGCGATAATCCCGATGGCGATGCGACCGACCGGCAGCGTACCCCTGGACCGGTGTCGCCTCCAGGCCCCGGCCAGCCCCGAGCCGGCTTCGACGGGCTCCTGTCCGTCCTGCTCGGCATCTTCCGTCTCGGCCGCGTCGTCCGCCCGGACCGCATCTTCCAGCTGGACTTCATCTTCGGCGAGCGCGTCCGTAACGGCGCCGGGCGAGCGGGCGTCCGGGTCCTCATCGACGGCATCCAGCACCAGGCGGCCCAGCTCGACGGCGCGGGTGGGTGGTACGGGTCGGGTGTAGATGTCGCCCAGCGTCAGGTATCCGTCCAGCAACCCGCTCAGAGACTCGTCTGCGAGGGCGTCCTCCGGCATGTGCAGAAGCAGCGTGCCACCGCGGCCACGAACGCGCTCGACGAACTGCCGGAAAGCCTCGCTCGCGAACAGCGCCGCAAGATCAACGGGCTCCTGGCCGGCGGGAAGGTACACATAGGGCTTGTTCTCACTTCGCAACGCGATGTCGCTCAGCCGCACACGTCCGTGGAGGGCCGCATTCAACCCGTGGCGATCTCCGCCGCCGAGCAGGTTGTCCAGCGGGGCGTTGGACGTCTCGCAGCTGGTCAGCAGGGTGTGCTCGCGGCGGCGTGCCACGGCGGTGGCGATGGTGTCCGCCGCACTTGCATTGCGCTCCGCTTCTCCGACGGACAACCAGGACGGATGAACCAGCCCGATGATCTGTACGTCGGCAGGAACGTCCCAGGCCAGGAAGCGGGCCTCGTTCTCCTGACGCTCGTTTACCGGATCCATCATCTGTTCTCCGTCGAGCTCCGGGGTCGGACGTCAGGTCCGATCTCGGCGATCCAGCCCTGCAGGCCTCTCTCGCGACGCAGCGCCTGGACCGCCGCCTCCGCTGCCTCGCGGTTCGCGTGCGGACCGACCAGCGCGCGATACCAGATCTCGTTCGCCTCATCCCGGTGTCGCTGGATTCGCGTCGGAAACCCGGCTTCCGAGAGACCGCGCGTGAGCTCTGCGATGCCGGAGTAATTCAACGACGAGCCGACGATGACGTAGAACCCGGCCGGTATCTCCGCCGGGGCCCCGGTCGGCTCGTCGCGGGGCCGCTCACCGGCCAGCTCCGACGCCGGCGTGCCAGGCCGCACGATGGAATCCCCCGGCGCCTCCCGGGTCGCCGCTTCACCCGCCTGTGCCAGGTCACCTTCAGCGACCCCGCCTCCATCTTCCGCCGCAGCGGCTTCGGACGCCAGGCTGTCGCCCGGCTCCCGGCCTGCGACAGCCATGGGACGAGCTGGCGGTCTCCAGCGCACGGCCAGCCACCACGCCTGGGCCGGTCCGATCACAGGAGCGCTTCCGGCCGCATCCGGAGTCCACAGCACGGGGCGTCCGTCCTGGAGCGTCAGGACTCCGTCGCCCACGGCCATAGGCACATCCGTCCGCCAGTCGCCGGGCACGGGCTGACGATCCCCGGAGGGATACACGATCCACGCTTGCGCTCCGTCGAACACCAGGACGGAGCCGCCAAACAACGAGCTTCGAATCTCCCCCGGCGCGCTGTCCAGCTCCGTCAGTCTCCGCGATTCCTCCGTGTATCTGCCGACGGCATGGAGGCCCGCTCGGTCCGTCGTCGCCGCATAGATCAGGTGGGATGACGGCGAGGTGGCCAGTGCCGTGACCGCCCCATCCACGTTGGGCTCACCCGTGACGGAGAGTTCGGGAAGGCTCAGCAGGACCAGGCGATTGGACCGTATGCCACGAAACGCGGCCTGGCTGCCCCATGCCGTCACGAGTCCGGGCGGCGACACCTGGAGGTCCGTTCGCGTGACCGGCTCAGCGCCGTCGGCCGTCCAGAGACCCAGCATCAAGCCATCCGCGGAGGAGAACAGTGCCAGAAGCCCGCCGCCGCGCACCGGCCCTGCCCACACGGGCGGGCCCGGCAACTCGTAACGCCATGTCTCGGTCGCGGAGATCACCACGGCGGTCAACGCCGTTGGGTCCGCGTACGCTCCGTGCTCGCCAAACGATCTCCAGACGGCGCCGCTTCCGACCTGAGCGATCTCCTCCAGCACATCGCGAGAGGGAACGTAGCGGTGGACCGATCCTTCCTCCGTCTTCAGGATTACGGCCCCGCCGAGCGCGTGCGCTTCCACGGAGGATGGGAGGATCGTCGTGCCCCGCCACACGGAATCAGAGGGGGTGGTGAGGTCACGGAGCTGTGCGGTGCCGCCCTCCCGTGGTATGACGAGCCACCCCCAGCCCTGGAGGGAACTCCCGACCACCAGCCGCACACCGGTGGCTGGAGCGCTCGGATGGCTTTCCGAGACTCTCCCGTCGTCCCCGCATCCCGCGAGCAGCATGGCAGCCAATAAGGCTGGCCACCAGCGCGTCCTGTAGAGCCTGACCGTCAAAGAGGACCGATTCACCTTCCGTCGACTGCCCGATGCCCTTCCCTGGTCCCGCTTCGGGCCGATGGTTCAACATAGCCGACAGCGGAAAAACGCCGCAAGAAAGCCTGAAGAACGGGAACGGATCAGGCGAACTCGGTTCGCGGTGCGTCACCCCACAGCGTTTCGAGCTGGTAGAACTCGCGGACCTGTGGTTGAAAGACATGGGCTATGACGCCAACGAAGTCCAGGAGGATCCACCGACCCGACGATCTGCCTTCCTGGCCAACCGGACGGAAGCCCGCCTCTTTCATCCGCTCCACGATGTTGTCGGCGATGGCCCGTGCGTGCGTGTCCGAATCCCCGGAAGCGACGAAGAAGAAGTCGGTAACATCCGACAGGCCCCTGAGGTCCAGCACGAGGCTCTGCCGCGCGTTTCGCTCCAGGGCGGCCTCCACCAGGCACGCCACCTCGGCGGGAGCCCCCCGTGTCTCGAGGCTTTCGAGAGCCTGTTTCTCGCGGCTTGCGTCGTCCGGCATGTGTTCCAGCGCCCCGTTACTCCTGCGCCACGACCCAGACCCGAATCACGGGTTCGACGTCTGCATGCAGCCGAATGGGCACCCGGTACACGCCGAGCTCCTTGATCGGCTCTTCCAGAACGATGTCGCGCCGGTCCACCTGAAGCCCGTCCTTCTCCAGCGCTTCCGAGATGTCCGCGTTGGTGACGGATCCGAACAGACGGCCTTCCTCTCCTGCCCTCATCGTGAAGGTGAGAGATACGCCTTCCAGTTCCGAAGCCATGTCTTCGGCATGCGCTTTCTCTCGCTCCACCGTACGACCGGACTGGCGGCGTTCTTCCTCAAACATGCGACGGTTGCCCTCCGTAGCTTCAAGGGCAAGTCCCTGCGGGATCAGGTAATTCCTGGCGAAGCCCGGCCTGACGTGAACCACCTCGCCGGCGCTTCCCAGATTCTCGACATCCGCTCTCAGAATCACATCTACCATAGTCTCAACTCGTCCTTCGTTACTCCGCGCTCGGCCGGCCGCGCAGTCTTCTCCTGAGATCGAGCCACGTGTCGCTCAGGCCCAACAGAAGCGCCGCCCCGACAACTACAGGATAAAGCAACATTGCGGCCACCGCCCAGAGGGCCGCGGTCCACACCGATGTGACTACCGCTGCGGCCAGCCACAGCATGACCGCCATTCCCCTCAACACGTACAGACTGCCCATGAATACCAGCGCGTTCTCGCCCAGTCGCGTGGCGAGCTGTCCGACTGGAAGCAGGAACAGCAGCAATCCTGCAATGAGCAGCCATATCAACTGATCGGCAAACCGGAAATCGCGCAGCGCGCCGAGCGCGTTGGCCTGTCCTCCCAGTCGCCGCAGTATGTACCAGGCCACTGCCAGACCCGCCAGCGAGGCCAGGCCCAGAAACGCCGGATACAACAGAACCTGTATCTCCACGACATCCTCAATCGTCGCGGCAACCGAAGCCCACGACGCTCCACCCGCATCAAGCCATGTATAAGCCATTTGTGCGGCGCCCCGAATCTGTCCACTGATCAGCCAATCCAGCTCCGACAGCAGCGCGGGTCGCCACGCGGCGGCTCCCAGCACCACGGCGAACGCGGCTCCGACCGCAATGATCGATCGCATCGTGACGCTGCCGTTCCGGTACACAAGCCCGGCCAACACGAATCCGCCTCCCAGCAACAGCGCCCACGCCCGCTCGCCGTACCAGACCGGCGACGGGACGGGCGGCGCGACGGAAAACACGAACGCCACTATCGCAGCGGCCAGGAACAGGGCTCCGAAGCTTGTCGACCGGTAGGCGACCAGGAAGACCGCCAACGGAACGCACACCAGAACGAGAGGGCTGACCGGCGACATGAGCGCCGCCGTCACGGCCAGCGCGGCCGCCCGGGCCAGAGTCCAGCCGCGCCCGCTCACCCTACCCGTGCCACCGCGATCCAGGTTACGCGCCGACACGGTGCGACGGTGCGGCAGAGTGCTGCCGCGCGTGTCCTGTTCCGTTCAGCTGTGGTAGCCCTTGATGTAAGGTAGAATCGCCAGGTAGCGGGCCCGCTTGATGGCCGTGGCAAGCTGTCGCTGGTGCCGGGCGCAGGTTCCCGTCGCGCGGCGCGGCAGAATCTTTCCTCGATCGGATATGTAGCGACCGAGCATGTGCTCGTCCGCGTATTCGACTCGCTCGGCCTTGGCCTCGCAGAACCGGCAGACTTTTCTGAACGCAGCCATGTCAGCTCCCCTTCTCTTCGTCGCCGGCGGGCTCGACCCCGGCTTCATCACCGGCGGGCTCAACCTCGGCTTCATCATCGGCAGGCGCCGCCTCGGCAGCCTCTTCCGTGACGGGCTCGGCGGTCGCCTCTTCGTCCGCCGCCTCATCCTCCGCTGCGTCCTCTTCCGCCTCCTCTTCGTCCGCCGCTTCTACCTCCGACGCTTCTTCCTCTGACCCTTCTTCAGCACCCGCCTCATCCTCTGTAGCCTCTGCGGGAGCGGACTCCGATGCCTCGTCGACCGCCTTCTCCGCGACTGGCGTCGCCGCCGCACTCGGCTCACCGTGCTCAAGAGACGCGGCAGGTCGGGGGAGCTCTCCCTCGGAGATGACGATGAGGTGACGAAGCAGGTCTTCGTCCAGCTTCAGACGGCGTTCGAACTCGGGTAGCGCCACGGGCTCCACAGTGAATTGCGCGATGACGTAGTACCCGTTGCTTTCCTTGCGAATGGGGTAGGCGAGCTGGCGTTTCCCCCATTGCTCGACGGCGGTGATTTCTCCGCCATCTGAGGTAAGTACGTCGTGGTACTTCTCGAGCCGCTGCTCGATCTCTTCGGGCATGAAGCCCGACTTGAAGATGTAGACTATCTCGTAGTCTCGCATGACACTCTCCTTCGGTCACAGTGATTGCGGCCCCGGATCCAGTCCGGAGCAGGAGATCTTTCGCCGCCGCATGCCGGCGAGCGCGCCAAGCTAGCGCCCCCGGCTGCGGAGTTCAACCTGGCAAGCCCCGGCCAGTCGGCCCGATCCTGCCGCGTCGTGGTCTCGTATCTGTGTCAGGTGCCGTTTATGGTCTTTCCTAGTGTAGCCCCGCGACTACCCTGAGCACTTCGAAGGCCGGAGCGGCCACAGCCATGAGTTGTTCGCTGTCGGTCATCGTGATCCCGTGCACCCGGACAAACCAGGGCGCCAGCACCAGGGACACCACGCTGATCAACTTGATCACGATGTTCATGGAGGGGCCCGACGTGTCCTTGAACGGGTCGCCCACGGTGTCACCAACCACGGACGCCTTGTGGGGATCGGAGCCCTTCCCGCCGTGGGCCCCGCCTTCGATGTACTTCTTCGCATTGTCCCAGGCACCGCCCGCGTTAGCCATGAAGAGCGCCAGCAGGACACCGCTCAAAGTGGCGCCGGCCAGCAGGCCCCCCAGCGCCTCCACACCGAGGAAATACCCGACCACGATCGGAACCAGAATGGCCGTAAGTCCCGGAACCACCATCTCCTTGAGGGCCGCCGTGGTGGAGATGTCCACACAGCGCTCGGAGTCCGGCTTGGCCGTACCCTCCATCAGACCGGGGATCTCCTTGAACTGGCGACGCACCTCGGCCACCATTCCGGAGGCGGCGCGCCCGACGGCCGTCATCGTGAGTGATGCGATGAAGAAGGGCGTGATGCCGCCGATGAACACTCCGATCACGACCAGAGGGTTGACCAGGTTGATCCCCTGCTCCGTGAGTCCGACCGCGTTGGCGTAAGCGGAGAACAGCGCCAGAGCCGTCAACGCCGCGGAGCCGATCGCGAAGCCCTTTCCGATCGCCGCGGTCGTATTGCCAAGCGCGTCCAGCCCATCGGTGATCTTGCGCACCTCGGGTCCCAGACCGCTCATCTCGCTGATCCCACCCGCGTTGTCCGCAATCGGTCCGTACGCATCGACCGACATCGTGACGCCCACGGTCGCGAGCATGCCGACAGCTGCGATACCGATGCCGTACAGACCGGCAAACTTGAAGGCGAAGAAGATGGCGGCCGAGATCAGCAGCAGCGGAATGGCCACCGACTCCATACCGACCGCCAGACCCGTGATGATATTCGTGGCGGCGCCCGTCTCCGAGGCCTGCGCGATCTTCCGAATCGGCTTCGCCGCCGTGTAGTACTCCGTGGACAGGCCGATGAAGATCCCGACGAGAGAGCCGAATAGCATGGCCCAGAACGGTCCTGCATCGGGGTGCAGCCAGCGCCACAATTCGGCGTCGCGGGGGAAGATCGGAAGGTTGATCGTTATGAAGTAGGCCATGACCCAGAAGATGACGGCCCCGATGAATGTCGTGTTGCGCAGGGCTGCCGCCGGATTGGTGCGCTCGAGGACTCGCATGCCTACGACGCCGACGGCGCTCGCCAGGAAGCCGGCCATTATGAAGAGAATGGGCAGTGCGATGGCCGCAAACCGTGCGCTGATCGCGCTCCAGGATGGGTCCGCGCTCTGGACAATCAACGTGCTGGTCGCACCAAGCACGATGGTAGCAATAACCGAACCGACGTAAGACTCGAAAATGTCGGCACCCATACCGGCGACGTCACCCACGTTGTCCCCTACGTTGTCCGCAATCGTGGCCGGATTCCGCGGGTCATCCTCGGGGATTCCCGCTTCCACCTTCCCGACCAGGTCGGCTCCGACGTCGGCGGCTTTCGTGTAGATGCCGCCTCCGACGCGGGCAAACAGCGCGATGGAAGAAGCACCCATGGCGAACCCGCTGATCGTCTCGCCGAACGCTCGAGCGCTGGCATCGCTCATGGTCTCGGGCCAGAAGATGAGCACGACGGCGCCGATCCCCACCAGGCCGAGACTCGCCACTGCCATACCCATGACGGCGCCGCCGCTGAACGCCACACGCAGCGCCTTGGCCTGGCCGTGAGAACGTGCCGCTTCCGTCGTTCTGACGTTGGCGCGCGTGGCCGCCTGCATGCCAAAGAAGCCCGCCATGATGGAGCACGCGGCACCGAAGACGTAGGCCGCGGCGGTCTGCCCGCCGATCAATACGTACAAGAGGCCGGCAACGACCAGGACGAACGGTACAAGCACCATGTACTCCCGCTTCAGGAAGGCCATGGAACCGTTGTAGATGGCGTCCGCCAGCTCCGACATCACATCGCTGCCGACGGGCTGGCTCCTCACGTATGCGAACAGGGCCCACGCGAACATGAGCCCGACCACACCCAATCCAAGCGCCCAATCGATGGACTGTTGCACCTTGTCTATTCTCCTTGAACGGTTTCGTCCCGGTCTGCGACGCGGTCGATCAGTTCCGGTTGTAGCGGTTCATCGCCGCTTCGATTCCTTCCTGTATCCAGCACTCCACACCCTGCACGGCCCGTCCGAACGTCGCGAGGACTTCTTCCTCGTCGGAGCCCGACATGGTCGCGAGCACCCACTCGGCCAGGTCTATCCGGTCATCATGCGGTCTGCCGACTCCAATCCTCAGCCGGGAGTACTCCGGACTCTCCAGCGCCCGCTCCACAGAAGCCAGGCCGTTGTGCCCTCCGGCGGAGCCCTGACGCCGCAGTCGAATCTGGCCCGGGGACAGCCACACATCATCCACCAGCACCAGCAGATCTTCCGCAACGTGGAAGTCCTCGCGCCGCCGCAGCTCTCGCACGGCCTCGCCACTGCGATTCACGTAGCGGAGCGGCTTGATGATCTCGACCGCCTGGCCGTGGACCGTACCACCGGTCCGAGCGGTATCCCCCGTCTCTCGATACGGAGGCAGAGACCAGGTGCGTCCGAGGCGGTCCGCCAACCACCAGCCGACGTTGTGCCGGCTGTCCAGATACCGACGCCCGGGGTTCCCCAGAGCCAGGATGGCCTTCAACGATCACGCCTTGGTCGAACGGGTGGCGGCGGCCGTCAGGCCGCCAGCGGGCTCAGTCCTCGGAATCCTCGGAGTCTTCGTCGTCCGCAGACTCCGCCTTGCCCTTGCCGATGACCTCGGGCTCCATGTCCTCGACTTCGCCCTCGACCTCTTCCTCTTCCTCCTCCACCACCAGGGCCGGCGGCTGCACTATGGCAACCATGACCTCAGGATCGTCCACGACTGTCACGTTGCCGCCGTCGATGTCCGCTACGTACAGCGCGTCGCCGATGGCCAACTCGCTGATGTCCAGGTCGAAGGCTTCGGGGATGTCGCCCGGCAGACACTCGATCGCGATCTCGTGCCGCTGCTGCTGGAGGATCCCACCTTCGGTGCTACCCACGGCCTGACCGGTCAGATGCAGGGGAATCTCGACCCTGATCACCTGATCCTCACGAATCAGGAGGAAGTCGACATGGAGAACTTCGGACCGGAACGGATGCCGCTGAATCTCCCGGATCAGCACCTTGCGGGACTCGCCTGAGCCGACCGTCAGCTCGATCACCGTGGAAGAGGCGCTGATGTGCGCCAGCATCATCTCCAGCTCGTCGGCTTTGACGCTCAGGCTGGAGGTTGTGCGGCCGTGACCGTACACCACGGCAGGAACAAGACCCTCGCGGCGAAGCTGTCGAGCCGCGCCCTTCCCCAAGCCGTCACGCGTCTCCGCCTGCAGCGTAACCAGATCCTTCATACCAGTCCTCTAATCCTTGCAGCAGTTGTGTTCGTTCGCGTCTCGGCGAGCCGCCCTGTCTCGCAGGGCCGACGTCGTCAGGCGCACGTCCCGACCTTCAGCCGAATAACGAGCTGACCGAGCTGTTCGTGTGCGTGCTCAGAATGGCCCGGGCCAGAAGATCCGCCACGCTCAGCACCCTCAGGTTGTCCAGGGCTGCCAGCTTCTCATCCGGAATCGCGATGGTATCCGTGACCGCGATCTCCCGCACTCCGGCTTCTCGCAGCCGTTCCACCGCCGGTCCCGACAGGAGCGCATGCGTGGCCACGATGTAGATCTCTATCGCTCCCCGCTCGCGCAGGACATCGACCGTCGTGGTCATCGTGCCGGCCGTGTCGATCATGTCGTCGGGAATGAGGCAGCGCTTTCCCTCCACCTCCCCGACGATGTTGACCACCTCGGCCACGTTGGGGCCCGGACGCCTCTTGTCCACGATGGCCAGGTCGCCACCCAACCGCTTCGCGTAGCCGCGCGCCATCTTGGCGGCACCCACGTCGGTGGCCACCACGACCAGATTGTCCAGCCCCATCGCTTCGAAATGTCTCCGGAACACCGGCGCCGCGTACAGGTGGTCCACCGGAATGTCGAAGAATCCCTGCAGCTGGTGCTGGTGAAGATCGATCGACAATACCCGGTCTGCCCCCGCCGCCGTAATCAGATTCGCCATCAGCTTGGCGGAGATCGATACGCGCGGCTGGTCCTTTCGGTCCGCCCTGGCGTACCCGAAGTACGGGATCACCGCCGTCACCCGTGCCGCAGACGCTCTCCGTGCCGCATCGATCAGTATCAGCAGCTCCATGATGTTCTCGGCGGGCGGATTGGTAGGCTGGATCAGGTAAACGTCGCGACCGCGAACGTTTTCGTTGATCCCTACGTGAATCTCGCCGTCCGCAAAGCGCTTGATAGTCACGTCGCAGAGCCTCTCGTCCAGCTCCGCTGCGATCCCCTCCGCGAGTGCCCGATTGGCGGTGCCGGAGAGAAGCATCAGCGGGCTCGAGGAGGCCGAGAGATCCGGCATTATCGCAACCCGATTCGTGTGCTGAAGGCCGTTGTTCCGGCAGAACCCGTCATCCGCCCGGAACGTCCATAGCCGCGCAGAATATAGCGGTTATCCAGAGATGTCAACGAATTTCCGCGCCCTGCGTACCTTCGGAGGCGGCCTGCAGGTGGACTGTTCGGGTCGGGTACGCGAACTCGATTCCGTCGGCCTCGAACCGTTGATGGATCTCCAGGTTGATTGCCTGCTGAATATCCATGGCGGCGGCGTACTCGGGTCTCAACACGAAGTACACCGTGTCAAAGTCGATCGAGGAGTCGCCGTAGCCCGTGAAGTGTGACCGGTCGAAGCGGACTGTCTCCTGTCCTTCTACCGCTTCGCGCAGCATCTGCGGGATGCGCTCGATGCTCTCCCGGGGCGTCTGGTAGGTCACGCCGATTGTGAACGCCATCCGTCGCTCGTACAGGCGGCCAAAGTTCCTGACCCGGCTGTTCAGGAGGTCCGCGTTGCCGAGCACCAACTGCTCGCCCGTCAGGCTGCGGAGGCGAGTCGTCTTGAGTCCGATGTACTCCACGGTACCCTTGTATTCGCCCACTGCCAGGAAGTCGCCGATCACGAAGGGCTTGTCCAGTACGATCGCCAGCGAGGCAAACAGGTCGCTCAGGATGCTCTGCGCCGCCAGGGCGACGGCGATGCCGCCTATGCCCATTCCCGCGACCAGCGCCGTCACCTCGATCCCGAAGTTGTCCATGATCAGCAGGATTGCGATCACCCAGACGGCCAGTTTGCCGATGAAGCTGAGGGCCGTCACGGTGGTGACCGCGGACGCATCCTGTTCGAGCTTCGCTTTCCGGTAGCGCTCCAGCAGGAAGTTGATCGCCGCGTTGACCCAGATGGCTCCCTGCAACACCAGCGCGATGATCGAGGCGCGCAGCAACACGGTGCGGATAACGGCCGGCAGCGTGAGCGCATGCGAAGAAAGGAACAGCGACACGATCAGGAGGAAAAGGAACCGCGTCTTTCCCAGCAGCTCCGCCACGAGGTCGTCGACAGGTGTGTCCGTCTGGTCGGCAAGTGGCGCCAACCGTTTGACCGCCATTCCCACCAGGAACCGCAGGATGAACAGCGCCAGTACCAGAATGCCGGCGGCGACCAGCCACTCCTGCACGGTGTTGTTGTAGAAAGTGCTATCCAGAAAGCTCATCTCTCATCCGTTCCTCTTGGTTCCCCGTTGTGGCTCGTGCCGGTCCATGTGCGGGCCGGGCAGGTCACGATACGCGGTGCGGAAGATCGCGCAATACCGCCAGCGCGGCCGACCCCTGCGCTTGATTCGGCTCTCCCCGCAGGACAATTTGCTGGGCCCGCTGGTGTGTTCCGGCTGGCGCGGCCTGGCCAGTTGATCATCCGTGCTGAAGGAGTTTCGTCCATGGTGTCGCGCCCCTCGCTCGCTGTTGCTGTTCTCCCGCTCACGTTCTTTCTGTTGCCGTCGCACGCCCCGGAATCCAGCCGAACCAAGCCGCCGGAGTGCGACCCGGACAACGCGGGAATCTCGCTCCCGGCCGGCTTCTGCGCCCTGGTGGTGGCTGACGAGGTCGGCACGGCCAGGCATCTCGCGGTGTCTCCGGCCGGAGACGTATACGTGGCGGTGCGCCGCAGCCGGGGCTCCGATGCCCCTGGCGGCGTGCTGGCCATGCGTGACATGGATGGAGACGGACGAACCGAGATCAAGCTGCGGTTTGGCGGCGAGGACGCCGCCGGCGGCACCGGGATCGCGCTGCAAGGATCGCATCTGTACTTCGCGCCGGACGGCGGGGTGGTGCGGGCCAGCATACCGGAAGGAGCGCTCGAGCCCACCATGCCGCTCGAGATCATCGTTTCCGACCTGCCCGGACCCGGCACTACGCACGCCGCCAAGTCGGCCGTGATCGACCAGGCCGGCAACCTGTACGTCAACATCGGATCTCCCTCCAATGCCTGCCAGGAAGAGGATCGGCAAGCCGGGTCACCGGGCAAGGAGCCGTGTCCCGACCTCGAAACGCGGGCCGGCATCTGGCGTTTCGATGCGAACCGAGTCGGTCAGAAACAGAGTGATGGCGTCCGGTTCGCCACCGGCCTTCGCAACACGTTCGCGCTCGCCATCCACCCGACCAGCGGCGAGCTGTGGGGAGTCCAGCACGGTCGCGACCAGCTTTCCAGATGGTCGGACCTGTTCGACGACCAGGACAACGCGGAGAAACCGGCCGAGGAATTCGTGCAGATCGATCAGGGAGATGACTTCGGGTGGCCGTACTGTTTCTACGACCCCGAGCAGCAGAAGAAGGTGCTGGCTCCCGAGTACGGCGGGGACGGACAGCTTGTCGGACGCTGCGGCGACAAGAAGGACCCGGTCATTGCCTTTCCGGCGCACTGGGCGCCGAATGCGCTCGCATTCTACGCCGGAGATCAGTTCCCCGAGCGATTCCGGGGCGGGGCGTTCATCGCATTCCACGGGTCGTGGAACCGGGCGCCGGAGCCGCAGGGCGGGTACAATGTCGTATTCGTGCCGTTCGGCGCGGACGGGAGACCGACCGGGGAGTGGGAGGTGTTCGCCGACGGCTTTGCCGGCGACGATGTGAGTCCGCGTGGCGCGTTGCACCGGCCTTCCGGGCTGGCGGTGGGGCCGGACGGTTCCCTGTTCGTGGCCGACGATCGCGGCGGACGGATCTACCGGATCGTCTATACCGGAGAGTAGCCCAGTAACGCGAGCATCTCATCCACGCTTGTGGTTGGACGCTCGCAGGAGAAGTCGCTGCACACATACGCCGTCGCCCGGCCGTCGAGGGACGTGAGCGGTCGGGTAAAGGGCGCCACGTCGTCCGTCCCCGAAATCGCCACATCCGTCCGCTTGAGGAGCACCACGGCGTTGGGTAGATAGGCCTGTCGAACGGCTCCCAGCATGGCTTCCGTATCATCGTCACCGGGCGCGCCTGCGACGACGATTTCGTGAACCGGCCCCATCCTGAACTCCAGCGCCAACATCCAGAAGGAGTGGCCAGCCGGTGCCCGCTTCACCTCGGCGGACAGGCCGCGCTCCAGCTCCGCCGCCTTCGCTTCCAGCACGTGATCTCCCGTCAGCCGGGCCAGGCGCAGGAGGTTGTGCCAGGCAACGGAGTTCGACGCCGGCATCGCACCATCGTACGTCTCTTTCATGCGCACGGGCAGATCTCCCGACACTCTGTCGGCCGCCAGGAAGAAACCGCCCGACTCCGCGTCCCAGAAGTCGTCCAGCATCTCACGCATCAGACGGTCCGCGACTTCCAGATACCGGACATCTCCAGCCGCCTGGTGCAGCTCGATGAGACCCCACGCCAGAAACGCGTAATCGGTCGCAGTCGCCGCCAAAGCGGCCTCGCCGCCCCGGTAGCGGCGCAAGAGGCGATCCTGTTCATCTCGCAGGTTGGCCAGTACGAAATCCGCCGCCTGCCGGGCCGCCTCCAGGTATGCGGGGTCGTCCAGACCCGAAGCGGCCTTGGCCAACGCCGCGATCATCAACCCGTTCCAGTCCAGCAGGATCTTGTCGTCCCGCAGCGGACGGACCCGGGTTTCGCGCGCCTCGAACAGCCTCTGGCGCATGTCCCTCATGCGGTCTTGCAGCTCGGCCGGATTCAGATCCAGCCGCCGGGCGATGGCCGGCAACGGACCGGGCAAATGAAGGATGTTCTCCCCCGTGCGCTGACCCGTGGCCTCCTCGGCGAAGTTGCCCCGCCGGTCAACGCCGTAGACCGCTCCGGCCAGGGCGGCGTCCTCGGGACCCAGAACCTCCTCCAGCTGGTTCGCCGACCAGACGTAGAACTTCCCCTCCCGTCCTTCGCTGTCCGCGTCCTCGGCGGAGTAGAAGCCTCCGGTCGGATCCGTCATGTCGCGCAGCACGTAGGTCAGGATCTCGCGAGCCACGTCCGCATGCTCGGCTCGTCCCGTTGCCTGGTAGGCCTCCGTGTAGGCCATCGCCAGCAAAGCCTGGTCGTACAGCATCTTCTCGAAATGCGGCAGCAGCCATCGGGCGTCCGTCGAGTACCGGTGGAATCCGAATCCCACCTGGTCGAATACTCCCCCGCGGCGCATGGCTCTCAAGGTCGTCTCGACCATGACCAGTGCCTCGTCGCGACCCGTGCGCTGCCAGTAGCGAAGCAGAAAGAGGAGGTTGTGCGGGGTCGGGAACTTCGGGGCCTTGCCGAACCCTCCCTGGAGTCGGTCGTAGTTGCCGGCCAACTGGCCAAAAGCCGCCTCCAGCGCAGACTCGTCCAACTCGCCGCCCGCACCCCTGGTTGCCTGCTCGCTCAACGCCGTGACGATGCGCTCGGCAGAACCCTCTACCTGCTGTCGCGCGTGCAGCCAATGATCGCGCAGCTGCGGCAACAGCTCGAGCATGCCGATCCGTCCGCCCCGGCTTTCCCGGGGGAAGTACGTTCCGGCAAAGAAAGGCTGCTTGTCCGGGGTCATCACGATCGTGAGCGGCCAACCGCCGTGACCGGTGGTCATCTGGCACACTGTCATGTAGACCGCGTCGATGTCGGGACGCTCTTCCCGGTCCACCTTGATCGCCACAAACGACTCGTTGAGCAACGCAGCCACGCCGGGATCTTCGAACGATTCGTGCTCCATCACGTGGCACCAGTGGCAGGTCGAGTAGCCAATGGACAGGAAGACTGGCCGGTCCTCCAACCGGGCCCGTTGAAAGGCCTCTTCGCCCCACGGGTACCAGTCTACCGGGTTCGCGGCGTGCTGGAGCAGATACGGACTCTGTTCCTCGATCAACCGATTGTAGGATTCGCTCATGAATTGGAACTCCCCCGGTGGTGTGAGCCAGCGCGACGATGCATCCGGAGCGCCGTGGCACTCCGGATGCTACCGGAACCGAGGAAGATAGGTGATGTTCGCTACTGAGCGAGCACCCGGGTGGGTGTGAGGCGCGTGTTCACGTTGCCGGTGCCGAGGCGGCCATCGGTCCCCAGTCCCCAGCAGAACGGTTCGCCGGCCACCGTCACGCCGCACGTGTGCCGGTCTCCGGCAATCACGATCGCAAAGGCATGGCCGCCCGCCACCAGCCTGGGCTCGAGCGTGTCCAGCTCGTTTCCGGTGCCCAGACGCCCGTCTGCACCCTCGCCCCAGCAGTAGGCATTGTTGTCAGCGGCCACGCCGCAACTGTGCTCCGTTCCGGCGCTGATCTGCACAAAGGCCAGGTCCCCTGCCACCGGCCACGGCTCCAGTTGATTGTTGGCGTTTCCGGTGCCCAGTCGGCCGCTCGAGCCATCTCCCCAGCAGAACGCGACGTCTCCCGTGGTCACGCCGCAGCTGTGACTCTCACCCGCGCTGACCTGGGCGAACTGGTGCCCGCGCGTCACGAGCCGGGGTTGCGTCGCAGTGTTCGTATTGCCGGATCCCAGCTGCCCGTTGGCGCCTTCGCCCCAGCAGTATGCGTCGTTGGTGGTCCCCACGGCGCACGAGTGCTTCGCACCGGCGCTCACCTGGCTGAACGTCATGCCTCCCGAGACGAGGGCCGGCGACAGGCGGTCCGTAGCAATGCCGTTGCCGAGCCGGAACTCCTCACCCTTGCCCCAGCAGTACACCTGACCATCCGTCGCGACCGCACAACTGTGCGCCTCGCCGGCGCTGACCTGAGCGAACACGAAATCGCCGAACACCAGCGCCGGGGTGAGCCTGTCGGCAATCGCATTGGTGCCCAGGCGGCCGCTCTCTCCCTTGCCCCAGCAGAGCGCCGCTCCGTCGGTCGCAACCGCACAGCTGTGCTCGGCACCCGCCGACGTCTGGACCAGGGTACGGCTGGAGCCGGCCCGCACGGGTTGAAGCTGGTCCGCCGTGTTGCCGGTCCCGAGCCGGCCGCTGCCGCCCTCGCCCCAGCAGAGGACCGAGCCGTCATCCCTCACCCCGCAGGAATGAGCCTGGCCGGCGGAAACGACCAGCCAGTCAAACGCTTCGGGGGGAGGCGGCTCCGTCGTGGATTCGTCGCTGGAGCACGCGGCTGTGAAACCAACAGCGCAAAAGAAAAGAATTACTGGAACGAACGAGCCCTTCCTGTCCACGCCACCCGCCTCCTTCATCATCCCAAGTTACTAAGCCACAGTCTCTTACAGTCCGCCATGAATCAAATGAAGGTGCGGCGGGCCGCTACACGCCTGCGTTTCCGGCGCAAGGGGCATGCCTTCCGCAACGAAGCGGTGGGCCGCGTCCCATGCGGCCGGTCCGGTACAGTTGGCCCCCCAGGACTCGAACCTGGATTGCCGGCTCCAAAGGCCGGAGTCTTGCCGTTAGACGAGGGGCCAGCGCCTGCCGTGTGGAACTTGGATCCCCGCAGGATACGCGTCAACTTGATGAGATACGCGCGTTGCTGCCGTGCAGTCGGGTCGCCGCGGCATTCGTCTCTCGTCAGGTGGGTTCGGTCGCGCGGGGGACCGATGCCGACCGAGGGTCTAGACAGGCGTGTCCACCGGGATCATCGACCACCCCGCTGGCCAGTCGGCCCCTGCCAGTGCCCCATCCCGGCTTTCCGCGTTGGAGAAGACGGCGAATACGGCCGAGCCGGATCCAGTCATCTGACTGATTTGTGCACCTTCGGCCAGCAATCGCTGGCGCGCCTCGCGGAGCTCCGGATGCCGTGCAAACACCGGCCCTTCGAAATCGTTCATCGCCACCATACGGAGCGCGTTCCAGTCGGTGAGTTTCCCCGGGGAGGGCAACGCCCCACCGCTGGAACCGGACGAATAGAGGCTCTCCGCCTGCGCCTCCCGATCCTGCCGCAGCCAGCCGTAGGCCTCCCCGCTCCCGATGCCGAAATCGGGCACGACCAGGAGCGCCGGACGTACCCCGGGAGGTCGCAGCGGAAGCAAGCGACGGCCACGCTCCCACCCGAGAGCCATCGGCACCCCGAGCGCCGCGAACGGGACGTCGCTGCCGAGCTCGCCGGCTACCGTCAACAGCTCGCCCTCGCTGAGCGGGTTGTTCAGGCTCTGGTTCAAGAGTCGCAGTAGCGCGGCCGCATCGGCGCTCCCTCCCCCGAGACCGGATCCGCTCGGGATTCTCTTGCTGAGCGCGATATGCACCGCCGGCCGTCTCCCGACGGCGGCGAAGAAACGTTCGGCCGCCAGCCAGCACAGGTTCTCCGGGCCATCCGGCACGGTGGGATCTCCGGTCACCTGCAACTCGATGCCCGGGCCGGAGGCCTGCAACTCCACGGTGTCGTGCAGGCCGGTGCGCAGGAAAAGTGTTTCGATCGAATGATACCCCTGATCGTCGGGCCGGAATACGCGAAGCCGGAGGTTGAGTTTCGCGTGCGCGGCTGCCGAGCGAGCCCGCTCCGCCGGTCTCTCCGGTTGCGTTTCGGTCACCCGTGCTCCCCCGCTGACTCGACGACCTCTTCGCTGCGCTCCACTTCCGACCAGGTCAGGCCGAGCTGATTGGCAAAGTAGAGACCGATCACGGTGATAGGGATCATCGAGAAGATGTGGTAGCCCGCCGCGAAGCTGATGATGCGGGTCGGATCCACCCCATACAGCGACAGCGCGACGCGGGACGCGGCCTCGAATGGTCCGAAGAAGCCGGGACTGGACGGAATCGACACCGCGAATCCGATGATAGACTGGAGAAGCACGGCGCCGGCGAATCCGGGTCCTTCGATGTCGAAGGCCAGAAAGCCAAGCCAGAAAGAGGCGGCGTTCCACAGCCAGACAACCACGGTCCAGGCTATCGCCTGCATAAACACGTGCGCGTGACGCAGTGCGCCGAGCCCCGTGATGAAGGACGAAAGAAGACCGCCGATTCTGTCCGCGAACCGGTCGGGGAGGAGGCGGTGCATCCAGCGCTCGGCCACCTCGAGGAACCGGTCCGGGAAGCGAACCAAGAGCCCCAGCGTTATCAGCCCGATGCCGACGGCAATCAGCCCGACCACAAACGCCTGACGCACCAGGTCGGGCACTTCTCCGGCCAGGCCGGGAAGGTAGAACGCCGGAAACAGGAACACCATCAACACGATGGCGTCGAACAGCCGCTCTATGACGAGCGACGCGAACGCCGCTCCGATCCCGATCGGCTCGAGCCGGGTGAGCGCGACTACCCGGGCGAACTCTGGCCGAGAACCGGGACCGGAATGCTGAGTGCTCCAGGGCAGGGAGCAGAAGCACTCGCCACCGGAGCGCACGCAGCGCGAACGTGCCGGTGGCCACCGCGACGGAAGCGCCAAGAAGTAGGAAGTTGGCGTTTCCGACCTGGACCAGCAGCTCCGATATGGAGACGTCGCGCAGCGCCCACCACAAGAGCGCAACCGAGATGAACAGACCGACGACAATGGTGATGCGGTGTTTACCCATCAATCACGGCGGGCCCGACGCACGATCTCGCTCATCTCTCGCACGGCACGCTCCATCCCCACGAACACGGAACGGCTGACGACGGAGTGGCCGATGTTGAGCTCCTCGCACTCCCGGATGCGCGCCACCGGGGTCACGTTCTCGTACGTGAGGCCGTGTCCCGCGTGCACCGCCAGGCCTAGCTGGCGCGCCAACGCCGCCGCCCGCTGCAGCCGGGCCAGCTCGTCCTGTGCCGCGACGCCCGGTGCTGCGCTGGCGTACTCGCCCGTGTGAAGCTCCACGGCCTCCGGGCCAAGTCGTGCGGCTCTGCCAATCGTGTCTTCGTCCGGATCGATGAACAGCGAGGTTCGGATGCCGGCCCCCCGCAGTCTCTCGATCGCGGCGCTGACTCTGTCCTCCGAGCCGCCGAGATCCAGGCCGCCCTCGGTGGTCACCTCTTCCCGGCGTTCCGGCACCAGCGTGGCCTGGCGTGGCGACCATGCTTCGGCCATCGCCAGGATCTCATCCTCCGCGGCCAGCTCGAGATTCACCAGGGTGCGGACGGACTGCATCAGCAGATCTACATCCCGCTCATTGATGTGCCGTCGGTCCTCGCGCAGGTGCACCGTGATCCCGTCCGCTCCGCCAAGCTCTGCGAGCACGGCGGCCCTCACCGGATCCGGCTCGTCCGTCATGCGCGCCTGACGCACCGTGGCCACGTGGTCGAGGTTGATGTAGAGGCGCATATCGCTAGCCACTGCTGTCCCCCTGTGCCTCATCCGCGTCCGTGTCGCCGAGCAGCCGCCCGATCCGGAGCGCCGTCTCGGGATTGACCCTGTCGCCGGCGGCAATCAACAGCTCCGTCGCGAGAGCACGATACAGAGAGGCAGTGCCGCGGTCGAGGGCCTCCAGGTGACCGGCGACAGTGCCATGGTCTCCGCGGACGATGGGCCCGGTCGCTCCTTCGACGATGCCCGATTGGGTCAGATTCTCGATGGCGGAGCGTGCCAACGGCAACAGGTCCTCGATGCCGACCTGCTGTTCGCTGGCTTGTTCCAACAGGCGGGCCGCGACCGCCAGCGAGGCGACCAGGAAGTTGGATCCGAACACCGCGGCCGTGTGATACAGCGCCTTGTGCTGGGGCAACACCCGAATCCACCGCGCTCCCACCGACCGCGCCATCCAGCCGCCAAACCCCAGCGCCGCGTCGTCTCCTTCGAGGCCGATGGTCACGCCGCGAAACGCGTCGCGTCGCGGGCCGGCCAGTGCCAGGAGCGGGTGCCAGCTGCCCACGGCCGCGCCGCTGTCGCGCAGGTCGGAAAGCGCCTCAGCCGGGCGGAAACCGCTCGTGTGCAGGGCCACCTCCACGCGGACACCGTGATCCGCCAGGGCGGTTGCCCAGGAGGCGGCAACCGACGGCAGCGGGTCATCGGGTATGCTGAGCACCAGGGCCTGAACACGATCGGCCGCCGGCAGCCGGGCGGGTACCGGGTCATCCCCCGTCGAGTGATAGCCCGGCCTGGATCCCCAGACTGGAGACGGCTCGGCGGTTCGGCCGATCAGTCGCACGTCGGCAAACACACCCGACTCGACGAGTGCGATGGCCAACGACGTCCCGACACGACCACCACCCACGATCCATACAACTCCCGGCCGCACGGCTGAGGCGGAATCGCCGTGCTCGATGCCCTGGTTCATGCCGTCCCGTCCCCGGGCGCAGCATCCTCTCGCTCCACCTCGATCTCCGCGTTCCCTCGCCAGCGTCCCAGCAGCGCCTCCGGGATCCGGGCCGTCAGTACGATGCGGTCATCCAGCATCTCCCGCTGCAGCACTTCTCCCTCCTGGTATGCCTCCGCGAGAATCCGACCTTCCTCGGCCGGGAAGCTCACGTGCACCGTCGCCAGCCTGTTTCGAAGCTCGTTCTTCAGGGCCGTCTGCAGAGGCGCGACCCCCCCCTTCTCGAGCACCGAAGTGAAGACATGCGGTCCCATGAGCGCCGCGGCCCGCGTTTGGAGCGCTTCCTCTTCCGCGTGGGTCAACCTGTCCACTTTGTGGAACGCGATCAGTGTCCGATGTCCGACCGCATCCGCCTCATGAAGCACCTCGTGGACCGCTTCCATCTGGTGTTCCCAGTCTACGGCCGAACTGTCCACCACGTGGATCAACAGATCAGCCTCCGCGACCTCCTCCAGGGTAGCCCGAAACGAGGCGACAAGGTGATGCGGCAGCTTGCGGATGAACCCGACGGTATCGGTTAGCAGGGCCTGGTATCCATCTCCCAGGTCACAGACCCGGGTGGCCGAATCCAGGGTCGCGAACAGCCTGTCCTCGACGAACAGGTCGCTCCCCGACAACGCCCGCAGGATGCTCGACTTGCCTGCATTCGTATACCCAACCAGTGCCACTGTGAACGTCTCCCGGCGAGCCTTCCGCTGGGTTTCGCGAGATCTGGCAATGTGCTTCAGCTCTCGCCGGAGACGCGCGATGCGGCGGTCGATCAGGCGACGATCCGTCTCGATCTGTTGCTCGCCCGGACCGCGGGCGCCGATTCCACCCTCCATGCGCGACAGGTGCGTCCACATCCTCTTGAGGCGGGGACGCATGTATTGGAGCTGCGCAAGCTCGACCTGGTGTTTAGCCTCACCCGTACGGGCCCTGAGGGCAAAGATATCGAGGATCAACTCCGTGCGGTCCATCACCCTGATGCCCAGTTGCTTCTCCAGATTCGAGCCCTGGGCCGGGCTCAGATCCTCGTCAAAGATCACCAGCGTGGCGTCCGACCTGTCCAGCAGATTTCGCAGCTGGTCAATCTTTCCGCGGCCGATGTACGTGCCGGGGTGCGGCGCTGCGAGCCGCTGGATCAGCGTATCGACCACCTCTGCCCCGGCCGTATCCGCCAGCCGGCCCAGCTCCGCGAGATGCTCGTTCACCTCCGGCTCCGGCATATCGAGAGGCGGGGCGCCCACCAGGATTGCGCGCTCGCCCTCGTCAGGAGTCTCCAGGAGGCGGCTGCCGGGACGCTCCTCGCTACGTCCGTGTTGCGTTCCCCTGGGCAATCTGGCCGATCCGGGGGACTCGGGTCCCCGTCCCTGCGTCAACCGCCCACCTGCTCCCCGTTCGCGTCCGCCCCGGCGGCCTGGCCGGGCGTATCGGACTCGGTGGCCGGGTCGGTTTCGGTGGAGGAATCGGTACGCCTGCCGCGAGCCTGGTTCACCACTGCCAGGCGCTCCCGAATCCACTTCTCCTTGCCGTGGCCGGACGGATCATAGAAGCGCTCGCCCGATAGACTGTCCGGCAGGTAGGTCTGGGGAGCGACCGCGTCCTCGTACGAGTGGTCGTAGCGGTACGATTTTCCATACCCCAGGTCCTTCATCAGCCGGGTCGGCGCGTTTCGGAGGTGCAGTGGAACGGGCTCCGCCGGAGTCTGAGCCGCTGCTTGCCGGGCAGCACCAAACGCGGAGTACACGCGATTCGATTTTGGGGCCGTGGCCAGGTAGAGCGCGGCTTCCGCCACGGCGAGCTCCCCCTCCGGGGATCCCAGAAAGTGATAGGCGTCGCGAGCGGCGACGCACACACCCAGCGCTGCCGGATCAGCCAGGCCGATGTCCTCCACGGCCATTCTCACCAGCCGGCGGCACAGGTACAGCGGATCTTCTCCACCCTCCAGCATCCGGGCCAGCCAGTACAACGTGCCGTCGGGATCAGATCCACGAACCGCCTTGTGCAACGCGGAGATCAGGTTGTAGTGCTCTTCACCGGATTTGTCGTAGCGGGAGTACCTCTTCTGCAAAGCCTCGCGTACGCAGGCCGTGTCGATGCGTCCGTCAACGGCCAGCTCCGATGCCGTCTCGAGCGCGTTCAGCGCGCGCCTCGCGTCTCCGTCCGCCTGCTCGGACAGCACGGCCAGCGCGTTGGGAGTAATCTCGAGCCCGCGGCCACCCAGGCCTCGCTCGCCGTCCTCCAGGGCGCGGGAGCAGATGGTCGCAATCGACTCGGGTGTCAGCGCCTCGAGGACGAACACTCGGGTTCGGCTGAGCAACGGTCCAACGACCTCGAAGCTGGGATTCTCTGTGGTTGCGCCAATCAATGTGACCGTGCCGCGCTCCACATGCGGGAGAAGCGCGTCCTGCTGCGCCTTGTTGAAGCGATGGATCTCGTCTACGAAGAGGATCGTATCTCGTCCGGCTGCCGCCTTGCGTTCGGTGGCTTCGGCGATGATACGACGCACGCGTGGAATGCCCTCTGTGACCGCGCTGAACGGGACAAACGCCGAGTCCGTGCTGTGGGCAAGGACGCTCGCGAGCGTGGTCTTCCCGGAGCCGGGAGGACCCCAGAGGATGAGACTGGGAACCCGATCCTTCCGGATCAGCTCGCGGAGTGCGCTGCCCGACCCGACGACGGCGTCCTGGCCGACAAACCCCTCCAGCGATCGCGGCCGCACCCGGGCGGCCAGCGGCGCCCCCGCATCCTGAACCTCGAGCCCCTGGTCCCCCCACCGGCGAGAGCGATCCCCGCCGGCGCTCGGTTCGCCATCCACGGCCGGGAAGAGGCTCGGCTCGTTCTTCATGACAGCTCGCCGGGCCACTCCGGGCCTGTCTGCCCCAGTCCGCCGATAGAGATGAGCTCCCTGGCCCGTTCGAGAAGGTCATCCCGCCGGTTGAGACCCGGGTCCTCCAGCACCTCGGCGTGTAGCTCATCCAGCAGGATTCCAATGGCCGGTCCCTGCCCGACCCCCAGTGCCAGCAGATCCTCTCCGCTGATGGCCAGGTCGCCGATGCTAAGCGGCGGGGACTCCAGCCATTCGTCGTGGACCTTGCGCCAGACAGCCACCAGGAAGCGTGCCTGTTCGGACGCGTGGTTTGCCCGGCACTCCGCCGCGTGGAGACGAAACAGGTCCCATGCCACAGCCGGACCGACCTCCGCCAGCCAGCGCCGTACCTCCGCAGACGAGTCAACCGGACTCAGCAGAATGGGATAGTGCCGGAGCCTGTCCGCCACTCCCCGCGTGTCAGCCGTGGAAAACTTGAGCCGCGTCGTGAGGGCGCGACCGAGGGCTTCCCTCTCCTCCGGATCATCGGCCATCGGAATGAGCCAGCGAACCAGTCGCAGATTCGTTCGCCATCTGGGGATGGCGTCCACGGCGGCGAGATTGAGCTCCCAGCGCGGATCGCCTGCTGCGATGCCGGACAGCTCCGGGTACCACTCGCTCAGCGCATTCGCGTCCGCGTACAGGTGGAGTGCCGCAGACGGCCGTGCATCGGCCAGCACTTTGGCCAACTCCTCGCGTACTCGCTCAGCGGACAGGCGGCCCAGCTGGGGGACCGCCGCCTCGAGAGCCTCGCGCGTCGCGGGCTCGATCTCCAGGCTGAACCGGCCGGCAAACCGCAGACCGCGTAGGACGCGCAGGTAATCCTCCGCGAACCTGTCCGCCGGCTGGCCGACGGCGCGCAGGATGCCGTTCCGCAGGTCTCCCTGTCCGGCGAACGGGTCGCGCAGCTCATCCGTGGCGGGCCTCCAGGCCAGCGCGTTGATTGTGAAGTCGCGGCGGGCCAGGTCTTCCTCGATCGAGTCCGCAAACTCGACTACGGCGTGCCGGCCATCAGTCTCCACGTCCCGCCGGAATGTGGTCACTTCGTACATCGCGCCGTCCGATGCCAGGACGCCGACAGTGCCATGCTCTATTCCGAGGGGGACCGTGCGCCCGAATACGCGTCGCACATCGGGGGGGCGGGCGTCTGTAGCCACGTCCCAGTCCGCGCCCGGGTGGTTGCCCCGTTGGTCGCCCACGAGCTCGTCACGCAGCGCGCCACCCACGGCCCATGCCTCGAAGCCGCGGCTTTCCAGCGCGCGAGTAATCTCGAGCACCGCCGGCGGAGGGCCGAAGGAGATGTCAGTGACTATCCCGTCGTCACGCATGGGCGCTGCCGTCCCGGCTCAGCCACACAACACGCTGCCGCCGTTCACGTTTACAATCTCGCCGGTGAGATGGCGGGCCAGATCGCTCAACAGAAACACTATCGGGCCCGCGACATCCTCTGCAGCGGCCACTCGCCCCAGGGGGATGCCTCCGAGGATGGCGTCGAGGTCCGCGGCCCCGAGGGCCGGGGCCGCCATGTCGGTATCGACCCAACCCGGGGCTACGGCATTGACCGTGATGTCGTGCGGGCCAAGCTCCGGAGCCAGCGACTTGCAGAAGGAGTTGATGGCGCCCTTGGAAGCTGCATAGTGGCTGTGGTTGGCCTCCCCTCGCTGCGCGGCGGTGGAGGACAACAGCACGATCCGGCCGCCGCGATCCATTCGCTGCACTGCGGCGCGTGTGGTCAGAAAGATGGACGTCAGGTTCACCTCCATCATCTCTGCCCACTCCTCCGGATCCAGCTCCTGGATCGGGCGGTCGTGAGCATTCCAGATGCCGGCGTTGCCGACAAATCCGTCCAGCCCGCCGAATTCCCGGTCCACGCGCTCGAACAGCCTCTCCACATCGGAGGCCCGCGACAGGTCTCCCGCCTCGGCCCAGAAGTCGGCAGCCGTGCCCTCCAGTCCCTCAAGCCCGTCAGGGCTCCGTGCGACCGCCGCGCCCCGCGCCTCCTGCACTGCCGCTGCGGCTTCTTCATGGGCCTGCCGATACGCGATCCCGACCCGGGCTCCCGCCCTGGCCAGCAGGATCACGGCAGCCCGGCCGATGCCGCGCGATCCTCCCGTCACGAGGATCCGGCGGCCCTCCAGACCAGGCAAGCTGATAGGACTGCCGGGAAGGCTCATTCCGTGCCGCCCGTCTGCGAGAGCCTTCCGCCGAGCAGTCCAAACGGCCCGACCCGGTCGGCCAGCGCACGTGCATCTTCGCCAAGCTCGGCCGCGGCCTCGAATGCGTAGGTCAACGTCGCGTCGGCGGCGAGCAGGGAGAGAGCCACGGCCCGGGTCGGCTCGCGTGTGACGACCGAGTCCAACTCGGCTAACGCGGCCCGCGCCAGCGCCTGGCCCACACCCTCGTCCTGGCGCTGCGGATGGCCCGCCACGACTGCGCGGATGGCCTGATCCAGTTCGTCGGGCACCTCGCCAAGCCGGATCTCCAGCCACTCCAGCGCCGCGGTCATGTCTTGTCGGCTCAGTCCGCCGTGGCGGGATCGCCACCGGCGCCGTGGGCTGGAGGCAGCTTCTCATCAGCCCACGCTCTGGCCAGCCGGATCGCCTCCTGGACCTGCGAACCGTCTCCCACGCCGCCCTGCGCGAAGTGAGGCTTCCCTCCTCCGCCCGATCCGGTCGTCTTGCTGGCCACCCGAACCAGGTCCCCCGCCTTCAGTCCCCGACCGATCAGGTCGTCGGTGACGACCGACAGGAAGGCCTGTTTCGCGTCCCCGGGCGTCGCCACGTGCAGCAGCGCGGCGCCGGAACGCAACCGGTCGCGAAGTCCATCTCCGAACTCGCCGAAATCCGCTCCGTCGGGCAACTCGACGGCGGTAAACAGGTAGCGGCTACCACCAATCTCCTCCGAACGATTCTCCAGGAGGTCGTCCACCAGAACATCCGTGGTCTCTCCGCGGCGCCCGGCCGCCTCATGGGCCAGGCGGTCTCGCTCTTCCAGCAGCCTGTGCACCCGTCTGTCCAGCTCGGCCGGTGGCACCCGCAACGCATCCGAAAGCCCGGAGATCAGCCGATCTCTCTCGAGCACCCACTCATACGCCGGCTTCCCCGTGATGGCCTCCACACGCCGTACACCGGCCGCAACGCCGGTCTCCGAGACGATCTTGAACAACCCGATCTGGCCCGTCGTACGCACGTGCGTGCCACCGCACAGCTCCAGGCTGACGCCGGGAACGTGAATGGTCCGCACAACGTCGCCGTATTTCTCGCCGAACAGCGCCATGGCGCCGGCATCCAACGCTTCCCTGTACGGGCGGTGCGTGGCCTCGACCGGCGTATTGTCCAGTATTGCGCCGTTGACGGCGGATTCCACGGCCTGACGCTCCTCCGGGGTCAGCGGGCCGCGATGGCTGAAGTCGAAGCGCAGGTGATCCGGCGCCACCAGTGAGCCCGCCTGATGGACGTGATCTCCCAGCTGGGAGCGCAGAGCCGCGTGCAGCAGGTGCGTAGCCGTGTGGTGCCGCTCGGTCTCACGACGGGCGTTGCCGTCCACCGCGGCGCGGACCACCTCGGGCACCTCCGGCAGCTGCCCGTCCACGTGCCCCGCCAGAATCGTCACGCCACGTTCGTCTTTGAGCACCTGCTCCACGCGAAGTCGCCAGCCGTCCCCTTCGACCACGCCGGCATCGCTCACCTGCCCACCGGCTTCAGCGTAGAACGGGTTGTCCGCCAGCACTACGGCGCCCATGCCGTCGAGGCGGCCCGCTTCCAGAACCGGGGTCCGCACCTCCAGGCTGTCGTAGCCTACGAAGGCCTGCTCCGCCGGATCCCGGTCGACGGAGGTCGGGGTCAGCGCCAGCTCGGCCGAGCCAACTGCCACCACTTCGCCCCGCGCCTCTCGAGACCTGGCCCGTTGCCGTTCCATAGCGTTGCGGAAGCCATCCACGTCCACGTCATAGCCGCGCTCGCGAGCCATCAGCTCGGTCAGGTCGGCCGGGAAACCGTACGTGTCGTAGAGCTTGAACGCCTCGTCGCCGGCTATCGCGCCGGATCCTCCCCGGGGCGCGATCTCGTCGAACCGCCGCATCCCCTCATCGATCGTTGCGAGGAAGCGCTCCTCCTCGGCCCGGGTGGTGCTCAACAAGTGGTCGCGGCGTGCCTTCAGCTCCGGATAGACGTCCGACATCATCTCCACGACGATGTCCACAAGACGGTCCAGGGTCGGTTCCTGGCGGCCCATCAGCCAGGCGTGGCGAACGGCCCGCCGCAGGATGCGGCGCAATACGTAGCCCCGCTTCTCGTTGGAGGGGAAGACACCGTCAGCAAGCAGGAACGCGACCGCGCGGGCGTGGTCCGCCAGCACCCGGAACGGCATCCCTTCTTCCCAGCGACCCGGTTCACGGGGATACTCGCGTCCCAGCAGCCGCTCGGCTTCCTCGATGAGCGGCATGAAGAGGTCGGTATGGTAATTCGTACGCTGGTCCTGCAGGATCGCGGCGATGCGCTCGAGTCCGGCGCCCGTGTCGATCGAGGGGGCCGGCAGCGGTTGGTCGCCCGTCTCGGAGCGGTCGAACTGCATGAAGACCAGGTTCCAGATCTCCATGAACTGGTCCGCCTCACCCGCTGCGATGAACGCTTCCGGCTCCAGGCTGCCGCCGCGCTCGCTATCCGGCCTCACGTCGTAGTGGATTTCGGAGCACGGTCCGCACGGCCCCGTCTCACCCATCTGCCAGAAGTTCTCCTTGTCGCCCAGGCGCAGGACCCGCTCCGGCGGGATCTCGCTGGCCTCGAGCCACAGATCGTACGCCTCGTCATCGCTGTGGTGCACCGTGGCCCACAGCCGGTCCGGCTCCAGACCGAGGTCTGCGGTTACCCACTCCCAACCGTAGTGAATCGCTTCGGCCTTGAAGTAGTCTCCGAACGAGAAGTTGCCCAGCATCTCGAAGAACGTGTGATGGCGCGCCGTGAGACCCACCTCCTCCAGGTCGTTGTGCTTTCCGCTCACCCGCAGGCACTTCTGTACCGTCACCGCGCTGGGTGCAGGCCGGTCCACTTCTCCCTGGAAGACGCGCTTGAACTGGACCATCCCCGCATTCGAGAACATCAGGGTGGGGTCGTCCTCGGGCACGAGCGAGCTACTGGGAAGGTGAAGGTGCCCGTTACGCGCAAAATACTGTATGAACCGAGCTCGGACTTCTGCTGCTTTCATCCCGTCGAATGCTCTTCCGGTATCGCGTTTATGATCTGGCGGTCCGAGGCGTCATCATCCGTGCCGCCCATGTCCGTCACTCGAAGTCGGACGCTGCCTCTCTCAACACCTCTTCCAGGGCAGCAGCCGCCTCTTCGCGGCGAAACCCCCGCCGGTCCAGATAGCCGTACAGCCGCCGCCTGACTGTCTCCTCGTCTCGAGTTCCCGGCGCGCCCAGCGAGTTGAATCCCCGTCTGGCCGCACGCAACGCGAGCTCGGGCTCGCTCACCCGTTCGTCGGCCAGCGCCTGGTCTATTCCGGCGCGGGCATGCTCCGAGCGGACGCCGCGTCTTCTGAGCTCGAGCTCGATCAAAACGGGGGCGCGTGGGCGAAGCCGAATGCGATCCCGGGCAAACGCTGCTGCGAACTCCCGATCGTCGATGTACCCCTGCCTCGCGCAGCGGTCCAGCGTAGAGACGACAGCCGGATCCCCATACCCCCTGGAGCGCAGGTGGCGTTCCACCTCGAAACGGCTGCGCGGACGGTAAGAAAGGTAACGCAGGGCTCGATCCAGTGCTTCCCGGGATTCGGCCTCAGCCTGCAGGCTGGCGACCTCGGCGTCGGAAAGCTCGCAGTCCACCGCGAGCCCATCCCGGTCTGCCAGGCGTAGGGGTAGCCGGAACCGAAAAGCGCCGTCCAGGTGCAGGTCACACCAACCCGAACGACGCTTGCTGGGCTTGAGCCCGGTAATCCTCGGCATCCGACGGTCCGGAAACGAACCGGCGCTAGAGGCAGCGCATCAGGAGCGGAGTGGCTCCTCCTGGACCGACCCCGAATTCGCCGCGCCACCCGCGCGCGCACCATCGGCCCGCGGCCCGGTCTTCTCCTCCGCTCCCGCCTCTGATTCCGCTTCCGCATCGGAGGGCCGCAGGTCCATCCCGAGATTCTCACGGATGCGCGCCTCGACCTCCTCCGCGATGTCCGGGTTCTCCTTCAGGAAGACCTTGGCGTTCTCACGACCCTGCCCGAGACGGACGTCATCGCCGTATGAGTACCAGGCTCCGGCGCGATGCACGATCCCGATCTCCTCGCCCATGTCGACCAACAGGCCTTCGCGACTGATCCCCTGGTTGAACATGATGTCGAACTCCGCCTGCCTGAACGGTGGCGCGCACTTGTTCTTCACCACCTTCACGCGAGTCCGATTGCCGATCTGCTCCGTCCCTTCCTTGATGGAGGCGATCCTGCGGATGTCCAGGCGAAGCGACGAGTAGAACTTGAGGGCTCTGCCACCAGACGTCGTTTCAGGGCTACCGAACATGACGCCGATCTTTTCGCGAATCTGATTCGTGAAGACCACCGCCGTGTTCGAGCGGCCGATCGCGCCGGTCAGTTTCCGCAACGCCTGAGACATGAGCCTGGCCTGGAGACCCACGTGGGCATCCCCCATCTCACCCTCGATCTCGGCGCGTGGGACGAGGGCCGCTACGGAGTCGACGACCACGATGTCGAGGGCGCCGGAGCGGACAAGCACCTCGGCAATTTCCAGCGCCTGCTCACCCGTATCGGGTTGCGATACGAGCAGGTTCTCGACATCCACTCCAAGCCGCTCCGCATAGTTGATGTCCAGGGCGTGCTCCGCATCGATGAACGCCGCCACGCCGCCATCCTTCTGGGCGTTGGCGATCACGTGCAGGGTGAGCGTCGTCTTCCCCGAGGACTCCGGGCCGAAGATCTCCGTGACGCGACCGCGGGGTATGCCGGAGATTCCCGTGGCGTAATCCAGATTGAGTGCACCGGTGGAGATGGCCGGCGTCTGGACGCGCGCTCCTTCCGCACCCAGACGCATGATGGCGCCCTTCCCGTGCGCTCGTTCGATCTGCGTAATCGCCACGGAAAGCGCCTTGTTACGATCGTCGTTCGGCATTGCGCCCATCACTCGCCCTCCACACTTGGTGTCCGTTTCTCGGGGTTGCTGCGCCAGATTGCGGGCGCCGACAACGCCCGAGCCACAATAGCACGGGCCTCCGACTTTCGCAATTTGTTCGGGTCTGCCCGGAGACCCGTAGCGCGGTTGCTTTTCGGGTGTTGGAAGGGTGCGTCTGGCCCGTCATCCGGACCTCAACAGGCAGGCGTGCCGGCCCGACCCGAGCGGCGAACCCGGCGAATCGTCAGCTCACGGCTTCCTGCAGCGCATGCACAGCGCGCTCGATACCGACGTCGTCCACGTCCAGATGGGTGACGGCACGCAACCGGTCGGGTCCGGCAGGCAGAATCCAAACACCCAGGCGGGCCAGCGCCGCGGACACTCCATCCGGGGTGAGATCCGGACGATCCAGGTAGATCATCACGATGTTCGTGTCCGGCTCCTCGGACCGCAAACCCGGGATCTCCCGGCAGGCCGCGGACAGCTTCCCGGCTCGCCGGTTGTCATCTGCGAGGCGGTCCAGGTTATGGTCCAGCGCGTACAGACCGGCGGCAGCCAACACCCCCACCTGACGCATCCCGCCGCCCAGTCGCTTCCGAACGTTCCACGCCCTGTCGATCAGTTCCCGTGGACCGGCCAGCATGGACCCGACCGGACAGCCGAGTCCCTTTGACAGCGAGACCATGACCGTGTCCGCACAGGCGGTGAGCTCCGCGAGCGGCAGGCCGGTGGCCGCCGCTGCGTTCCACAACCGGGCGCCATCCAGGTGAACCGGGATGCCGTGCCGCGCGGCCAGGTCGTGGACACCGTTCAGCCGGGACACGGGCACAACGGCTCCGCCGTGCATGTTGTGCGTGTTCTCCAGGCAGAACAGCGTGGTCGCAGCGTGGTGGACGTCGCCCGGCCGGATGGCGGGCTCGTAATCGGCCGCCGTCACGCGGCCGCCCTCCGACCGCACGGGGTGCAGCTGGACTCCAGCCAGCCAGGCGGAGTCGGCCAACTCGTAGTGGAAGACGTGGGATTCCGCTTCGCACACCACCTCGGTCCCCGGCCGCGAGTGGAGGATGACCGCCGTCTGGTTGGCTTGCGTGCCGGATGGAAAGAACAGGGCCGCTTCCTTGCCGAGGAGGCCGGCCACTCGCCGTTCCAGCCGGTCGACGGTCGGGTCCTTGCCGAGAACATCGTCACCCACTTCTGCGGTTGCGATGGCCTCCCGCATGCCGGTCGACGGCCGGGTGACAGTATCGCTACGCAGGTCTACGACGGCATCGTTCGACAATGTTGTCGCTCGCTTTCGCGCTGTCCGATCAGTTGGTGTCCGTATGCTCCCCGTCCGCGGCGGAGCCACACGACGAGCAGAAATGATCGGAGGGGGCCAGAGCGGCTCCACATACCGCGCAGGAGTCGCCGCCGACGGTCCCCTCCGCGGATCCAGTTTCACCGGGGGATTCGGCCGCCGCCGCCGCGCGAGCCCGCACCGCCTCCTGCGCCAGCCGGCGGTGCAGCTCCCTGTACTCGGCTTCCGGCATCTTGCCGGTCTGGTGCTCGAACTCCAGCTGGCGGAGGGCTTCGATGGCGGTGTCGCGGCGCTCGGCGGCCGTGCGCAAGCGCCCCGGCTCCGGGCCGCCATCCGACTCCCGAAAGGCCGACAGCACCACGACCAGCAGTAGCAGGAGGAGTATCCCGGCGAACGCGTATACACCCAGCATCAGGCCAACCCTTCTCTTCGAGCCTGGGCTCGTTCCAGCGCGCGGGCCACCGCCTCCGCCGGATCATCGAACCGTTCAATTGCGAACTCGGCGGGCAACTCCGCCAGCAGTCCCACCAGCGGCACCCCGAGCTTCATGCAGAAGGATGCCTCGCTCAGGGTCCCCCAGCTTCCAGCGACGGCGACCACCGCCTCCGATGCTTTCACCACGAGCGCGTTGCGCGCCTCGCCCAGGCCCGTGGGAACCGGGATGGAGACGCCCGGCGCCGCTGCGTTGGGATCATCTCCCGGCAGGAGCCCCAGCACCAGTCCTCCCTGTTCGGCGGCGCCTTCGGCCGCCGCCGCCATCACACCGCCCAGTCCGCCACACACGACCACCGCCTCGGCGCGCGCGATGGCCCGCCCGACCTGCTTCGCCGCGTCGGCGATGGACGCATCTGCATCGCCGGACCCGATGACGCCTATCCTGTAGGGACGCCGCTCACTCACCCTGGTCTCACCTGTCTATCAGGATGGTCACCGGTCCGTCGTTCACCAGCTCCACATCCATCATCGCGCCGAACTCCCCGGTCTCGACGCGGCCCGGGCCTTCCCGGCACACCTGCACAAACCGTTCGTACAGCGTCACCGCCTTCTCCGGACGCGCCGCTTCCACGAACGACGGACGCTTCCCGCGGGAGACGTCGCCGTACAGAGTGAACTGCGACACGATCAGTAAGGCCCCACCCACATCGCCGGCTGACAGGTTCATCTTTCGGTTCTCATCCGGAAACACCCGGAGTCCCCAGACCTTGTCGGCCATCCAGCGGAGCTCCGGCTCCGCGTCCGAGTCCCTGAACGCTACCAGCAGCACCAGTCCTTTGTCGATGCTTCCGAGCAGCTTCCCGCCAGCGCTCACTCCCGCCTGCGACACTCTCTGGACCACGACACGCATGAACCGCGACCTCCGCTCTCTCCAGCGCCTACGTCCCCGCACTCGTTTCTCCCAATCCACAGTCTGGGGAAAACGGGGTTCCCTGTCCATGTCACCGCCTCGATATCCCAGTTGCGGCATTTTTCCGTTTTTCTACATCTTTTCCACATCGCTTTCCACATCGTTTTTTTAAAAAAATGCCCTGTCTACAGCACCTCTCCTGATCCTGAGGAGCCGAGTGTGAGCAGCTACGGCCCGAGTGTGGCCTGGATTGAGCAGCGCGGCTGCACAGCGTGCGGGAGCCTCTCCTGGCGGGTGGCGCTACGGGAGGGCGTCGGGGTCCCGACCGACGTGCGGGCGACGAAGGCCTGGTGTATAGATGCGCGCAGCCCCTGTCCACCCGAAGGTGTCAGGGGCTGTACGAGAAGGACTATGTTTTCCGGCTGCTCCGGCTTCACCCTGTTCGATTGCGCGGCCTCACAGGGCTCTCCGCGAACCTGGTACCTTGCGCCCGACTCAGCTGTTTGAGTTCGCTCTTCCTCGGAGCTTGCGCCCCGTCTCCGGCTCCCTCTTGTCGAACGGTTCGTGGTGCCGTTTCCAGCCTCAGCCTTCCGGATCGGCCGGTGCCTCCTTCCAAGGCACGCCGGGAATATAAAAGAAATCTTTTGCTGGTCAACCCCTGAGAGGGCTGAATCGTTGTTTTTTAAAAAAACTGATCCATTTGCCACCATAACCCGTGACAAATCGGAGCCAAAAGTCGTGAGAATCGGATGAGAATCAGAACAGCCCCCGCGCATCCCTGCCGATGTTCTCGGCCGGGAGCACGGTTCCCCCTTCACGAACCCTGTCTACCACGCGGTTGAGGAGGGAATCCGGCGGCAGTGTCTGGCGGAGGCCCTCGCTCGTGCCGACAAGTACCAGCATGTCGCGAGTCCGAGACAACGCCACGTTGAGCAGTCTGGGGAAGTCCAGGTTGCGGCCCTCGTGCAAAAACCAGCTGCGGCCCGGCGGGGCATCGACCGTGTCGAACACGACCACTGACTTCTCTCTCCCCTGGTATCGGTGGATGGTGCTGATCTCGAGGTTTCGCGGCGCTGCCTGTCCGAGCCGCCCGCGCGCCAGGCGCCACAACCTCCGTGACTGGAGCCGGTATGGCACCACCACGGCAACGTCGTCTACACCGGCGGAAGCGGCTGCCTCCAGGAACCCGATGATGGCTTCCGCGTGCGCGGCGTTCGCTCGCGAGCCCTCGGCTCGCTCGACCGCGGGGCCCAGGCCCTCCGTCTCGATCAGGACCAGGGGCGATCGCGGCGCGGGGCGATCGAGTACGGACGGCGTGTCCGTCAGGCGGCCGTCGTAGAAGATCTCGCTCACTATGGAGCGGATGGGTGGAGCCATTCGGTATTGCTCCGTGAGCATGGCACACAGCCTGTCCTGGGCCGAGGGGATGGCCAGCTCACCCGGCGGGGCGTCCGCCACCACCCCGGCCTCCCGGAACACGTCCCGGCTCAGCCAGCGAGCCGCCGCCTCGCCGCGCGATACCACGACCGGAGGCAGCTGCTGAAAATCTCCGATTGCCACGGCACGGCGTGCGGTCAGGGCGGCGGCCAGGGCTACATACGGCAGGGGAGCCGTGCTGGCCTCGTCGAGCACCAGCGAGTCGAACCGCAGCGCCATCAGTTCGTCGCGCACGGCCAGGCGCGCCAGCGTGGTCAGCACGACGTCAGCTTCCCGCAACGCGAGGATGGACTGTTTCTGAAGCTCTCCAGAGAGCCGGCCGAGCTGGCCGAGCGCCTGGTCATCGTCGGCGGCCCTGGCGGCGGCCAGCAGACGGGCGTGCCTCGCTCGGATGTCCCGCTGCGCCGGGCCGGAGCCGGCCGGGCGACGCTTTCCGTTCTGGCCATCTCGGCCTGCAGGCGCGCGGCGGCCATGCAACAGCTCCGCCTCGAGCGTCTCGATCGCCGTCGTGACTCCACCGGCTCCACCACTGATTCTCCGTTCGAGCGCCGCGCCCAGGGACAACGCATCGTCGCCCGTGGCCGCAAACTCCGCACCGACCCGTACGACCCGGTTGGCACGCACGGCTTCCGGCCCCAGCGCCTGGACGACCCGGCTTGCCGCTTCGTCGACGGCCGTGTTGGTGGTCGCCACCACCAGGACCTTGCCGGTCTCGGCCAGCTCCGCCACAGCATGGCCCACCAGAAGGGTCTTCCCGGTCCCGGGCGGCCCCCACACGAAGTGCACGTCGCTACCCAGGATTCGTTCCAGCGCCTGGCGCTGCGTGGAGTTCAGCTCGGAAGAGGCAAGCCTGCGAAGCGGCTCCGTGTCGAGATCAGGATAGCTGCGCCCGAACAGCGCCAGCATGGTGGCCGGGTGGTATCGCTCCGGAGACTCGGCCACGGCAGCAAGCCGCTGTGCCAGCGTCGTGAGCAGCCACGTGGGGTCGAACTCCAGTTCGGCAGGATCCGCATGCCGGCCCAGCCACTCGGGTACAACGACCAGGAGCACCGAGCTGGCTCTCTTGAAGGAAGCCACGAAGCCGAGCGCCTCAACGCCGCCAATCCGCACGTACACGCCGTCGTCGGGTCGGATGTCGAGCGGGTCATCCGGCAACTTGAACTCATAGCGAAACCCGGGGCCGCTCGATCGGACCAGCCGCCCACCCGTGGCCTGGATGGGCCGCTCCAGTCCCCGGCGGGCCAGCTCCACCCTGACGGCGTCAATCTCTTCATCGAGCGCCTCCAGAGACGCGTCGATGATGGACTGGAGGTCTTCGGCCACCCACTCGCGGCCGGTGTCGTGGTTCGGCGAGGCGTCTCTTCCTTCCTGGCGGTCCGTGCAGGCTCCGCCGTGTCTTCGGTACGTGCTACATTATCGGACTCGGCGTGCCCCGGCATGCCGGACCGGTACGCAACCCGACGAGGCAACACGCAACCTATGGATTCGGACGACGGATCATGACCCAGGAGCCCACAAGCGAAACCGGCGCCGGCAATGAAGCCAGCCGGCCGGACCAGGCCGCGCCCCCACACCCGGACCTGCGTGGCGATGACTTCCGGGCGGCCGCCAGGCGGGTGGCCGACTGGGTGGCGGACTACAGGGAGAGGGCGGAGGAACTGCCGGTACGGGCACAGGTCGAGCCCGGGGAAGTGGCGAGCGCGCTGGCGGCCTCCCCTCCCGAGCTGGGCGAACCGCTCGATCACATCCTTGACGACGTGGACCGGATCATCCTGCCCGGTTTGACACACTGGAACCACCCGGGTTTCCTGGCCTACTTCCCGAGCTCGGCCACCGCGCCGGCGCTGCTGGGCGAGTTCGTGACGGCCGGCCTGGGCTCCAACGCGATGCTGTGGCTCACATCCCCTGCCGGCACGGAACTGGAAGAGCGCGTGGTAGACTGGCTCCGCCAGGCGGTCGGCCTGCCGCCCGAGTTCAGGGGAGTGATACAGGACACGGCCTCCTCCTCCAGCTTCACTGCACTGCTCGCCGCGCGTCAGGCCGCCGGGCTGGAGATCCGGCGACTCGGCCTGGCGGGACGCTCCGATCTGCCAGCCCTGATTGTCTACGTCTCCGACCAGGCACACCTGTCCATCGAGAAGGGGGCGATCGCGGCCGGGCTGGGCCAGACGAACGTGCGGGCCATTCCGTCCGATTCCGAGTTTTGCATGGACCCGGAGGCCCTGCGCCAGGCCGTGCGGAGCGATCGGGAAGCGGGGCGCCGGCCGCTGTTCGTATGCGCCACGCTGGGGACTACCTCCTCCGCGAGCGTGGATCCGGTGAGTGAGATCGCGGACATCGCGCTTGAAGAGGGCATGTGGCTGCACGTGGACGCAGCGTACGCCGGACCGGCGGCGATCCTGCCGGAGCTCCGGGAGCGGTTCGCAGGCTGGGAGCGGGCGGACAGTCTGGTGCTGAACCCGCACAAGTGGATGGGGGCGCTGGTGGACTGCAGCGTCCTGCTGTTTCGCGATCCGGGTGTCTTTCGGGCCTCGCTGGCCCTTACCCCGGAGTACGTACGCACGGGAGTGGAGGGTGTCACAAACCTGATGGACTACGGTCTGCCGATGGGCCGGCGGTTTCGGGCCCTCAAGCTGTGGTTCCTGTTTCGGAACTTCGGCCTGGAGGGCCTGCGGAGCCTGTTGCGCGCCCACATTGAGTGGGCCACGCGGTTCGCGGGCTGGGTGGAGCACGACCCCCGCTTTGAGCTGCTGGCACCTGTGTCGTTCAGCACGGTCTGCTTCCGGGCGACCGGCGCCGCGCGCCGACCCGGACAGACGGCGCCACGGAACCCGGAGGAGGTTGATGAGTTGAACCGCAGGCTTCTGGACGCAGTGAACAGGACCGGCCGCGTGTTCATGTCGCACACTGTGTTGCACGATCGTTATACTTTGCGGCTGGCGGTCGGGAGCGTGCACAACCGGGCCGCGGATGTGGAGGCCGCGTACCGCGGTCTGTCCGAAGCGCTGGACGCGCTTCTGAACACGGACTGAGCCGCCGACGAAGAGAGCGGCTGGCCCTACAGCTGAAAAGAGATGGGAGAATCCATGATACACGTAACGTCCTCCGTCCGGCGCGGCGCCATGGCCGGTCTAATTGTACTCGTTTCGGTCGTGGCCGGATCGGCTTGTACGCCGGACGCGAACGGGGCCCAGGAAGCGTCAGTCGTCCCAACGGATCTGCAGGTGGCGTCGGAGCGGGCGGACAAGGCGCGCATCAAGGGGGACGACGACGCGATGGTTCGTATCGTGGAAATCTCCGACTTCGAGTGCCCATACTGCGCACAGTTCTACTCGGACACCTATCATGCGCTGGACAGCCTGTACGTGCAGACAGGGAAGGTCAGCTACGTTTGGATCTCGTACGCCAACCCCGGGCACCCGCGGGCCTGGCCGTCCATCGAAGCCGCCTTCTGCGCCGGAACGGTCGGGAAATTCTGGCCCATGCACAGTATTCTTTTCGAGCGCCAGGCCGAGTGGCGCCAGGCCGAGAACCTGTTCGATCTGTTCGTGGAGTATGCGGTCGAGTTGAATATCGACGCCGAGTCATTCACGGTCTGCATGCGAGACGATATTCTCGCTCCCATGCAGGTGAGGGACTACACGAACGTGGTCCGGGCAGGGATCAGCAGCACACCGTACTTCATCATCGGCGACAGTGTGGCGGTGCGTGGCGCCGCGCCCCTGGAGACGTTCACGGCGGCTATCGACACTATGCTGGTGATCCGTACGGCTGAGGCGGCCAGCGCAGACGCCGAGCAGCCGGCCGCGGCCGAGAGGACCGAAGAGAATCCCGATCAGCCCGACCAGTAGGCTCTAGCCGGCAGCAGGCTTTATCTAGCCGGCGCGAAACACTTCTCTGATTCGCTCGAGCGCCTCCGAAGCCACGGAGGCGCCACGGGCGAACACGCGGGCCAGCTCCCGTTCTTCCGTTCCCACCAGCGGGATGTCGAACGTGAAGTGGACAGAGATACCGGCCGGCCGGACACCGCCCTCCGAGCTAGCCCAGCCGACGTCCGGGTCCAGCGCACCCTCGATGTGAACCTCCACGGCATCGGCGTCCTCGCCGATCTGGCGCGCCATGTTCGTGAGGCGGGCGGCCAGCCGCTCGTTCGTGGCGGGGTTGGATTCCCGCTCGTCGAGCCACAGCGGCGGTGGTGCGACGTCTACCCCGAGCAGGCCGAGCATGACGTTGGGGTCGTAAAGGAAATCGTCGGCACTTTGCGGTTTGTCGGCCGCCGGCTCGGTCTCCGCAGGGAGCGAGGTCGGAGCATGCCTCAGATAAGTGGCCAGGCCGTCGACACCGATGTTCGCTAGCCCCAGCGCCATCTCATCGATGGAGAGCTCGACCAGGGCCGTCGGGATCTGAAGATGGTCCACCGCTCCGGATTCGAGGATATCGAGCTCGGATTGGTCCAGAGCGACCACGCGAAAGTACCAGGACAGTGGCTCCTGCCGCCCGTCAAACAGGTCCCGCACCCCCAGACCGGCGCGGCGCAGCTCGCCCAGAAGGCTGGCGCCCATCTCATGGCGTGTCAGTTGGGTCACGGGCAGCTCACAGTTCGCACGTATTGGTCGAGTCGGCCGCCCGCGGCCAAAGCACGCATAGACTCAGCCGCCTGAGATCATCACGTGGGCAGTCGGTTTCCCCGGGAACATCAGCCACGGCCCGCCACCTCGCGGACTGGCCGGTATCCCCGTGGCCTCGGATGTGGCATACGACAGGTAGACCACCGTCAGCCGCTTGAGGCTGCCGACGTCTGCCGGAGTCTCCCCGAACAGCTGGTGCAGAGCGGCCGGTTGCCCCGGGAAGGAGAGGTCCCCGGCCTCGATCTCTTCCCAGCGGCGGGCGATGGACTCCTGTCCGGCCACGCCCTGCGCACGCAGCTCACGCCCACGGCTCATGTACGCGGCCAGGCTCTCGTGGTAGCAGGCCACCTGGAAGCCCTCGCCATTCGGATCGTCCGCCAAGCACACGAAGCGGCCGGTTCCCTGCCTGAGTGTGACGAGTTCCTCGTCCCGGTAGCCCAGCACGGTTGCCCCCGCCCGTTCCTCTTCGGGGAGAGGCAGCAGGGCGGCTTCGATCTGTCCACCCTGGGCCAGCAAGGACGAGGTAGCTCCCTGCGCCGCGATCAGCACGACGGCGACGGCTGCCAGGATTGCGCCGGGGGGAGGCCGGCGGGCGGGCTGATGCATGGATCCTCCTCTGTTCCGTTTCGATGGCCGGCTCGCGCCCGGTGAATCAACCGCGCGCAGCCGATCGGCCGGGCCTGTGGAGGTGGCCGATCGTGGTCGAGGTCGGCGTAATAACGCGAGTCGAGGCGCCGGATGCAACCAATCCTGGCCTGCTGGACCGGACTACCCTGGACAGGTGCGGAACCGACCGCGACGTCACCCATTGCGGCCCGGGAAGGTGCGTTGAATCTTCCGGGGTTTGCTGGGCTGTTCTGGAGAGCCGTAGAGCTTCACACGAACCCACATCGAGTTCTGGAAGCGACTGTCATGTCCATTAAGATAGCTATTCCCAAGGAAGTCCTGGCTGGTGAGACCCGGGTCGCCATGGCGCCCGACGGCGTCCGCCGGATGAGTTCGGACGATGTCTCGTTCCTCGTTCAGTCCGGGGCCGGCTCGTCCGCCTCGTACAGCGACGAGGATTACCGCGAGGTTGGCGCGGAGATCGTGGGCGACGCGGCCGGCCTGTACGGGCAGGCGGACGTCGTCCTGAAGATCAACAAGCCGACGGCAGAGGAAGCCGATCTGATCAAGGAGGGCGCGCTGCTCCTGTCGGAGCTCGAGCCCTATGCCTCGGCCGACCTCCTGCAGAAGCTGGCCGCCCGCAACGTGACGGCCATGTCTCTCGAGATGGTGCCACGAATCACACGGGCGCAGTCGATGGACATCCTGTCCTCGATGAGCACGTTGGCTGGCTACAAGGCCGTGGTGATGGGCGCGGATCACCTTGGTAAGGTCTTTCCCCTGCTGATGACCGCGGCGGGGACGCTTTCCCCTGCCCACGTGCTGGTGCTGGGCGCAGGCGTCGCGGGGCTCCAGGCGATCGCCACGGCGAAGCGACTGGGAGGCGCCGTCGAGGGCTACGACATCCGGGCCGCTGCGAAGGAGCAGGTCGCAAGCCTTGGTGCGAAGTTCGTGGAGTGGAGCGAGGCCGAGCTGGCCGAGATGGGTGGCGGAACCGGGGACGCGGAGACGGAGGGCGGATACGCCAGGGAGCTGGCGGCGGACGAGCAGGCCAGGGAGCGAGAGCTGGTGGCCCGCCATGTCGCCAAGTCCGACGTCGTCGTCACGACGGCGCTCGTCCCGGGCAAGCCGGCACCGAAGCTCATTACGAAAGAGATGGTCGAGCGCATGAAGCCCGGCTCGGTCATCGTCGACATGGCGGCCATCACGGGTGGCAACTGCGAGCTGACCCAGGCAGACCAGAAGGTCGTTCACCAGGGGGTGACGATTCTCGGTCCGACCAACCTGGCCGGAACGCTCCCCGTGCACGCGAGCCAGATGTTCGGCCGCAACCTGATGTCGCTGCTCAAGGAGGTCCTCGCCGACGGCGAGCTCAACGTCGACCTCGAGAACGACGTCGTCGGTCCGTGCACCGTGACTCACGCCGGAGAGGTGAGGTTTTCGTCATGACCGGAACATTACTCGTTGGGCTGTACGTCTTCGTCCTGGCGATGTTCATTGGGTTCGAGATCATCACGAAGGTGCCGCCCACTCTACATACGCCGCTGATGTCCGGGTCTAACGCCATCTCGGGCATCTCGATCGTCGGCGCCGTGCTCATCGCCGGTGCCAGTGACTCACCCCTCCTGACCTATATAGGTCTGGCGGCGGTGATTCTCGCCACGATCAACGTGGTCGGAGGCTACGTGGTCACCGACCGCATGCTCGAGATGTTCAAGAAGGGCCCGCAGGAGAGCTAGCCGATTCGTGCTGGCTCTCCGGTGTTTCGGACCTGATTTTGTGAACCCTGGCACGGCCCGCGGCTGCAGCCGCGTGCCGGCGGACACCCGGACGGGATACGCCACATGCCATTAGATACGATTATCGCACTCAGCTACCTGGTCGCTGCCGTCTTGTTCATCATCGGGATCAAGCGACTCCAGTCCCCGGTGACGGCACGCGGTGGGAACAGGGTTTCCGCCGTCGGCATGCTGCTGGCCCTGGTGGCCACGCTTCTGTATGCCGGCCTCGACTACACCTACATCATCATCGGTTTGATCGTCGGTGGGCTCATCGGGCTCATCATGGCCAAGACCGTAAAGATGACCGCCATGCCCCAGATGGTAGGGGCATTCAACGGCTTCGGTGGTGCCGCTTCCGCCCTCGTGGCCACGGCGGAGTTCCTGCGGGTCTCGCAGGGCTCGGGGGTGATGGAGACGGATCAGGGCGTCTCGATCATGGCCGGCACGCTGATCGGCTGGCTCACCTTCTCCGGCAGCATGATCGCCTTCGGCAAGCTGCAGGGGATCGTTTCCGAGAACGCGATTCAGAACCCGCTGGTCCGGTTCGGCGCATTCCTGTTCGCTGCTGCTGCTCTCGGCGGAGCCATCTACCTGATCGTCACCGGCGCTAACGAGCCGATCTTCTACGGCTTGATCGGAGCGTCGCTGGTCCTCGGCGTGCTGTTCGTGATCCCGATCGGCGGTGCGGACATGCCCGTCGTGGTCGCGCTCCTGAACTCGTACTCGGGTCTGGCGGCTTCCGCAGCCGGGTTCGTGCTCGGGAACAACGCGCTCATCATCTCCGGTGCCCTGGTCGGCGCGTCGGGCCTGATTCTCACCAACCTGATGTGCAAGGCCATGAACCGGTCGCTGGCCAACGTGCTGTTCAGCGCCTTCGGTGTGGGCATGGAGTCCGCCGGCGGCGGCGACGACGGCGACAAGGTGGCCACGCCGATCGATGCCGAGGACCTGGCGATGCTGTGCGGGTACGCCCAGCAGGTCATCTTCGTGCCGGGCTACGGCCTGGCGGTGGCACAGGCGCAGCACCGGCTGCGCGAGCTGGCGGACCTGCTGATGGCACGCGGCGTGACGGTCAAGTACGTGGTCCACCCGGTGGCCGGCCGTATGCCCGGGCACATGAACGTGCTGCTCGCCGAGGCCAACGTGCCCTACGACCAGCTGTACGAGCCCGAGGACGTGAACCCCGACATGTCCAACGTGGACGTGGCCATCACCGTCGGCGCCAACGACGTGGTGAATCCCGTTGCGCGGGACGATCCGTCCAGCCCCATCGGCGGCATGCCGATCATCGAGTGCGATCGCGCCAAGACCTCCGTGGTGCTGAAGCGGAGCCTCAGCGTAGGATACGCCGGGATCGACAATCCGCTGTTCTATCTGCCGAACAACCGGATGTTCTTCGGGGATGCCTCGAAGGCGATCGCGGACCTGATCGACGAGGTGAAGGCGCTGTAGGGG
>JBDHIQ010000072.1:0-10329 GCA_039587395.1 Gemmatimonadota bacterium
GGAAGCCTGGACAAGTGAAGGAGGCAACCATGAAACTCTCGAAACTTTCAGCGGCCTATGTGGCGCTGGCGACTCTTGCGATGACTGCCTGTGACGGCAACGGCAAACTGATAGACACCACGCTCGGACCGAGTCACATCGGCGGCGTGACATCCCTCGTGATCGTAACAGTCAGCAGCGGACTGGTAGAGGACCCCGACGGATACACCTGCTACCTGGATGGGCAAGAAGGTGTCCAGAGGATGCAGGCCAACGATACCCACTACATCGCACCGGTCTTGGCCGGGCGTCACGAAGTCGAGCTGGGTGACATCGCCGCAGGCTGCCAGGTGATCGGATCGAACCCGGTTCTGGTGGACGCGGTCGATAACGACCAGACGGAGGTGGTGTTCGAGGTCGAGTGCGAGTTCATTCCTGAATAGCGGAGCAAAGAACAAAGGGGCGGACACCCGTCCGCCCCGCTCCCGCACTTCCTTGTGTGTCGCGGCGCAACTTCTAGTTTCACGTGGATGCGAGCTGGCTCCCCGATAAGTAGTCATCAAAGACATGTGACCATGACGATGGAGCGATTCCACAGATCAGGCACACTCAGAACGTGGCTGGTTCTCGCAGCACTGCTGACTGTCACGTCACAACTGGCTTTCGCCGGGTGCAGCCCGGGTGGGGAGACGGAGATGGACGCCCAGAGAATGCAGGAATTCGGAGCCCGGTACACCGCCGCCTGGAATAGCCTGGATCCCACCCGCGTCGCCTCCTTCTTCAGCGAGGACGGCTCGCTGAAGGTCAACGACGCCGATCCGGCGGAAGGCCGTGAGGCCATCGCCGCGGTGGCGCAGGGTTTCATGACGGCCTTCCCCGACATGGTCCTGGAGATGGACTCGCTTCGCATTACGGGCAGCGGTGCAGAGTACCACTGGACCTTCAGCGGGACGAACACCGGCCCCGAGGGCACCGGGATGGCCGTCAGGTTCAGCGGCTACGAGGAATGGACCATGGGTGATGACGGTCTGGTCGGGACGTCGCTAGGCCACTTCGATGAAGCAGAGTACAATCGCCAGCTCGAATACGGAGTGGACGGTTCCTAGGGGCTCGAACCAGGCGGTTCGGTGACCTGACCGTCCGGGTCAGCGGCCTGACGATTGCGCCTCAGCAGGAGACGCATGGACTCGCGCGCCATTCCCGTGAGCCCGCAGAACTGGGATCCCGCCACCAGCCCCGAAGCGACGAGGCCCTGCAAGCCCGGATTCTGCCGATACGGATACGCGATCATCCGGAAATAGAAGGATAACGGCTCGGGTGCCGGAACGCCGTGGCCCCGTGCACGTCGCCGCTGAGCCAGCTGAACGGCGCCGCGACCGTAGCCGTGGTGCTGTCGCATGAAGGACCACGCATTCAGCTGGTGAAAGTGATCGACCACGGCTTCCGGGACCAACCGCAACTGACCAACCTCTGCTGCCCAGCGCTCAGAGAGATCCCGGTCCTCCGCGGCCGGGAGCGGGAACCCAATGTCAAACCCGCCGATGGTCAGGAACGCCTCGCGTTGCAGCGCCAGATTATTGGTGGTCATGAACGGCTGGAGAGACCGCGACGAGCGAAAAGCCTCGTAGAGGAAGCTGATCAGATCCTGGCTTGCCTGGGCCCAGACGTTGCCGGCCAGTCCGTTGACGGTGCAGCCTCCGGCCATCGTGGTGGGTTCAGGTGACAACCCCTGTACGAGATGTGTCAGCCAATCACGACGGGGACGGCAGTCGTCGTCGGTGAACGCCAGAATCTCGCCGCCGGCTTCCCGGGCGCCCAGGTTCCTGGCGGCGGCCGGGCCCTGGTTGTGCTGCCGGATGACAGTGACTTCCGGGTCGTTCGGAAGACGACCCAACTCCGGCTCGGGACCGCCATCGTCCACAACCACAATCTGCAGGGACGAGGCCGGGTAGTTCTGCGCCCTGAGCGCCTCGACGCAACGCTGGAGCGCCGTGGGACGTCCCCGGGTGGGGACCACGACACTGACAGCCGGATTCTCCTTCAATCCACTCAATCCAGGAGTTCCAGCCACGCCTGGATCTCGGCATCGTCCACTCCGTGCCGCCCCAGGCGCTCGAGGATCATGAACTCGTCGTCTTCCGTGGACGGAAACTCCTCGACTTCCCCTGTCAGGTAGGTAGCCCCCTCACCCAGGGCATGCCCCGCAGCCCACAGCCAACTCACCATCCTGGTGCTCATGCTTCCTTCTTCCTCAGCGCCGCCAGCCGTGATTTTGCCGGCCAGGTTCCTGACGATGGGGATGGTCAGCGCCGGGCTGGCCAGGCCATAGGCAAGGCGTCGCCCGGGTGTCCAGCCACGCGCGCGTGATCCTCCATAGCGACGGCCCCCATCCCACGCCAGGCGGATCAGCAGCCCGACCGTTGCCTCGTTGATGTGGCGCTTGCATGCGGCCGGGTGGAAATGAAGGGCATGGCCGTCCCGGCGGAGCGCACTCTGTAGCCGGCGCTCGTCGGCCAGGAGGTCCCCAAGCGCGTCTCCGTACGACTTCATTACCCGGGTCGCGTAGGAGCTGTTGTGAAGCGGCAGCTCCTCTCGTTCCTCCGGTGGTCCGTCAGCGGGGAAGGTTCCGTATCCGGCCGCGAACAGCACACGACTCGCAGCGCTTGCTGAATTGGCGTTCACCACGGACGGTCCCACGGCATCCCACCCGGCGGCGTGCGCCTCCAGCGTCCGCTCGCCCCAGTCCCGCATTGGGAAGCAGTGATTCTCCGTGAGTGCGACGACCGGTGCTCTCGCGGCAAGGACCCCGGAGGCCGCGGCGCGGCCACGATTCGGCACCGGCCCGACTGGAACGACCTGAGTGGAGTGGAACTGCGTACGCTCATCGGGCGGGACCGCTCCGGCCTCCAGATCCGGAGCCACGACCACCACCTCCATCCGGTCGGCAATGGTCTGACAGGCCAGCGAGGCCAGAATGGGCCTGAGCGTGTGGGACGAGTCACGCGTGACCGCCACGACGCTGAAGTCCGGACCAGTGGACGACTCTGTACGATCGGTTGGTTCTGTCACCGTTGGATATCCTCGAATTCGTTCAACAGGTGATCGATGCACGTGTCGCCATCGAAGTTCTTCACCACTGCGTCGCGAGCCGCATCACCCACCCTGTCTGCCGCTTCTGGATCCGCGAAAAGGTCGGTGATCACGGACGCGAGGGCGGCCGGGTCGCCCGGCGCTACCAGGTAGCCGGTGCGCCCCGGGACGATGAGCTCCGGTTGTGCACCCACCGCGCTGGCAATCACCGGCGTTCCCCGGGCCTGCGCCTCGATCGTGACAAGGCCGAACGGCTCGTGCCAGATGGAAGGCACGCATTGCACCCATGCCCCCGAGAGACGTCGCTCCAACTCCGGACGCGGCAGGTGGCCGAAGTAATCGACATTCTCCGCAACACCCATCCGCTCTCCAAGGGCTTCGAGCCGGCTACGCTCCGGTCCGTCACCGGCCATCCATAGTCGAGCGGCGGGGAAATCCGCTACGATCTTCGCGAACGCCCTGATAGCGATGTGTGCTCCCTTTTCCGGCACCAGCCGTCCGGCGAATGCCACGATCGGCGTTGCGTGGCGTCGCCGCTTCCCGGAACCCACCGGGACCGGATGACGCAGTACCCCAGCCACCGAAATCCCGTGCCGTTCCAGCAGTTCGGCGAACACCCGGCTGGGTGCCAGCGTGCGATCGACCACGTTCAACCATCTACGCAGCAGCGAGAGCTGTGCCAGTCTGGGTGCGAGACCCCAGGGCCGAAAACAACCACTTGCCAGACACGCACGGCCGACGGGCTGGTCACAGCGGGTTCCGTTGGGGAGCAGCCGCGTGCCTCTCGGACAGACGGGCCGGAACTCGTTGGGTGCCCAGATCACCGCGCGGTCGGACAGACAGGGGAGAATCGCAGGCGACGCCTGCGTCAGGAACATCCCCAGGTACACGCCCTGCGGGTCGAAATCGCGCAGCACGCGTCGAAGCGACAGGACGGCCGACGGGTTGACGATCTCCCTCAGCGACCGGAGCCTCCCGGTGCCGCCGGCGTACGTGCGGTCCGGCTCCGAACCCGCGATGGGCGAATCAGCGGTGCTGGTGAGAAGACGTGCGTCGATGCCCCGGCCGCGCAGCGCATCCCTCAACTGCTGGACCACCAGCTCGGCCCCGCCCCCGAGGCCTGAGTAGTCGTGGATGATGAGGATTCGCTCTAGTGGCGTCGGGGTCACTGCGTATCCGCGATGACGGCGACCGGCGCTCCTCCCGCACCGGCAGAGGCCCGCGCGGCGTCGATAACACGAAGGACCTGCAATCCGTCCGCTGGATCCGGGCCAATCTCCTCTTCCTTCACGATCCCATCCAGGAACATGCCCAGCGCCGCCTCGAACGACGGTTCCCGTCCGGGAGAGCGCATGAGACGGGCCGGGTGCAGTCCTCGCAGCGCACTCACGGAGCGCCGGATTCGTTCCATCCGGCCCGGCCGTCGCCGGACCAGGGCCGGTCGCGCATCCAGCAGGTCGACGTCCAGCACACCCTCGCTCCCGATCAGCGTGAGCCGGTTCTCATTGGCACCGCCCGCCGACGTGACCTGGATCTGTGCGTTCACGCCCTCCCGAAAATCAAGCGACACGGACGCGGTATCCTCTTCCACCCGAACGGACCCTGTAACACACCGGACTCTCTCCACGCGCTCTTCCAGCAAATGACCCGCCAGGTCTACGTGGTGGGAAGCGAGGTCGAGGAGTGTGCCTCCACCTGTCGCCGTGGAGGCGCGCCAGCCTTCCACGCCGTCTGCCGCCCATGTGAATCGGGACTGCACGGCAACCACCCGGCCTATCGCTCCCTCACGGACACGACGAACGGCACTCCGGTAGATGGGATTGTGCCGGAAATTGTAGCCGACGGCGCTCTTCATTCCGGACTGTGACCAGGCATCCACGACACTCCGCCACTCGTCCCCGGACCGGGCTCCGGGTTTCTCGACATAGACGTGCTTGCCGGCACGGAAGGCGGATTCTGTCATCCGTGCTGCAACGGCCGTGGGAAGCGCGATAACGACCGCCTGGATAGTCGTGTCCGCGAGCAGGTCGGCGCCCTCCTCGAAGAGCCTCACGGAGGGCAGTCTGCGGCTCACCCACGCTCTGCGCGTTTCATCCGCCTCAGCGACGGCAACCAGCCTGGCGGTGCGGCTCCTTTGCAGGGATGGGATGTGCGCCAGCTCTGCGATCCAGCCGCATCCGATCAGGCCTACCGAAAGTGGGTCAGGCAATGGCGAACTCCGCACGGCTTCGTTGAGGTCTACAGGCACCGGTTCGCCGGGTAGCGAGCCACACACGGCCAGGATAACCTTACCGGCCTGACCCCGGAACGGCCAAGGGAGCCCGCATGACGGCTGGAGTCTTACCCAATCTGATCATCATCGGCGCCCAGAAATGCGGGACCACGAGTCTCCATCACTACCTTGGGCTCCATCCCGAGATAGGGATGTCACGCCAGAAGGAGCTTCACTACTTCTCCGGGCGACACAACTGGAGCCGCGGAGAGGCCTGGTATCGATCATGGTTCGACCCGGCTAAATCCGTGCGCGGCGAAACCTCACCCGGGTACACAAACTCCCCCACGATTCCGGGGGTGCCCGAACGGATGCACGGAGTCGTGCCGGACGCCCGGCTCATCTTTCTCGTCCGGGACCCCGTGGAGCGGACCCTCTCCCACTACCGTCATATGGTGGCCGAACGCAAGGAGGAGCGGTCTTGGCTGGATGTGCTGGCGGATCCGGACGAACAATACTCCCGGCGCAGCCTCTACCACTATCAGCTGGAACAGTATCTGCCCTTTTATGACATGGGGAGGATTCTGGTCGTCCAGCAGGAAGCGCTGCTCAACGACCGCGCCCGAACCCTGGCCGAAGTCTTTGCATGGCTCGGCGTCGATTCCAGCTTCAGTTCGCTGCAGTTTCGGTATCGGCGCCATCGTTCCGTTCGTAAACGTCGCCTGACGAACCTGGGCGTTCGCCTTTCACGCACGGCACCGATGAGTCGAATCGCCAGCCTGGATGATCCCAAGCGCTGGATGCTCGAGGACGTCATCTACTGGCCCGTCTCGCGGGCCGTACCCAGGCCACACATGGACGCGTCGGTTCTGCAGGAGCTCCGCGCGCGTTTCCACGATGATGCGCAACGCCTGAGGCGCCTGACCGGATTGGCGCTGGAAGGTTGGTCCGTGTGACGTGGTGACTACCGCCCCCAGTGGGGAGCCTCGCCCCTGTTTCCACCGACAGGTCCACGCGTCCTGAGACGAAGTACCAGGTGACAGACGCAGCAGTCATGGCGTGCCATCGGCATTGCACGTCACGGCCGTGAATGAAAGCTACTGCGGCGAACCGCCTGCGCTGGGGTGATATCTGGTTCCCAGCCGTTGCCTCTCGCCACTGATTCGCTAATGACAGACGAGGGTACTGTGAGCTAAGTTAGACAAATCACTTCCCCAAGGTTCTGAGGTCGCCATGTCCGCGGATCTCGAACTGTTGAAAGCCGCCCTGGTCGGCCGGTACACGATTGACTGTGAACTGAGCCGCGGCGGGATGGCTACGATCTACCTGGCCGAGGACCTGAGGCACCGCCGCAAAGTCGCGATCAAGGTACTCTCTCGTGAAGTAGCAGCGAGTATGGGAGCGGAGCGGTTCCTCCGCGAGATCGAGATCACAGCCAACCTCACTCACCCGCATATCCTTCCGTTGTTGGACTCGGGCCAGGCCAATGAGTCGCTGTTCTATGTGATGCCCTATGTCGAGGGAGAGTCACTGAAGGATCGGCTGGCTCGGGATGGCTCGCTTCCTTTGCGCGAGGCTTTGCGGATCGCCAGAGAAGTAGCAGACGCACTGTCCTACGCACACGGCCGCGGCTTGGTGCACCGCGACATCAAGCCAGCAAACATCCTTCTGGAGTCGGGTCACGCGGTAGTGGCCGACTTCGGCGTCGCGCGAGCGGTCTGGGACACTACTGAATGGCGGCCGACTACTCAGTCTGAGTCGGCCTCCGGCGGCACCACTACCGGGCTTCGGGTAACTCAGACGGGAGTGGTGCTCGGCTCGCCGACGTATATGAGTCCCGAACAGGCCACGGACCGGCAGGTCGATGGACGCAGTGACGTTTACTCGCTCGGCTGCGTGTTGTACGAGATGATGACCGGACAGCCGCCGTTCAAGGGGGAAACACTCCAGGTCGTGATGGCACAGCACGCACTGGAACCCGCGCCCAGCGTGCGGACAATCCGTCGCGACGCTCCACCGGCTGTCACCGAGGCTATACAGACGGCATTGGCAAAGTCGCCGGACGATCGCTACGACAGGGCGGCAGATTTCGCCAAGGCGCTCAGAGCAGCGGCGCTGCCTCTCCAAACGGACCCTGCCGTAGCAAAGATCACTCGAAGGCGCTTCGGGAGATTCAGGGCTGGAGCGAGACTTCGTTGGGTGCTCGCTGCTGTGACAGTTTCGGTGGTCGCAGCTCTCGGGACCTGGCAGCTGTTGGACAGATCGCTGAGTTCCGGTGCAGGGTCGGGCGATGAGGGCGCCGTCTCGTTCTCGCTACCCGAGATATCTGAAGACGGCGGTTCGGTCTCCGAGTGCAGCCTATTTGGCGATAACTACAATAGCTCAGGTCAGTGCTTCGATGAGCCGGCTGAACCCGTCAGCGGGACAACAGTGACTCTCCCGGAGGATTTCACAGAGGCTCCGACGTTCTCAGGATTGGCGATTCACGTTGACAGCACTGGAATCGCGCTAACGGCAATCACGACGAAGCCATCTAATAATCCGCGATTCGACAGTCTCGCTATCCGTTTCGCGCTGGATGCCCGGTATACTCCCGCCAGCAAGGCCGGACTGCCCGTAACCTCCTGGACGGAGCAGATCTTCCGTCCGCGCCTGACAAAAGCCACAGTAGCCAGTGAGGACGTTACCGCTGCGCAGGATGATCGCGAGGTGATGTCCACAGACCAGGCGGAGAACCCTGAACTGCCTCTCATGCTCGCCAGCGATACGCTGAGAATGTTCGTTCAGGAATCAACCGATCTTGGCGAGCAGCTGGCTGACCCGGCTCCTGATCCGACGCAGCTCACGTGGAGAACACTGGATCCGGATATCGTACAGGTCGACGGTCGAGGGAGACTGACCTCGCGGCGAGCCGGTCGCGCAACCGTGCAGGTGGCCACTAGAGGTGGCCAGACGCGCAGTCTCATCGTATTCGTCGAAGAGCCGGAGGTAAGGTTCTCGGATACCGAGCTGGTCCTGGAGGTAGGCGGCACAGTGGTGCTTCAACTCGTCGTGGAAGGGTCGACACGACGGCTCACGGGGGTCAGCTGGTCATCCACCGATGAATCAGTGGCTACGGTGTCCTCCGCCGGCGCGGTAACAGCTGTAGGAGAAGGGCGATCCGAGATCGTGGTCGGAGGGCCCATTCCGGAGAAGAGGATCCCGGTCACGGTGCACTCCGCAGTTCGGTTCATCTTGGTGGATCCTCCTGACGGCACTGCAGTCAAGGTACCTGTTGGTGGGGCGGTACCGTTCTCGGCATTGCTGGCGGCAGCGGACACTACGCAGGTATCCGGTGTGCCATTCGAGTGGATCGTTCAGGATTCGAGCGTTCTGTCGTTCGACGCCAGAACCGGGTGGGCGAAGGGTCTTAGACCCGGTACCACGAATCTGTCGGCCAGCAGCCCCGACGGGTCGCTGACCGCGGGATGGCCCATCGAGGTTGTCCGCGCTCCGATCAGGATCCGCAGCGATCTCCGTGTCGACGTGGGTGAGACAATTCGCCTTTCCGCCGGTTTCATAGTCGACGGTTCGATCATCGGAGAAGCGCTAGACGCCAGGTGGGAGTCCCGTGACCCGGCAACGGCCACGATGGATGAAGGAGGGCTCCTCACTGGTCTCAAATGGGGGTCTTTGCCGGTCGCCGTTTCGACGGCCAACGGGAATGTCGACATCGGCACTGTCACGGTACGACCCGAGGGGACTTACGAGTATGTGGGTCAGTTGAAGTCGGTTCTCGCGAAAGGTTACCTGGTCGGCGTGCCTGAGAGGTACTTCGGAGTGCTTGTGTTTCGGGATGTCCGTGGCGGCTCCCTGATCCACAGTCCCTTGTGCGGAACCGCCACGATCACGTACACGGCCGCTCGCTATTCGACGGATTTTACGATCGACTGTTCGGTTGTTTCGGCGCAACCCGGCGTGCAGCACAGGGTCCGCCTTAATCTCAGGTTGCATCCGGAAGGTGTGATTGCGGGGATGGGTCATCTGGTGGGTCACGAGGACATCACCGGTCGGGTCCAGCTTCGGAAGAGATAGTCCGGAGTCAATCCGGCCCCTTTTCTGCTGCCAAACCACGGCAGTAGTTTCCCCCAAGCCGTAACGTGCATTACCGACGGCACGCTATGACTGCTGCGTCTGCCGTGCCCTGCGCTATCCCCCCGAGCGCCAGGCAGACAGAGAGCGGCATGGCCGGCGCAAGCAACCCAACCGCACATGGCAGGAGGTTGTTGCGATGACTGTCCACACGGCCCCACCACACACCGACACTGACACCCGGGCGATTCTCCAGATCGTGCAAGAGATGCTCACGGCCCAGGAAGCGGAGGACGTCGAGGCCTGGCTTGAGTTCGTCGACGAGGACGCCGTATGGCTGCCCCCGAACGAAGCGCCCATCACCGGCAAGGCGGCCATCCGGGACTGGGTAATCGGTTTCTATGACCTGTACAGCGTGGCGGAAGAGATGACGAGTGCGGAAGTCCACGTCACGGGCGACTGGGCGTACATCATGGCCAACTGGGCCTGGACCATCACCCCCAAGGCCGGTGGGGAGGGACTCACCGACACAGGGAAGTCGATCTGGATCCTCAGTCGCCAGGTGGACGAATCCTGGAAGATCACTCGCGCTATCTGGAATGGCGACGAAGCTCCCCCCAGCTTCTGACAACGGAGGTTCTTCTGATGAAACGGCTCAGCCTGCTGTTGCCCTTCTCGCTCGTCGTGTTCGCTTGTGCCCCGGTGGAGGAAACCCCTCCGGCAGCGGAAGCCGGGCCGACGCTTGCGGAGATCGAAGCGGAGGTCAGAGCCAGAAGTGAAGCCGTCGTAGCGGCGGAGATGTCCGGAGACTACGAAGCCGCGGTCAGTTTCTTCGCACCCGATGCGATCGTCCAGATGGCGAACGCCCCACAGATCCAGGGGCACGAGACCCTGCTACAGCTCTACCGTGAGGTGCTGGGCGCGACGCTGGAATTCGAGGGTACGGCGACGAGGGTCGTACCGGCCGCAAGCGGAGA
>JBDHIQ010000278.1:0-2241 GCA_039587395.1 Gemmatimonadota bacterium
CAGGTTGAAGTAGCCGGTGAGGATGTACGCCTCCTTGCCGAACGCGCCCACCTCCACGCAACCACTGCACCCGCCGGCCCGGGCGTCCTCCAGGCTCTTGCCCATGCGGATCTGCTCCTCGACGACCGCGTCGGCGTTGAACACGGAGGGGAAGCCGTAGCCTTTGCGGATTACGCGCAGCGCGTGCTTGAGAAACTCGTCCGGGCTCTTCCGGGACAGCTGGATATTGGAGCTGGGCTGCAGGAGGTGCATCTCATCTATGACGTCCAGGAGCAGGTGCGAGACCTCGTTGGACCCGTCTCCGCCATCCGACAGCAGCCCGCCGAGATTGATGTTCGCGAAGTCCGTGTACGTACCGCTCTCGGCCGCCGTGACCCCTACTTTCGGTGGCGCCGTGTGGTTGTTGAACTTGACGAAGAACGCCTCCAGCAGTTCACGCGCCCCGTCCCTGGTCAGGGTCCCATCTTCGAGTCCGGCCTGGTAGAACGGAAGCAGATGTTGGTCGAGGTGACCTGGACTAAACGCATCCCAGCCATTGAGTTCCGTTATAACAGCCAGATGGCAGAACCAGTAGTACTGCAGTGCCTCGTGGAAGTCGCGTGGGGCGTGAGCAGGAACGTGGCGGCACACGTCGGCTATCTTCCCCAGCTCGGCTCTGCGTGCCGGATCCGCCTCCGTAGCCGCTCTGTGCTCCGCCAGCGCGGCATGACGCTCCGCGAACCGCAGCACGGCGTCGCACGAGATATCCATGGACCGCAGCGCTTCCGATCTGTCCTGTGCCTCGGGATCGTTCTCGTAGTCCAGAGCGGCCAGGGCGTCGGCGATGCGCTGCTTGAACTCCAGCATCCCCGCCCGGTAGATCTTGTCGTCCAGAACCGTGTGACCGGGCGCCCGCTGCTCCATGAACTCGGTGAACATCCCGGCCTCGTAGGCGGCCAGCCATTCCTCCGGGAGCGCCGCGAAGATCCGGTCCCGCATGGTCCGGCCCTGCCAGAACGGAATGATGTCTGTTTCATAGGCCACCAGCGTGTCATCCGGCACGCCGTAGCGGGTCTTCTCGCGGGATGAGAGGATCTGCAGATCCTCCGCGCTATGGCAGGTGAGCTCGGGAAACGTGGGCACGACCTTGGGGGCGGGTCCCCGCTCTCCCACGATCAGCTCCTCATCGCCCAGGTAGAGCGTCTTGTGCTCACACAGGTGGTGAAAGGCCAGAGCGCGAAGGACCGGAGTGGAGTGCTTGCCGAGGTTCTCCCGGTAGAACTCGGTTAGCAGCTGAGCCCGCTCGCTGGAGATCGAGGGGAGCGCGTCCAGGCTGTCCTGCCGCAGGCGGCGGGTCCGGTCGGTCATGGAATCGATTCTGGTGCTCATATGATTCAGGCTCCGATCGTCACGGGGACGCGTCCGTCCCGGATTCCGGCTGCCAGCTCCCGCACTCGCTGGTCCGACGGTGGCTCCATCCCGGCGAACGGATCCAGGCCATCCAGCCGCATGCGCTTGTCGCTGCCCAGCCGGTGATAGGGCAACAGGCTGATCTTCGTCACGCCCCGCACGGAGTCGGCCAGCTGCCGGATGGACCGGATGTTGTCCGGCGAGTCGTTGACGCCCGGGATGAGCGGGACGCGCAACCAGATATTGTGGTGGACCTCGCCCAGTGCCTCCAGGTTGGAGAGAATGCGCTCGTTGCTTGCGCCCGTGTGGCGGCGGTGGACGTCGGGATCCATGCTCTTGATGTCGAACAGGAACAGGTCCGCCAGCTTTGCGGCGGCAAGGAGATCTTCCCTGTGCACCATGCCGCACGTATCGACCGCCGTGTGGATTCCGTGGTCCCGACAGGCGCCCAGGGCCGGGAGTACGAACCCGGCCTGCTTGAGCGGCTCGCCTCCGGTGAAGGTCGCACCGCCGCCTGACTCCTCGAAGAACACCCGGTCCAGGAGAATCTCCGCCATCACTTCCTTCACCGTCATCTCCCGTCCCGCCATCACTCGGGTCTGCGTCGGGCAGGCTTCCACGCATGAGCCGCACGCCAGGCACCCCGCACGTCCGCTGGCCCAGCCGTTGCCCTGGTCCGCAGGGCGAGCCAGGTCCAGCTCGCACGCAGCCACGCACGCCGCGCAGCCGATGCAACGCCCCTCCAGGACCAGGATCTCGGGCGCGGCGAGACGGCCTTCCGGGTTGTGACACCAGGTGCACGCCAGCGGGCAGCCCTTGAGGAACACGCTTGTGCGGATGCCCGGACCGTCG
>JBDHIQ010000073.1:0-10184 GCA_039587395.1 Gemmatimonadota bacterium
CGGCAGGCACGCGAGGCGCTGAACCGGAGCAACTATCGACAGGCGGCCGAGCTCTACGCGCAGCTCGCGGCAGAGTACGGGGAGTCTGCATATGCGGCCGACGCCCTGTACTGGCAGGCGTTCGCGCTCTATCGGACGGGCAGTACCCGCAACCTCCAGATGGCGGCCGATGCGCTGTTGCGACAGGCCGAGATGTATGCGCAGGCAGCCACACGGAGCAGTGGAGACGCCCGCGCCCTGGAGGCCCGAATCCGCGGCGAGCTGGCGAAGATGGGTGACGCGGAGTCAGCCGAGTACATCGCCCTCCAGGCCACCCAGGAGGTGTGCGACGACGAGGACGAGGTCCGGATGGCGGCGTTGAACGCGCTGCTCCAGATGGATTCGGAGAAGGCCGTCCCGATCCTGATCAAGGCGCTCAAGGAAGACAGTCCGTGCGACGAAGACCTGAAGCACCAGGCGATCTTTCTCATCTCACAGCACGAGACGCCTGAGACCGAGGCGCTGATGATCGATCTGGCCAAGAACGATCCGGATCCCGAGATCCGCATGCAGGCCGTCTTCTGGCTCAGCAACTTCGGGAGCGATCAGGCCGCCGACGTGCTGATGAGCATCCTGGATTCCTCGGATGACCCGGACCTTCAGCTGCAGGCGCTGTTCGCCCTCGGACAGCACGGCGGAGAGGATGTCACGGATGTGCTCCGCGAGTACGCGCTGGACGAGTCGCACGATGAGGACGTCCGCGCACAGGCCATCTTCTGGCTCATGCAGCAGGACGAGATCGACGACACGCGGTTCCTCAGGGACCTCTACGATTCCGTGGAGTCGGAGGAGATCAAGCAGACCATCTTCCACTCGCTCTCGCAGCAGGAGGATGAAGAGACGGTAAACTGGATGATGGAGCGGGCGCTCGACGAAGACGAGGACATGGAAGTGCGTGGAATGGCAATATTCTGGGCCACACAGGCCGGTATGGACATCAGCCGGCTGGAAGGCCTCTACGAGCGGATGGACGACCAGGACGTCCGCCAACAGCTGATCATGGCGTATGGGCAGAGCGACGATCCGGCGGCCGTGGACAGGCTGATCCAGATTGCGCGCGCCGAGACGGATCCCGAGCTGAAGAAGCACGCCATCTTCTGGCTCGGTCAGTCCAACGACCCGCGGGCAGCCGACTTTCTGCTCACGCTTCTGGAGCCGTAGCCCGCGGCCCGGCTGGCAAGCTCCACAGCCGGTTCGCTTTCAATGTCGTGAAAGAGCCCGCTACCCGGCGGGCTCTTTCGCATCTCCATAGACCTGCCTGTTACCTGAACCGGCCATCGGTCGTCAACTCTACGAGGGACGCACTCCACGCGAGGGCGCCCTTCCGTTTTTCGGCGCGGCATCTGGGCCGCGTCCTCACATGACAGACAGCAGACAGGGGGAGCGTATGGACGCCCGAGCGAGACACCGCCGGCCGATCCTCCTTGGCGTGATCATGAGCAGCCTGGTGCTCGCCATGTCCGCCTGCGCGAAGACCTACGTCTACCGGATCGAGCCCACCGCGGTCACAGACCTCTCCGAGAGCTGGAACGATACGGATTCACGCCTCGTCGCCCAGGCGTTGATTGAGCAAAGTCTCGGCAGCACGTGGTCGAACGCCTACACGGATCGACACGGGGGCGAGCTGCCGACCGTGATCGTGGGCGATTTCCACAACCGCACGATGGATCACATCCCGGTCAACACGTTCGTGAACGATCTGGAACAGGCCTTCATGAACTCGGGCCGTGTGCAGGTGGTGGCGCGCCCCGGCGAAGAGCGGGATGACATCCGGGCGGAACGGGATGACCAGCAGGATCACGCCCGGCCCGACACTCGGTCCCGCCCGGCAGAGGAAATCGGCGCGAGGTACATGCTCCAGGGCGAGCTGCTCTCGATGGAGGATGAAGAAGGCAGAGAGCGAATTGTCTACTACAAGGTCGACGCCACGCTGATCGATCTGGAGACGAACCTCAAGGTCTGGAGCGGCCAGCACGAGATCAAGAAGCACGTCTGGCGGAAGCCGTTCGGAATCTAGGCTGGAACCAGGCTCAATGAGCCCAGGGGGAATCATGAGACACCCGACGACGAACGACTTACGTGGCCACCGCCGTGCCGCGGCACGGACAGGGGGCGCGAGGCGCGCGCTCGGGAGAGCGGCATTCGGCGCGATCGCGCTCAGCCTGGTCTCGGCCGCATGCACGCCACGGCGGATTGCGGAATACCCGCTCATGGAGAACGGGCCGCGGATCGACAAGGACGCCGGCGTGGAGGAGCAACGGTCCTCGGCGGAGGCGGAACGAATCCGGCGCGAGGACTACCGGGACGCGCTGCTGAGCGAGGCTCTTTCGACCTGCGATCCCGCTACCTGCGAAGCCGTGCTGCGCGGCGAGGTGACCCTCGGCATGAACGAGGCACAGGTACTGGCGGCTTCCCGAACCACGGAAGCGGCCTGGAGCATTCGTCGCTCGGATTTTGCCACGGTGATGACTCCTCGATCGCTCAGCGATCCACCCCGCGATGCGGTAGCCGATCTGGCGATGGTCCGGCTCGGCGATGCTGGAGTAGCCAGCCTGAGCTACCGGGATGCGGGCCTGCTGCGAGTCGTGGACTCTCCCTTCGACGCCACGCTCGAGGGCCGCGGGGCGGCGCTCGCGGAGCTGATGGTTCGAGAGGGGGATGACTACGCCGCCCGCGGTGAGTTCGACCTGGCGCTGAATCGCTACGACAGGGCAGATCTGCTGTCCGATGATCCGTTGATCGAGTACAAGATCGCGCGCGCCCTGGACAAGCAGTTGCGGCCTATCGAGGCACAGATCCAGTACGAGCTGTTCCTCCACAGGCTGGAGATCGAGAAGATCGAAGCGCGCGGCGACGCGGCGGCGAAACTTGCCACAGCCATTGCACTGGCGCAGCAGAGGTTCCTGATTCTGTCAGGCGGCAGCGGCTGCTGCTCGCCGATCGGGCCCGACACGGCCGACGGCGACGATGCGGAGTCACAGGCGCAGGAAGGTCAGCCGCAGACCGGCAGCGGGGACCGTGTGGACGGCGGGGACCGTGTGGGTAGCGTGCCGCAGGTGGACGGGAGGTGACGGAGCCATGCCCGGCTTGCGTCGGCTTTCGGCTGCCTGGCTTGTCACGCTCGTCGCGATGGCGACGACGGGCTGCGCGAGCCTTTTCCAGGGAGACGACTACGCTCCCAGTGGCCTGACCCGCTACGACGATGGACTGCGCGCCCTGATGCGCGATGGCGAATTTGACTCCACCCTGGCCCGGCTGGCAGCGGAGGAGGCGAGCGGGACGGATGCACTGCTTCGTCTGCAGCACGAGGGTCTGGCAGCCCACTACGCGGGACGATACGAAGAGAGCAACACGGCGCTGCAGCTGGCGGCCGAGCTGGCGGACGAGCGCTACACCAGGAGCATCTCACAGGCGGCCCTGTCATTTCTGACAAACGACAGGGTGCTCCCATACCGGCCGCCACGCAGCGAGCGGCTGCTCATTCACTACTACGGGGCGCTCAACTACCTGCGCATGGGCGACCCGGAAGGCGCGGCCGTGGAGGCCCGCCGTCTGAGCCACCTGCTGGATCTGTACGAGCGAAACGGCGAGCTGAGTCCCGCCGAACAGCAGCTTCACGCGACACTGCACTACGTGACTGGTGCCGTTTTCGAGCTGTCTCGCGAGCCCAACGCCGCCTCGGTAGCCTACCGGCTGGCGAACCGAAGCCTGGCCGTGGACCCGGTCCAGAATGACGCCGACCTTCCAGCAGACTCGCTGGGCGAGGTGCTGGTACTTGTGGAACGTGGATTCGCATCCTACCCGGTTGCCCGGGCTCTCGACCTGCCTCTGGAATCCGACGAGTTGGAAGCACTCGAAGGTGCAGACGGTGGACTCGAGAGTCCGGGTGCTCTGGCAATGGCCGTGGCCATCGCCACGCGCAGACTGGGAATCGACCAAACGGACCAGGGTCCCGCGCCGACATCAGGCGCCAGGGATGGCCTCCAGCTGGCGTACGCACCCCCCTTGGGAGTCGAGGAATCGACCTCGAGCGCCCGCGGGTTGGCCATCCCGACGCCGTACGGGCGGACGGACTTCTCTCCACCTGTCGATGGAAGCGGATCCAGCGAAGAGACCAACTGGCTGGCGTCGCTGTTTGCCGACCGGGGCGATCGGGACAAGAACGACGATGACCGCCGCAAGAGATCGGGGACCATGCGGCTCAGGCTATCCGTGCCGGTCATCGACAACTACCAGACGCTCCCGGCCGGGCTTCGCCTTCTCGCCGCTACCGTGGCGCACAGCGGCGATGTCCCTGGAGTGCCGGGCGGAGTGACTGCCGGTCTGGCGGGCGTGCTTGCACTGGACCTGGCCGGTAAGGGGATTGGCCGTGAACCGAGGCTGGAGGCCCTGTTTGCCGGTCCGGGCGCTGCACGGGCCAGCATCTCCGGAGTCCTGCTCGACGAATTCCGTGCGCGGCAACCGGTAGCCCTGGGGAAGGCCATCCTGCGTGGCCTGGCCCGGGAAGCCATTGCCTACACCGTCGAACGGGAGATTCATGATGAGAGCCCACTGCTGGGCGATCTGGTAGGTCTCGCCGCGGATGTGGGCACGGCGGCCCTGGAGCGTGCAGACACAAGATCCTGGCACCTGGTCCCTGGCGAGATCTCGCTCGTACGCCTCCGGGTGCCGGCCGGCGCGCATGCCCTGTCGCTCGAGATTCCGGGACCAGAAGCCGACGCGCTGCGCCGGGTGGAGCTTGGCGCCGTGAACGTCCGCGCGGGCGGACTCACCATCCTGACTACCAGAGACTGGCAGTAAGCTCGCCGCTCCTCTCTACAAGGCCGCGCTCCACTACTCCTCTGTCCAGGGCCCTACTTCTCCGCCCTTCTCGGGTTGGCCGACAGCAGTTCAGCGTTTAGCTTCCCACTCGCCCGCGGGAGCCACCTGCGGGAGTCTCGCGATGGCAACCCACGAGAGTCTTCGCGCGTCGAATATGCACGCGTGACGAGGCGAAACAGACGGCGGCGATGAACGGAATCGAACGGGAAAGAGTCGGACCTCTCCCCATCTGGGGATGGGCCGCGGGCACGGGCCTGCTGGTGTGGCTTCTGTATGTCGTTACGCTGGCTCCCACTACCGGGTTCTGGGACACGTCCGAGTATATCGCGACGGCCTACATCGTCGGGCTGCCGCACCCACCCGGCAATCCCCTGTTCGTCCTGGTGGGTCGCGTGTGGATCCTCCTGCTCGAGTGGACCGGCCTGTCCATAGCCGCGCGGATCAACCTGCTGAGCGCCACGCTCTCTGCCGGGACGGCCTTCCTGTGGTTCCTGACAGTGGTGCGAATCTGGGCGCACTTCACGGAGGACCGCCGCCAGCTGCTGATCACCGGATTCATAGCAGTGCTGGTCAGCGCCACGGCCTATACGGTCTGGGCGCAGTCCAATATGAACGAGAAGGTCTACACGCTCTCGCTGTTCGTCGTCGCGCTGGTGAGCTACCTGGCGATGCTGTGGGAGGATGAGACAGACAATCCGCGGGGCGACCGTCTGCTGGTCCTGATCGCGTTTCTCCTGGGCCTGGGCGCCGCGAACCACACGATGTCGGTCCTTCCCCTGCCGGCGCTGGGCGTGTTCGTATTGTGGCACAGCTGGCGAACGCTGCTCCGCTGGAAGCTGGTAACCGTCGCGCTTGTCTTCCTGGGCCTGGGCTATTCGGTCCAGATCCTCTTCGTGCCGATCCGCTCAGCGCAGAATCCGATCATCGACGAAGCAGACCCACAGTGCGAGAGCGTGATCGAGGCGGTGACGCCGGGATTCTACACGGACGCGCGCGGGAAGCGGCACCTGGCCGTCCGTTGCGATGCGCTGGCCTCGTCGCTGGTGCGTGAGCAGTATGGGAAGCCATCGGCGCTCACCGAGCGGCAGGCACCCATCACCGCGCAGTACGCCAACTTCTGGCAGTACTTTGACTGGCAGTGGGCCTATGGCCTGGGACGCACGGCCCGGCCGCTGTTCACGATGCTGTTCCTGTTCTTCGGGATGGTCGGTCTCTGGCAGCACTGGAGGGGGGACCGAGACAGCTTTGTCTACTTCTCCGTCCTGACGTTCACCGTGACGCTGGCACTGGTATTCTATCTGAACTTCAGGTACGGGTACTCGCTGTACAACGACCTGATCCCCAACACGGACCTGCACGAGGTGCGGGAACGGGATTACTTCTACGTCATCGGCTTCAACGTGTGGGGCCTGTACGCCGGTCTGGGTCTGGTGACCTTGTGGCGCCAGCTCGCGGAGGGCCGGGGCGGTGACGACCGGAGTCCGCGGTACGCGCAGGCCTCGCCCGTGCTGCTGGTTGCGCTGGTTCCCCTGCTGCTGAACTGGAGCGCCGTGGATCGCAAGGGCGACTACTCGGCGAGAGACTGGGCGTGGAATCTCCTCCAGTCGGCGGAGCCCTATGCCGTCCTGTTCACCAACGGCGACAACGACACCTTCCCGCTGTGGTACCTGCAGGAAGTTGAGGGCATCCGGCGCGATGTTACGGTGATCGTGCACTCGTACCTGGGTACGACGTGGTATCCTAAGCAGATCCGCGAGCTTACGACGCCGTGTCCCGCGGGTGTGGATCCGCTCGAAACCGAAACGGTGGTGGTTTGCCAGCGGCCGTTCGACATGGAGGCGGCCGTCGGCCCCTACCGCGGTATGGAGATCACGCCGCCCACGCGGTCGGTCATCGCCCTGACGGATGAGCAAATCGAGGCGCTTCCCCCCGGATACATCATGCCCACGGATACGACGCTGGCGGTGTCGGACTGGGTCACCGCCGACGTTCGTGAGGGCGAGCTGATCACCTTCCCGGACATCCTGGTGCTTCACATCGTACAGCAGGCGATGGGCGACCGGCCGGTGTACTTTGCTGCGACCGCGCCGCCGGTGTACGGCCGCTGGCGTTTGCAGCCACACCTGCTCCGCCAGGGCATGGCCCACAAGGTCGTGCATGGCTTGCTCGAGTCTGCCGGCGACACCGTCTTTGTCGGCGGGCAGCTCGATATCCCGTGGGTGGACCGGCAGCGGACCCAGGAACTTCTGTGGGACGTTTTCCAGGTGGACTACTTGCTGGATTGGGATACGTGGCCGGAACCGTCCACCCGGTCCAGCATTCCGGCCCAGTACTACCTGGCGTACATGGCGCTCACCGTGGCGCACGAGCTGCGGGAGGATCCGGATGAAGCCGACCGCGCATTCGCCAGGGCGGAAAGGCTGCTGCAGTTGTCGGACCTGGTGCCGGCCGGAGACGGAGGGGGCGAGTAGCCGCTAGCTGCCCTGCTCCAGCAGCTGGGCGCTGCTCCTGGAGTCTCCCTCGATCAGGAAACCGCCGCCCAGACCCGCCATGCCGATGTTGAGCGTGAAGGACTGGCTCCCCGCGCTGACGATGAAGCGCCCGTTCGTGACGTCGAACCGGACATCGTCCGAACGGGAGCCGATCATCTCGACACTCATCCCCAGCCCGGCCTCGGCCCGTGGCTGGAACGTGAAGGTGGTCTGGACGCTCAGGTTGGCTATGGTCCGCTCGCCCAGCTCCGTGAGGCGCTCCAGGGTGGTCCGGTTGATCGAGATGATATCTCCGTCCACGGGGACGCCCATGCCGGCGGCATCGGCGCGAGTGGTGTCGGTCCAGGTGTCTCCGACCCGTACCGGACTCCCGGCCAGCTGTGGGAATCCGACCTGCCGCATGGATTGCTGGATCTGCTGAGCGGCTGGATTGGCGCCCGCCATCTCGAGCCCTAGCAGCTGGCCCTGACGGGTCATCGCCATGTCGAACTGCTGTCCCTTGTATTTTGAGAAGTCCAGATCCGCACCCAGCGGATTCTCGGTCATCTCGACGGACACATCCTTGATCTCGGCCAGGTATTGAATCCTGTCGTCAGACACGCTCATGGCCGTCTGCGAGAGAACCAGCCGCGAGGCAATGGACTGGGCCCCGCCGAACTCGGCAGGCAGCTGGAGGTTCACGTTCTGTTCGTAGCGATAGGTATCCGTCTCACCCGTGCGGGCGCTCAGCTGGAGCATGACCGGGCCTTCCTGCGCTACGGCTGTTGCCGGAGCGCCGCCACCCCGTGCCAACGGAAGCGCCATAGCCAGGGAAGCGCCCAGGGCGAGCGGGGCGAGGGCCAGCAACGAGGCGGTCGCGCGCGCCGGCTCGCCGCGGGCGGAACGAGTGCGCCGGATCACGGCGACTTCAGTGTGCCGAGCAATAGCACGATCAGCAGCACTCCACCTACGATCGAGCTGACGATCGCGACGCGCTTCCGGAGACGAGCGAAGGTGGCGCTTTCCTGTCCCGCGGCGGCGGATGCCTCTGCGGCTACCGCCAGCCGAACGCTGACCGGAACCAGGTACAGCGCCGACACCACAAACGCCACGATCCCGAGCAGCTGCATCTGGAACAGCCAGTGGGCAGGAAAGGGGCGGAAGAAGGGGTGTCCCAGCGCCATGGTCAGCGCGATTCCCCCGACCAGGGTGAGCATCATTCCCGCCAACCCGAGCGTCTTGTAGATCCTGGCGGACGTCCGGTAGGCGAACGCGATGACCTCCAGGTTTCCGGACCTTGCCGCTCCAGCGGTGACGAACGCCATCGTGAGCGTCACGCCCAACCAGAGCACGAAACCCAGATCATGCACGAATTGCAGCAATCCCGTTGTATTCATGCGGGGATTCTGCAGGTAGCGGGAGGGAGGGGCAAGTTATCGCCTGCCCTCCCTCCGCCTCGACCGACTCCGGCTGCGGATTCAGCCGCCCTCTGCCTCGGTCTCCCAGGCTTCGCGCGTCATGAGGTCCAGCGGTGCCTGCTCCCGGCCGACCAGGTACTCGTTCAGTTCGTCCAGGTCCGGACCGACCAGCTGCTCGAACCTGGCCTGCGCCTCCTCGAACTGCCCGGCCAGCACGTCCACACGAGTGATCTGTGATCCGGTGGGCCGCCCGTCGTACATCGACACAGCCCCGAACAGGTTACCCAGCTTTTCGCGCAGCATCTCCTCGCCGGCAAACAAGCCTTCATCGCTGGCCGAGACCAGATCGGTGCGGAATTCATCCAGGGATTCCGCATACTCGCGAAGCCGACTCTCCGCTCTTCCATCTTGGGTGGAATCAGCAGCCAGGTTGGCCTTGTCCCGGAGATCGATCACCGCCTCGACCGCATACGCCAGACTCTCCAGCATGACGTACATGCGCATGGACGTCTCCTGCCCGAGCGCCCGATCCGCTGCGGAGTGGGGAGATCTGGGGTCCGGAGCGAGCGATACCGTGCCTTCGAACGCGTCGTCGCCCTTCTGAATCCGAACCGTGTAATCGCCTTCCGGCATCCGGGGGCCCGCGAACGCGAACACCAGGCTGCTGGCCGGCGGCAGCTTCGGTGCGGGCAGCCGCATCATCCATTCGACCCGGTTCAGACCGCGACGCTTGCCGGCGGGGATCTCGGTGATGAGCTCCCCGTCCGCATCGTAGATCTCGGCCTTCATGTCTCCAAACAGGTGCCGCCGCTTCTGATAGTAGACGATGGATGCCGCCTCGGCCGGATTCGGGCCATAGTACTCTCCGTTTCCAGGAAACTGCTGTACTTGTGTGGCCGGCAGCATGAACGCCGGTCGCGTGGGCAGGACGGTGAGATCGGAGTCCAGTACCTCCTGCGTGATGTGACGCAGCGGCGTGATGTCGTCCAGGATGTAGATGCCGCGGCCATGGGTGGCGATGATGAGATCCTGCTCGCGCGGGTGAATGGTCAGGTCGCGCACGGCGACCGGCGGGAGTCCACCCGCATCAGCCGAATAGCGCGCCCAGTTCGTGCCCCCGTCCAGGCTGATGTACAGGCCGAACTCCGTCCCCAGGAACAGAAGGTCCGGATTCACCGGATCCTGCTTGATCACGTGAGCGTAGCCGTCGACCTGTTCCGTAACCACGGAGATCCACGTCTCGCCGAAGTCCGTCGTGACCAGCACGTACGTGGTCATGTCGCCGGTTCGGTGTCCGTCGAACGTCACGAACGCCGTCCCCGCGTCGTGTGAGCTGGCCTCCACGTGGGACACCCAGGTGTTGGCCGGAACGCCAGTGTTGCCCACCACGTTCGTCCACGTTGCGCCACCATCGCGGGTGATCTGCAGGTTGCCG
>JBDHIQ010000074.1:0-11071 GCA_039587395.1 Gemmatimonadota bacterium
GGGGACTCGCTTTCCCGGCTCCATGCCGCAATACTTCTGCGAGCCATGAGGCGGGTCACGGACCAGAGAGCGAGATGAGCGACAAGAAGCGAGTATTCAGCGGGATCCAGCCGTCGGGTGAGGCGCACCTGGGCAACTACCTGGGCGCCATCCAGAACTGGGTGTCGTTGATAGACATGTACGACTGCGTCTACGCGATAGTGGATCTGCACGCCATCACCCAGCCGTACGACGTCGGGGAGATGCCGGAACGCATTGTCGATCTGGCCGTGTCCCTGATTTCCGCAGGCCTGGACCCCGAACGCTGCACGATCTTCGTGCAGTCCGATGTCCCGGAACACACCGAGCTGGCATGGCTGCTCAACACCGTGACCCCGCTGGGGGAGCTGGGGCGCATGACGCAGTTCAAGGAGAAGTCGGGCGGCTCCGAGTCGGTGAACGCCGGATTGCTGAACTACCCCGTGCTGCAGGCCGCGGACATCCTCCTGTATCGCGCCGACATGGTGCCGGTCGGAGAGGATCAGCGTCAGCATCTGGAGCTCACCCGCGAGATTGCCCGCCGCTGGAACGGTCGATTCGGCGAGTACTTCCCGGAGCCGCAGCCGCTGATAGGCCACGGGAAGCGAGTACGCGGCCTGGACGGGGTCGCGAAGATGTCCAAGTCGCAGGACAATACCATTCCGCTGCTGGCCGAGCCCGACGAGATTGGCCGCCTGGTTGCCACCGCCGTGACGGATCCAGCCCGCGTGAGGCGAGACGACCCGGGAAATCCGCACGTGTGCAACGTGTTTGCCTGGCACGGCTTCTTTTCCGACCAGGACGCCAGGGACGAGATCGAGATTCGCTGCCAGACGGCAGACATCGGCTGCGTCCAGTGCAAACGCTGGCTGACCGAGAACCTCGCGGAGGAGCTGGCGCCGATTCGCGAGCGCGCCCTGGCGTTGCGGGAAGATCCCGAGGAGATCCAGCAGGTCCTGGCGGATGGCGCGGACCGCGCCCGCGTCATCGCGAGACAAACCCTGGCGGAAGTGTGCGACCTGATGGGCCTCGGTCCCGACGTCTCTTCCTCATCTGGATGTATGCACCGGACTATCCCGGCTGGTCCATGCCGGCCCAGTCCATCCAGGCCATCCAGCAGGCCCTCGGCGAATCGTGGACCGTGCGCAGCCTGGAGGTTCCGGCACACGCCTCCGGAGACGGAGCGACCGTGGTGCCGGAAGAGCTCCTGGATCTCATAGCCGATGCGGAGGTCTTCTGCGGGTGGGGAATCCCGCGGGAGGCGTTTCTCGCTGCGCGACAACTCCGCTGGGTGCACTCGGGCGCTGCGGGTGTCGGCGCGTCGCTGTTTCCGGAGCTGCTGCAGAGCGATGTGGTGCTCACCAACTCCGCGGGCACGTACGCGGAGTCCATGGCCGAGCACGCGCTGGCCATGATGTTCTTCTTCGCACGCGGCCTGGACGTGGCCACGCGGGGCCAGGACGGGGGCCGCTGGACGCATGCCAGACTGGCAGGAGAGGGTGGTCCGGTGACCGAACTGAGCGGCCTCACCCTGGGGATTGTGGGCTACGGAGGCATCGGCCAGGGGTTGGCCCGGCGCGCAAAGGCGCTGGGCATGTCCGTTCGGGCAATTCGAAGAACTCGTGGCGGTTTGCCCCCGGAACTGGATTCGCTGGCCGGCCCGGAGGGACTTTCCGATCTGCTCTCCAGCTCCGATTTTATCGTCCTCACGATTCCGGAAACACCTGAGACCCGGCAACTCATTGGGAGACAAGAGCTTGCGATGGTGCATCCCGGCGCGGTGCTCATCAACGTCGCCCGCGGGGGCGTAGTGGACGAGCACGCGCTGATCCAAGCCCTCACGGAACGACGATTGCGCGGAGCAGGACTGGACGTCTTTGCCCAGGAGCCACTTCCGCAGGACAGTCCGCTGTGGAAGATGGAGAACGTGCTGGTGACGCCCCACGTCGGCGGCGTCTCGCCGAAGTTCTGGGACAGAGAGACGGACCTGATCGTACGCAATATCCGCCGGTACCTTGGCGGAAAGGGGCTCGAAAACGTGGTGAGGAAGGAGCTCGGCTACTAATGGAGCTGATGGAGAGGTTGGTACGGGCGGCGGTAGCCAGGGGCGCACAGTCCATTCACATCAAGGCGGGCGACGTATTCCGAGCCCGGATCCACGGGGATCTGGTAGCCCTTTCGGAGGAACCCTTCCTCCCGGAGGAGACCCGGCGCGTCGCGATGCGGCTTCTTCCCAACGACACTTACAGGCGGCGGATCGATGAGATCTGGGATCTCGACTTCGCGTGGGAGCTCAAGGATCTGGCTCGGTTTCGCGTCAACATCCTTCAGCAGCGCGGTTCATTCATGGTCGTGCTCCGCACGATCCCGTGGCGCGTTCCGACGCTTGAAGAGCTGAATCTGCCTCCCGTTCTCTCGGAGGTAGTCGATGAGCCGCACGGCATGGTGCTCGTGACCGGCGCCACCGGCGTGGGTAAGAGTACCACACAGGCCGCGATGATAGGCTGGATCAACGACAACCGCCGGAAGCACATCGTCACGCTCGAGGATCCCATCGAGTACTGGCACGACAACCACGAGAGCACAGTGACCCAGCGCGAGATCGGCACGGACACGGAATCGTTCCGTAAGGGTCTGCGCCAGGCACTCCGCCAGGACCCCGACATCATCCTGATCGGCGAAATGCGGGATCTCGAGACCGCGGAGATTGCCGTTGAGGCGGCCGAAACCGGCCACCTTGTTGTCTCCACCATGCACGCTCCGACTACCACCGGAGCGCTGAAGCATCTGTTCGGCATGTTCCCGGATCAGCACGAGGAGCTTGTGCGCTTCCGCGTGGCTGACACGCTGCGAGCGATTGTCTCCCAGCGGCTGGTACGGACGTCTGATGGCAGCGGCAGCGTCCCTGCAATCGAGATCCTCCGCAATACGCAGGCTATCCGCGACTGCATCTTGCGCGGCGAGACGAAGCAGGAGATTGTCGAACTGATGGCGAACGGTCGCGAGCAGTACGGCATGCAGACGTTCGATCAACACCTGATGGATCTGGTGGATCAGGGCATCGTCGACTACGAGACCGCATACGCCTGGTCGTCCAGCCCGAGCGACTTCGAGCTGCAGATGAAGACGCTGCGGGAGGAGCATGCGGACATGGTGAACGACGGGGACGCCGCCGAGCGCGTGGGCGCGGGCGGCGAATACAGCCGCTTCTGACCGACACGCCAAATTCAATAGATCGCCCCACCGGTGAGCCGGTCGGCGGCCCGCGTCTGGACAGGCTCGGGTTGACCGGCGTCATCCTGCCTGTCACCACGCCATTCAACTCGGCGGGTGATCTGGACGAGGGTGCCTACATCTCGAACCTGGCAACGTGGCTGCGCGCGCCGATCAGGGGATTTGTCGTCAGCGGTTCCACGGGAGAGGCGCCATTCCTGGCGCGTGCGGAACTGCTGAGATTGGTGGAACTGGCCCGGGCGGAGGTGGATGAGGGTCTGGTGATTGCCGGGACCGGTGCCGAATCTACCCGGCAAACCATCCAGCTCACGAAGGGAGCGGCCGCCAGAGGAGCGGACGCCGTGCTGGTTCGTCCGCCATCGTACTACAAGGGCGCCATGACCGGGGAAGCCCTTCGCGACCACTTTCTGGCGCTGGCGGACGCAGCTCCTGTCCCCGTAATTCTGTATCACATGCCCAAGTACGTTCCCGTCGAGCTGCTGCCCGAGCTGGTAGGAGAGCTCGTCAAGCACGACAACGTCATTGGCATCAAGGACTCGTCGGGCGATCTCAAGAACCTGGGCGCCCTGACGGATGCCTGCGACGCCAGGGCCGGTGTGCTGGTGGGGAACGGGAGCTACCTGTATTCCGCGCTCGAGATTGGAGCGACGGGTGGCGTCGTGGCCGTCGGCCTCCTGGCGGCGGAGCTGGCATGCGAGTGCTACGAGGCGTTCCATGCAGGCCGGACGTTTCAAGCCGGCAAGCTGCAGGAGAGAATCGGGCCGCTGAACAAGGTGGTGGTCGGCAAGCACGGAGTACCTGGGGTGAAACAGGCGCTTGATCTTCTCGGACTGAAGGGAGGACCTCCACGAGCTCCCTTGCGCCCGGTGAAAGAGAAGGCGCGCGACGAGATCCGGACCGCTCTGAAGCGAGCGGGCGTCCTGGAAGGGAGAGATCCGCTTGTTTAGCGATAGCGTGCGGTGCGTTGCGGTGGTCGGAGCGCAGTGGGGTGACGAGGGCAAGGGCAAGCTGATAGACGTGCTCGCCGAACAGGCGACCATCGTTGCGCGATACCAGGGCGGAGCGAACGCGGGTCACACAGTCCGCGTGGCCGGCGAGGAGTTCATCCTTCATCTGGTGCCATCCGGGGCGCTGTATCCGGATGTGCGCTGTCTGCTCGGAAACGGCGTGGTTGTCGATCCGTGGACGCTGCTCGAAGAGATGCAGTCTCTGGAGGCGCGCGGGATAGACCTGACAGGCCGCATTGGAGTGAGCAGCCGGGCCCACCTGGTCCTGCCGCACCACAAGCTGCTGGATAAGGTGCAGGAAGATAGCCGCGGACACGGCAAGATTGGAACGACGGGCAGAGGCATCGGGCCTGCCTACCGCGACAAGGTAGCGCGAGTCGGCCTCCGACTGGCGGATCTGGCCGACTCGAAGCGCACGGGGGACATCGTGCGGTCGGCGTCGGCATCGGCAAACGCGACATGTGAGCGGTTGGGCTCCGACCAGCGAGTCGATGGCGAGGAGGTGCTCGCCTCCCTGGAGGACATTGGCCCCGCACTTCTGGGGCTGGCTACGGACGCTGGCGAAGAGATCCGCACCGGGCTGGCTGGTGGCGGGAGGGTGCTGCTGGAGGGTGCCCAGGGTTCGCTCCTGGACGTCGATCACGGCACTTATCCCTATGTGACTTCCTCAACTACTACCGCGGGTGGGGCCACGGCCGGCCTGGGGATAGGACCCACCGCCATCGACGAGGTGCTGGGAATCGTCAAGGCCTATACCACGCGGGTGGGCAACGGTCCGCTTCCGACCGAACTGTCGGGCGCGGAAGCCGAACGGCTCCGCACCCTGGGAGGCGAATTCGGCGCCACGACCGGCCGGCCACGCAGGCCCGGCTGGTTCGACGGCATGGTCACCCGCTATGCGGCGGGGATCAACGGTCTCACATCGCTGGCGATCACCAAGCTGGACGTGCTGGACACGTTCGACGAGATCAAGCTGGCAACCGGGTATGAGCTGGACGGTCAACCCGTCGCGCGGTTCCCGGAATCGGCCACCGACCTCGAGCGGGTGGAGCCCGTTTACGAGTCGCTGCCCGGTTGGAACACCCCCACGACCGGGGTGCGCGCCTGGAACGAGTTGGCTCCGGTGGCTCGGAGTTACCTGGAACGGCTCGAGGCCGTGACCGACGTTCCGATTCGGTACGTTTCCGTGGGAGCGGGACGGAGCGAGACGGTTCCACTTCCGATTGGCGGAACAGGCGCCGCCGGCTAGCCATAGAGCAGACGCTGCAGGCTGGCCATAGGGCAGACGCTGCGGGTTGGCCGTAGAACCACCGCAGGCTGGCCGTAGAACCACCGCGTCGCACCTCCGTAAGTTGTCTCTACGCCTCGTCCTGATTATAATTCGCGGCTGCGCCGAATTCGGATTCGTCGAGAAGGTTGGCCATGACGCGAGCGGGGCGCACCCGCGATCGCGTTTTTCCTTTTTGTGGTGAAATGTTCGAGCGCCTGAGCGATCGACTCGACGGCGTGCTGGGCCAGTTACGACAGCGCGGCGTCATCACAGAGAAGATGCTGAAGGACGGCCTGCGCGAGGTGCGCCGGGCCCTCCTCGAGGCCGACGTGAACTACGCCGTGGCGCGCGACTTCTTGAAGCGTGTCGAGACGCGCGCCATCGGCGAGGACGTGCTCAAGGCAGTCCGGCCGGGTGATCAGATCGTCAAGATCGTACATGACGAGCTGGTCGAGCTGCTCGGCAAGGAAGGCACCGAGCTGGGCGAGGCGGCGGTTCCGCCGACGGTAGTCATGCTGGTGGGCCTGCAGGGGTCAGGCAAGACGACCACGGCGGCCAAGCTGGCGCGCCGGCTGAAAGTAGGCGGCGGGAGTCCGGCGATGGTGGCCTGCGACCCCTACCGTCCGGCAGCGGCGGACCAGCTGAAGACGCTGGGTGAGGCGATTGGCGTACCCGTCGTCCACGAGCCGGACGAGGAGGACATGGCCCGTCTGGCCAAAGCGGCGGTGGACGGCGCCAGGCGACAGGGCGCGAGTCACGTGCTGATTGACATGGCGGGTCGGTTGCAGGTGGACCAGACCCTGATGGACGAGCTGAAGCGGGTTCGCGAAGCCGTTGCCCCGACAGAGGTCCTGCTGGTAGCGGATGGCATGACCGGGCAAGAAGCAGTGCGGATAGCCGAGGGCTTCCACGAGACCGTGGGGCTCACCGGCGTGATCCTGACCAAGATGGACGGCGACGCCCGCGGTGGCGCTGCGCTCTCGATCTTCGGCGTGCTGGGCATCCCGATCAAGTTCGTCGGAACCGGTGAGCGTCCGGAGGACCTGACGGCCTTCGAGGCTCAGCGGATGGCCGGCCGGATCCTCCAGATGGGTGACATCGTCGGCCTGGTGGAACGGGCCCAGCAGACCATAGACCTGGAAGAGACCAAGCGGATCGAGGAGAAGATCCTCGGCCGCGGTGAGTTTGACCTGGAGGACTTTCTCCAGTCGGTCCAGCAACTCCAGAAGATGGGACCGCTGAAGGGGCTACTGAAGATGGTCCCCGGCATCAAGGCAGGCATGCTGGACGACGTGGAAGTAGACCAGAAGCGGGTGAAGCACCTGGAGGCGATCATCCAGTCGATGACGCCGGATGAGAGAAGGAAGCCTCGCATCCTGAACGGATCGCGGCGCGCGCGCATCGCGCGGGGCTCCGGACGGCCGGTTCATGAAGTCAACCGGCTTCTCAAGCAGTTCGAAGAGATGCGCAAGATGATGAAACAGATGGGCCGGCTGGCTCCCGCCATGAAGGGCATGGATCCGGGAGATCTGGGCCGGCTGATGCGATAGGAAAGAACAGTACATGGCGACTACGATCAGGCTGAAGCGCGTCGGGGCGAAAAAGGAAGCGTCGTTCCGGATTGTCGTGATGGATTCCCGGGAGGGCACCGCCGGCAAGTCGATTGAGAGGCTTGGGAGCTACAATCCGCGGACGAGTCCGTCGCTGATCAAGATCAACGCGGCCCGTACCATCCACTGGCTGCACGAAGGTGCCGTTCCGAGCGACAGCGTGAAGTCGCTGCTGCGGAAGACCGGCGTGTGGGTGCAGTGGAACTCCGGCGTCACCCCTGAGGCCGTGGAGCAGGAAGTCGTGGAGATCGGGCCGCCCCCGGGTGAGCGCGGAACCTCGCAGCGCACCGCTCCCGTCGAGAAGAAGATGAGAGCCAGCGCGGCCGAGGTGGCAGCGGCAGCGGCGCCCGTGGTCGAGGCCGAGGCGGAAGCTCCTGCGGCTGAAGAGGCTACCGAGGAAGCTCCTGCAGAGGAGCCGGCTGCCGAGGCCGAAGAGGCACCGGAAGCTGAGGCGGAAGCCGAAGAAGCTGCCCCCGAGGCAGAGGCTGAGGAGGAGCCGGCTGCAGAGGCGGAAGCCGAAGAGGCTGCCCCCGAAGCAGAGGCTGAGGAAGAGCCGGCTGCAGAGGCTGAGGAAGAGCCGGTAGCCGAGGCGGAAGCCGAAGAGGCTGCCCCCGAAGCAGAGGCTGAGGAAGAGCCGGCTGCAGAGGCTGAGGAAGAGCCGGTAGCCGAGGCCGAGGAAGCACCGGAAGCCGAGGCGACGGACGAGCCGGAGGAAGAGACCGCCGAAGAAGGCGAGGAAGAGAAGTCCTAGGACTTCACACTCGACCCTCACGGAGCACCGTGGACAAGGAAGCGCGGACCGGCGGAGCGGAGCCGGTCATAGTGGCGCGAATTGCTCGCGCCCACGGATTGGAAGGCGGGCTGGTGCTCCGGCTGGAGACGGACTACGCGGAGACCGTCTTCGTTCCCGGACGGAAGCTGCTGGTGGCTGACCCGCCAGTGAACTGTCCCGCGGAGCTGACGGTAGTGGAAGCTGCACCGCATGGTCGTGCCTGGCGGTTGATCGTCGAGGAATTGCCCGACCGGACAACGGCCGAACTGTACCGGGGCCTGTTCTTGAGTGTAGCGGCCGCGGAACTGGAAGAGCTCGCGGAGGATGAGTACTTCTTCCACGACCTGGTCGGCCTGGATGTACTGGATGCGGATGCCGGACCGATCGGTCGGGTGCATGAGGTGTACGAATCGCCCGCTTCCGTTCTGCTGGCCGTGGAGGTAGAGGGCAAAGAGAAGCTGATCCCGTTCGGCCCTGAGACAGTTGTCCAGGTGGATCTGGAGGGCGGGACGGTGACCGTGAGGTTGCCGACAGGCTTGCTCGAGATCTGACGAGTCAGCGCCGGCGATGGGACAGCGAGGAGGGAAGGCGGTCACGACGTGTTGAAACTCAACGTCCTGACAATCTTCCCCGGCTTCTTCCGGGAGCCGCTCGAGACGAGCATCCCCGGGAGGGTGAGGGCCGCCGGGTTGGCGGAGTACCGGATTGTCGATCTGCGCGATTACACGCACGATCGACACCGGACGGTGGATGATGAGCCGTTCGGAGGCGGGGCAGGCATGGTGATGAAGCCCGAACCGTTCTTCGAGGCGATCGACCACCTGGAACCGGCAGGACCGATTGTCCTGCTCACGCCGCGCGGGCCGATGTTCGACCACGCGACGGCGGTGCGGTACTCGCTGGAGGACGAGGTGACGCTCCTCTGCGGCCACTACAAGGGCGTGGATGAGCGAGTGGCCCAGGGCCTCGCGGATGAGGAGTTGTCGATAGGCGACTACGTGCTGAGCGGGGGGGAACCCGCGGCGCTGGTTGTCATCGATGCGGTGGTTCGACTGCTGCCGGGCGCGATGAGCGACCATGAATCGGCGTCGGCGGACTCGTTCTACGAGGGTCTGCTGGCCCCGCCGGCGTACACGCGGCCGGCGGAGTACCGGGGCATGGCAGTACCGGACGTACTGAGATCCGGAGATCACGCGCGGGTGGAGGCATGGCGTCGGCAGCAAGCAGATCGGCTGACGCGGGAGCGCCGCCCCGAGTTGCTGGAGACGATGGACGGAGAATAGCGGACCCGGGCACCGGGACCGCAATGGAACGAGGGAAAGCACGATGGATCCGAGAATCGCAGAGCTCGAGAAGAGCTACAAGCGCAGCGATATCCCGGCGTTTGCCCCGGGCGACACGGTGCGGGTGCGCGTACGAGTGAGAGAAGGCCAGAAGGAGCGCATTCAGCCATTCGAAGGCATCTGCATCGCACGTCGTGGCGCGGGTACGGGGGCCACGTTCACGCTGCGCCGCGTCTCCGGCGGAGTGGGAGTTGAACGGATCTTCCCTCTGCACTCGCCGTCCATCGCCGGCGTGGAGGTTGTGCGTCGTGGTGATGTGAGACGCGCGAAGCTCTACTACCTGCGCGAACGGCGCGGCAAGCGGGCCCGCGTGCAGGAGCGTCGCTGGTGGCTGGACAGGGATTCGCTGGCCCGGCCGTCGTCCACGGAGGAGATCCTGGCTGCGCAGGCGGCAGAGGCTGCTGCTGAGGTTGCCGAGGCCGAGGAGGCGCTGATCGACGAGCCGGTGGAAGCCGAGGCTGCTGAGAGCGTAGCCGAGGAAGCGGCGATCGCTGAGGAGACTGCCGAGTCAGTCGAAGCAGAGGCCGAGGAGATCGTCGCGGAGGCGGAGGAAGCCGCCGAAGAGGGCGAGGAAAAGGCCGAGTAGGCCGCCCGCCCGAGCCGACCGATGCCGCCGACCGCCCCGCTCGACTACGAGGAAGAGGGCTGGTCGGCCGGCTGCCAGTATGTGGTCGGCGTTGACGAAGTAGGGCTCGGGCCCGTGGCGGGTCCCGTGGTGGCCGCTGCGGTCGCCCTCAAGAAGGGCCAGCAGTTCGAGGGCGCCGTCGACAGCAAGCTGCTGACAGCAAAACAGCGCGAGGGACTCGCCGGAATCATCCGGAAGGAGTGCCTCGCGTTTTCCGTTGGCGCGGCTTCCTGCCGCGAGATAGAGCGAATCAACGTCCGGGCGGCTTCCATACTGGCCATGAGGCGCGCTGTTGAACGGCTGCCGTTCAAGCCCGATCTGTTGCTCGTGGATGGACGCCCGGCTCCTGCGCTGGGCGAGCACACGCCGATTATCAAGGGCGACCGACGGTCCCATTCGATTGCCTGCGCGTCCATCCTCGCGAAAGTGGTACGCGACGAGCTAATGTGCAGGTTGGACAGACGATACCCGGACTATGGCTGGGCCTCGAACAAGGGATACCGGACACGCGGCCACATGACCGCGATCCAGAGCCTGGGCCCCACGCCGCACCACCGGCGGACGTTTCAGGGAGTCCTCCAGGTGGAACTGGAGTTGGGGTCGGAGCCGACATCGGGCCCGTCGGCCGCAAGGACGGAGCGCTGACAACGCCTCAACGACCGAACAGCGGAGAAGGACGGCAGGCATGCACTCGGAGCACCTGACCAACGTGCAGTTCTCGTGGGTGGCGTTCGCCTGGTTCATTGCCGTAGCGGCGGCGAGCGGGATGCTACTTCTCATGGAGGGAAGCGGCCTGCTGGGCCGCTCGGAGGCGATGGACGCCCTTTCCATCGCGCTCGCAGTGGCCGTAGGGTGGGGGATTGGCGGGTTCCTGGCCGGGTTCAGGGTAGCCGCTGCCCCCATTTTGCACGGTGCGGCGATCGCGCTTCTCAGCTTCGTCGCCTGGTTCATCCTCAACCTGACGGTTGGCGGACTGTCCAGCGGCAGGGCGGCGTGGGAGCCCCTGACCGTAAGAACGGCGGCACTGGGTTTGCTCGTGCAGGGCGGTGCAGCGATCCTGGGCGCCTGGCTCGGGTATCGCATGGCGCCGGTGAGGGTGAAGTAGATTTCATTAGTTCGACCGGGTAGCTCAGTTGGAAGAGCAACGGACTTTTAATCCGTAGGTCGTGGGTTCGAGCCCCACCCCGGTCAT
>JBDHIQ010000075.1:0-11540 GCA_039587395.1 Gemmatimonadota bacterium
TCGCCTGCCTGCGCTGCGTGCTTCGTACCTGGCCCAGCACCCGGCACGCACGCCGCTCCGATGCCCCGAACTTCTGACGCACGTGCACCACGCAGCGCCTCCTCCGCTCGGGGCCGCTCGCGCGATCAGATCGAGACGCTGCTTCGCGTCCTCGTGTGTCTCAAGGGAAGTCAACTCGCTGGGGTCCAGCCCGTTTGCCTTGAATCGCGCTCGCGCAGCCTCGGCACCTTTCCGCCCCAGTTCCGACATGCGCTCACGCCCGCCGGGGCGGTGTGACGGACACAGACTGGCCTCGTCAAGCAGGTGCTCGGGAGCTTTGCACGGCTTCCCGACTGCGTTCGTTCCTCTGCACGGCAAGGCATACCGTCCTTTCGCGTTCTCGGTGTGGCAGGCACAAGCGACGCTGGCTGCGCCACAATCGCGCCACACCGTGGTGTAATCCTGATTTCTAGCAACGAGTTACGACCGCGCAACGGAGTGTGAGTCCGGTGCGTTCTCAGCGGTCTGGCGCGCGCGCGGCAGGGCCTCGCCGTTCGCTTGACTCTCCCTTGACCCGCACCCGGCAGATTCGGGGCGTGGAAGCCAACAAGGGAGGCCCCGTGCTCAAGAAACTGCTCACCGCGTGTCTGGTGCTCTCGCTCACGACCTTCGCACCAGCGGCGACTACCGGGTGTGCGACGTTTCAGTGTCTGGACGAGCAGTATGCGGACGGGCCGTGTAAACGTCGTTTCGATGCACCAGTCGAATGTGCACGCAAAGGGGAATCGTGCAGCCTGCGGGCATGCTGCTCGGGCATCTGCGTGGCAGACGACAACGGCACCACGCGTTGTCGGTAGCATCGGTCGACAAGGGAGGTCACGATGTTGAGGAAGCTGCTTACCGCCGCTCTGCTGCTCTCGCTGACGACGTTCGCGCCTGCGGCCACTACCGGGTGCAGCATGTTCGCCGGGCCCTGCAGCGAGCGAGGGCACTGGTGCACCATCGGCCAGAGTTGTTGCAGCGGACTGACGTGCGTTCTGCGCGATGAGGGGAACTACTGCCGAGAGGATTGAACCATGGCCAAGCTCATGAGGACTCTTCGGAACGTGGCGATGGTCGCTCTGCTGCTCTCGCTGACGACCTTCGCGCCGGCGGCTACAGGGTGCGGTGGGCCGACAGCTCCGAAGCCGGTCACGCGCTCCTACTGCGATCCGTTGGGTCATATGTGCTTCACAGGGGGCTGCTGTGGTGACCTGTATTGTCGTGGAGGCGATTACAACTCTATGGGTGTGTGTGAAAAGTATCCGTAGCATCACGCCCCTCGCCTCCGGGAACTCGGCCACGCGGGCTGTGGCGTATTTGTGGCGTAACTGGATGTAACTGGACGATCTCAGCGACAAATGGCGCTCCCGGCTGGTGGCCGGGAACGCCTGTCTGGTGCGGGTTAGTGCTGTCTGGTGTCCTGTTTGGGTGTATGTTCGGTGGGACTTAAAATCCGAGGCCCTTAGGGCATCTGGGTTCGAATCCCAGCCCCGGCATGCTGCTGTTACTGCTTCACGCACAACGTCGTATGGGTTTGGACGCGAATCTGTGGCTGCCGGCGCGGTATCTGCTGTTCGTCGGCGTGGAGGGTGTCGAGATGACACGACTCCGTTTCCTTTCGTTTGTTGTGGCATATGCAGCCTGCAGCGCCGCCGCGCTCTCCGCGCAGGACCCAGAACCACAGGAGACCGAGGAAGTCTCTTCCGCACCTGTAGCGCAACCGCGGTTCTCCGTCCGTGGCGAGGTCGGCCATGCGTGGATTCACGAAGGGGGCAGGGACCGGGGGATCTACTACGGGTTTCGCCTCGGGCTGCGGCTGGATCCCAATGGCCTTTTCCGTATCGATGGGGGGCTTACCGGGTCCGGGGCCGGATACGGCACCATCGAGTTCGGAATCGAGGTGCAACCGCTGCCGACGGCCATCGTCACCCCTCTGGCGGGAATCGGCTTTGGAGGGCTCGGGGAGGGCGACTTCTCAGGCTCGGTTCTGCGGTTCAACCTCGGCGTATCGTTTCGACCCACGCGCCGCCTTGCGATCCGTGCTGTCGGTCAACTGGGAACGCACGGGGGCGCCGACGGACCACACGCCGTGTATGGAGGCTTGGAGCTCGGCCTTTAAGGGCGATGAAAGCAGGAGGGGGACCCCAATGCGGTTCCTGATGCTGTCGCTGATCATGGTGTTTGTCTTCTCCGGGCCCGCACACTCCCAGGTACGGTTCGTGGCCGATGCGAACGCCGGCTACCACTGGTTCGGCGTAATGGGGAGCGGTCCAGGTGTGGACGCTTCAGCCGGTCTTCGGGTCGGGAGCGGCGCCGAAATAGCCTTGAGGGGCGAGTACTGGTTCCCGCAAACGGTCGAGTGGGAAGGCGCCTCGGAACCGCCCCCCGACTTCAGCGGCAGCTGGTCGGAATATGGCCTGACGATCGAGTTTCGCTACCGATTCCTCCCCGCCCGCGCTCACGGACCCCTGGTCGGCCTGAACATCGGCAAGCAGTGGTTTCGCTCCCCGTATGACTGGACGGAGGGAGACATCACTTACGGCGCGCAGCTCGGCTACGAGTATTGGATCAATCCAAATGTGGGCTTCGTCGGGTCCCTGTACGGATCCCTGGGTGATCGACCGGAGCTCGATAAGAACCGACTGGCCATTCGGATCGGCGCAAAGTTCTCGACGTAGCCAGCGTCGGCGCACGTAGGATTTCGGCAGGAGGCTACGGCTATGCAACAGTTCCTTCCGCTGCTGCGAAGATTCATGGTGATCCTTGCCCTCGCCCCGAGTCTGGGGTGCGGATCGTCGTCGATCTTCGGTGGCTGTGGAGACGACCAATCGGGCGTCATCCTCTCGGCCATGGACGAGACGGTCAGCGCCGGGGAAGTACGATCCTTCGACGCGACATCTCCCAGAAACTCCAACTTCTGGGTCATTCTCACGTGGAGCGACCCAGCCGCTCAGCTGGAGCTGGAGGCGACGGATACCAGCTGTGCTGGAATCATCACCGCCTGCCCTTACACGTCGGTTGGAACGGGAGAGGGGACCCGCCTGGAATTGACGCACGACGGAACGAAGGGTCGCCAGATAAGAGTCTCGGTCATCGGCGACGAGAACCAGGAGGCAGTGTTCCGGCTGGTGGTGAGTTGGCTGCTCTCCCGCGAGTGCTGACGGTCATAACGCGCTTGTCGTATCACTGGCTGGTGGTGAGTTGACCGGCATCTTTGGCACCCGACTGGAGGTCTAGCGGCACCAGACGGAATCCGCGCGGACTGAAAAGTTCAGTTGTCTCGCAGCATCTCCGCGATCTTGGGCCGGGTCATCTCCAACCGCTCGTAGTCCAACTCCAATCCATAGGGTCCAAGGATCGCTCCGAGGTAATCGTAGATGCCCCTGATTGACTCGAAAGGAACCGTGACGACGTCGAGAGGGGTCGATCCAGCGAAGTTCCTGATGCTCCTGTCAGCACCGTTGGCGAGCAGGGCCTCGACAATCTCGGTGCGGCAGAACAGGGCAGCGGTGAGAAGGGCGGTCGAGCCTTCGTTATTCTGCTGGTTTACATCCGCGCCCGCCTCGATCAACGCCCTGGCCACCTCGGTTCGGCCGAACGTGGCCGCCGTAAGCAGGGGACTCGACCCTCCCATAGGATCCCTCTCGTTCATGTCCGCCCCGGCCTCTATGAGTCGCAGCACGGTCTCGAGATCTCCTTCAACGACGGCCTGCTGCAGGCCGACTCCAGCGGGCGTTTCAGTTGATTGCGGAGTTGGTGTGGAGGACGGGGTCGTGGGCTGGACCTGAGCCAGAGCGTCGTCGAGCATCTGCACCAGCTCATCGCGGTCATACGAGAACGCGTGGTCCTGGTTGAGCTGCACCAGCTCCTGTATCGCCTGCCCGATGGTCAGCGCAGCCTCGAACTGATTCGGTACGACCATGTAACGGCGCCTGGGCGAATCGCTGGTCATGAAATCCAGCGCTGCCAGCGCCACATCATCGGGATCCTGGTACTGGGATCGATCCAGCGGACCGCTGACCAGGTCCAGCATCGAGCCGAATCTGGTGCCCTGGCCCGTGTACCCGGCCGCTTCCATACGCGCAACCATGGAAGCCAAGATCTGTGACTTGTAGTTGCCGGGCTCCACCACGGCTACCTGCACATCAAAACGCTCCATCTCGGCGGCCAGGGCATCCGTGAACGCCTCGACGCCGTGCTTGCTCATGCTGTAGGCACCGCCAAACGGACCCGTGACTATGCCCGCTATCGAGCCGGTCGTCATGATTCGTCCCTTGCTCTCGATGAGCAGATCGGCAACCGCCCGGGTGACCCGGTATGGCCCCATCAGGTTCACGTCCAGCTGGTAGGCTAGAACCTCTTCCGACATGTCGATGAGCGGTCCGATAGTCCCGATCCCCGCGTTGTTGATCAGGCCGTAGAGTCCTCTTCCTTCGGCTTGAAGCAGCGCCACGGCCGCATCGATTTCGCTCTGCACCGTCACATCCAAACGGATTGACTTCACGTCGTCCATCGCGTCCAGCCGCTCCAGGTCCTCCTCACTGCGAGCCCCGGCGTAGACGAAGAACCCGTTCTTCGAGAGGACTTCCGTCATGCGCAGTCCGATGCCGGAACTGGCGCCGGTTACCAGTACGGCCGGCCGGTCCTCCGTCTGTTGAGCGGCGACGGTCGAGACCGAGATCGAGAGGATCACGACAGCAAGAGCCAACACTCTCAGAGTGGCACGGACAAACGGTGCTGTGGAGGTGGTCATCTGGGGCACCTCGGGCTAGGTGGGCGAGCGGCAGTTCACTCCTCGGGCGCTTCACTCGGGCGCTTACTTGGGGCGCTTCATGAGCCCTGCACCCTTCAATTCCTATCAGCCTCGTCCGAGCACCGTCAATGCTTGACGCGTTGCGAGGTCGCCGGCGTGACAGGGGAGTGGGCCGGATGCCGGGCGGCCCTGTATCAATCGCTGTAGACGAGTGAAGACGGGTGGGAGTATGTTTCTCTACGATCCGACCCCATCCACCTCGAGTTGCCATGTACCGGATAATCCTGCTCGGCGCTTTGGGAACAGTTGTCCTGTCGGCTTGTGGAGAAGTCGTGCCGCCACGGCCGCCGCCTCCGCCACATCCTTCCGACCAGACCATCCATGTCTCGATCACAACAAACCAGGGAGTGGTCGATGACGTCGGCTACACCGTGACGATAGACGGAAACACGGAGACCGGGGTCGATATCAACGGCAAGTCAGTGTACGAGTTTCTGCCGGAGAGCCAGAAGCGGATTGAGCCGGGCGTGCATAGCGTTGAGCTTGGTCAGGTCGCACGTAGCTGCAGGGTTGATGGCGGCGCCAGGCGGAGCGTCGAGGTGGAATCCGGCAAGGCCTCCCGGGTCGACTTCGACGTCACCTGTCCCGTCGGTTTCTTCTTCTACGCCATTCACAGTCGGTATCAGCCCACCGCTGTCGAACTGCAGACTCTCAAGAGGGCCCTGTCGAGATGGGCGCCGATGATTCTGGGTGCGAGATTCGGAGAAATTCCCGCCCGCCTCATCAGCTACATCGATGCCCGGGGAGTAAAGGTCACCGAGAAGGTACTTGGTTTCTCGCTGGTAGTGTCACTGCTGGACGAAGGTTCGAATGGCACAGGCCAGGGCCGGGTCAGCGAGATTGAGTCCGAAACGGGTACGTCTATCGGTGGCGAGATATGGTTCAACAGGTCGTACGCGGAGCAGGCAGGATCTGATCGCCTCCTGGCCACGCTCACCCACGAGATTGGCCACGCTCTCGGCATTGGCAGCGGTCCTCAGTGGACTCGGTTGGGACGCGACTTCGTACGCAACGGGGGTTCCGATCCGTACTTCACCGGACCGCACGCGGTGGTAGCCTTCAACCGGAGCGGAGGCGCGTCATACGCCGGCAGGAGAGTCCCGCTGTGGGATGGAGCACATGATGATCCATCTGCAGATGTGCACTGGCGGTGGCGTGTGATCTTCGACGAGATCATGACGGCGGGTCAGGGGCGAGCCATCAGTGAGATCACGTTAGGGGCACTGTCGGACCTTGGTTTCGGTGTGAACTACGCTGCGGCTGATCCCTACACCGTTCACGGCCCTTTCTCGGCCGATGCGGCAGTGCAGCAAGAAGGCAATTCGCCTCAGCCGGTTGACGACGTCCCCGACGGTCCGATCAGGGTTCTCGACTCCCGAGGTCGGACCGTAGGGTGGATACAGCCGGAAGACTGAAGCACTTATCTTACCCTACATACTACGCTACCCGATCAACCATCCATCACACGGAGTGTGAATGCGTCAAGAACTGGCCCTGTTGCTGTTGGTCGCCACGCTGAGCGGGTGTTCGGGACCCGGAGGATCGGCAGCCGCATCTGACGCCGCGGGGGCTGCCGCGATCGTGGACAGCGCCGGTATCCGCATCGTCACCAGCCTCGAACCCAGTTGGGGCGCCGGGGAAGGGTGGTCGGTCCAGCCTGAGCCACTGGTGACAATTGGCGTGCTGGACGGCCCCGCCGAGTACCAGCTGTTCGATGTAGTGGCGGCGGGTAGACAGTCCGACGGAGACATCGCCCTTGTCGACGCCGGATCAAGGGAGGTGCGACTCTACGACGCTGAAGGCCGTTTCCTTCGCACGCTGGGTGGCCCCGGCTCCGGACCCGGCGAGTTCGTGGACCCTGTCCAGGTCCTGCTCACGGCCGGGGATTCCATCGTGGTCTGGGACAACGCCAACTTCCGGATGACTCGCTTCACCCCGACCGGTGACCTCGCGAGAGTCGAGACGGTGGATCGGGGTTGGATCGCGAGGGCCGTCCAGCCCCCCCTGTATCCAGCGACGGGGGAGTTGTTGCCGAGCGGCCAGGTTCTGGTTCGGCTGATCGAGAAATCGGCGTCGAAGGCCACTCCAGAGGGGGCGACTCGAAATCAGAGCGGAGCGCTCCGAGTGTTCCCTGATGAGTCCCGCGTCGATACGCTGGCCTTCTTCCCCGATGTCGAGCAGGTGACGGTCCTCGGACCCTGGGGTCCCACGGCCGTGGCTCCACCACTGGCCCGCCAAACCGTGACCGCCGTTCACCCGACCCGAGCGGAAGTATGCCTGGGGGAGCAGACGGCGCCGGAGGTCACGTGTTTCGCACCGGACGGTTCCCGGATCCAGGTTCGCTGGGAAGCGGCGCCGGGTCGAATCACGGATGGGGAGGTAGCGGCCTGGCGCGACGCCATACTGGCGGATTACACGCAGAAGATCAGCACGACGGACGCGACGGCATTCATCGACCTCGTGCCCATCCCGGCCGAGCGTCCTCCCTACTCAGCCCTGGCCCTGGACCGAAGCGATAATCTCTGGGTGCTCCACGGGCCGACCGCTCGGGCTGACACGGAAACGGTTAGCCACCTGGTGTTTGACCGCACCGGCGTGCTCCTTGGTGAGGTCTCTCTTCCCCCGATCGACGTGCTCGAGATCGGTGACGACTACGTGCTGGGAGTCTTTCGGGACGAGCTCGAGATCGAGTACCTGCGGCTGTATCGGCTTACGAAGTAATCACGCGTTCACAGAGCGATTCCGGAGGTCCGCATGAAGGGGCTGGTGAACACGTTCAAGAGCATTGTGCTCGGTGGCGTTCTGTTTCTGATCCCGAATCACGGGCCGGTCCACCCGGGTTCAGCGCCGCACGATGGGCAGCACGATCCGGGACGGGTACTGGCGGGAAGAGTGTACCCGGTTGCGGGCCACCAAGCCTTCCGTCTCGTCGTAGTTTCGCCCCCCCGTGTTCAGGTTGCGCGTGAACCTGGGGAAGTTGCTGCTGGACACCTCTATCCGGATCCGGTGACCCTCCGCGAAGTAGTTGCTGGTCGACATGGGGCTGACGGGTAGCTCGTACACCAAGCCCTCCTCCATGAAGACCTGCCGATCGTAGCCCTCGCGATAGCGTGCGCGCTGGATGGTCTCGTCCAGATTGTAGGCCCTCCCGTCTGGGTAGACGTCCAGCAGCTTGACCGTGAAGTCCGTGTCGCGCACATCAGAAGACACGAAGAGGGTGATCTGGATGGTCCCGCTGACCTCGACACCCTCCTCGAGCGGCTCGCTGGTGTACACCAGGATGTCGGAACGCTCCTCCATGGTCTGCTGGTCAAAGGATCCGGCCTGAATGGCTCCACCGGTGCAGCAGACGTTGCCGCCATGGGAGGTGACCGGATCGAACGGGTCGTACGTGAACGAGTCGGGCATGTCACTGGATCCGGGCTGCCGGGTGGTCAGCGAGCCGTCACCGAACCGGGTGTTCGCGTTCCCGCCGCTGTCCAGGTAGTAGGTCACCATCTCGGCGCCCTCGGGAGGCCACGAAGACGAGGTCTTCCATTCGTTCGAGCCCATCGTGTAGTAGCGAACCGCTGGCAGCGAGTCCGTGACGGCGTTCGGCTCGTCCTTCAGCCAGTAGTCGAACCAGCCGTAGATCATCGTGTCGTAGTCGAAGCGGGCGTCCCCCATGCTTCGCTCTCCAACAACCGTTTCTTCGGTCGCCCGCGTGAAGGAGCAGTGGGCCACGGGTGCCACCAGCGCATGCTGGTTGGCAGCTACCTCGGGATCCAGCGCGTTCTCCCGCACGTGATTGAACAGCGCCAGGTTGGGGCTGATCGACACATCGTACCACGACATCATCCACAGACTCGGCACGCCGAATGGCTCGTCGTCGTGATACAGCCCGCCCCTGTACCACGCCGGATCGTCCGGCGTGCGCTGGATCATGCGGCCGCCGGTCGCCACGGGGGCCGGGTCTGCGAAGATCCCCTCCGGACCGTCCACGTTGCGGAGTAGATCCTGGACGGGCAGGTGCCAGAACGCCTCGGACCAGTTCACTCTCGGCATCTCGGGAGCCAGATCGAAGTACTTCGACAACCGGACCAGGTCTTCCTGCGAGATGTCCAGCGGGAACTGCGGGCGCTGCGTGTTCTGGACTCCGTACAGCCAGGAGATGAACAGCATCTGCACGGCGCCGCCCCGATACCAGTTGCCCTGCTCGTAGAACTCGCCGACCCGTCCGACGCCGGCGCCGAAGCCCTGCGGCACCATGGCCGCGTGAGCGGGATGGTCCAGCGCCGCCAGCCCCATCTGCCACTCCGCCGTGGATGAACAGCCCAGCGTGCCCACCTTCCCGTTCGACCACGGCTGATCCGAGATCCAGCTCAGGGCATCGTACCCGTCGGTCTTGGGGGGACCGAGGATGTCCCACTCGCCTTCGGAGAAGTAGCGGCCGCGCTCGTTCTGAACGATGTAGGCGTAGCCGCGGCTGACAGCCCGCTGCGCCGTCTGGATCTGCCGGGTCTGCAGCTCCCCATCCCGATACCAGTTGAAGTTGTAGGGGGTGCGCACGAAGATGGTCGGGAAAGGACCGTCCCCTTTCGGGCGATAGACGTCCGTGGCCAGCCGGACCCCGTCCCGCATGGGGACCATGACTTTCCGCTCTACCATCCCGATGGCGTCGAACTCGGCAAGCACATCGGTCCCGGCCTGCGCGGCCAGCGGGGCAGGGCTCATGGCGAACGCCGCAACCGGGACGAGTCCCGCCCATAGAAATCGAGAAATCGTGCTCATCGTGCGCCCTCCTCCGATCGCGTCAGAAATCCAGCCGGCCGTCGGCCTCGAACATGGACGACTTGCCCTCGTAGGTGCCCACGCGCTCTACCGTGATCTCCCGCGTGAGAGTCCTGTCGCCTGCCGTGAGCGTGACGGTGTACGTCCCGGGCTCGGCTAGCGGCGCAGGCGATGACCCGGAACCCATGAACTGTCTCATCAGCGTGGCCATCCCGGCCCCTGGCAGCACCAGCTCGGCGATCTCCCGGATCATGCTGACGCTGCCGAACGCCGCCGTGCCTCCGCCCATCGACTCCCCGGGACGCTCACGGAATGCCTCCGGCTCGCCGCCGCCCCCACCACCCATGAACGCCGCAATCACGGCCATGGGACTCGTCTCACCCGTGAACAGGCCAGTGATGCGCTTCACGACGGCCGCATCCCATCCCTCGACAGCCAGCGAGTCGGAAACGTGCTTGGCCCGCTGGGCCGCCTTCATCGAATCCCTCTTCTTGGACGGAGACATCGGCGCCGCCGCCGGACGTTCCATCCTCAGGTCCCACGTCACGGTGTGAAGCCCGGCAGAAGCAGGCCCCTTCAGGGTACGAATGACCTCACCGTCCCCGTTCGAGAGCGTGAGCTCCACCTGCGCTCCCGCGGGAGGCTTGCCCCGGCCCCCCATGGCGGCCATGGCGCCGGCTGGCGGCTTCGGCGCGGCGGCCGCTTCGGCCCCCGCTTCCTCTCCCGCCTCTGCGGCTGCCTCCGCTTTGGCGGCGGCTTCCGCCTCCGCCGCCTTCTTCGCCTCCTCCTGCTCGGCCTCGAACGCCGTCTGAAGATCAGCCGCCAGGTCCTGGCCGATCCGGTAGCTGATGTGGCCGACCGATCCCGGTGTGGGCCGGGCGAACCAGGCCTGACCGTACGATTCTCCGCCCCGTTTCTTCAGACCGAACTGGAAGGCCGGCTTAGGCTCGAACAGGGTGGCCTCCTCGGCCAGCACGGCGTCTGACAGGTCCTGCAGCGGGGCGATGTCCACGATCCAGATGGCGCGGCCGTGCGTGCCGGCGATCAGCTCCCGATCCCGCGGGTGGATCTTGAGATCGTGCACCGGAACCGTCGGCATTCCCTCCATGAACCGCTGCCACGACGCGCCCCGATTGGTGGATACGTAGGCGCCCAGGTCGGTACCCACGAACAACAGGCTCTCGTTTTGCGGGTCCTCCCGGATCACGTGGACGAAGTCTACGGAGCCGGTCGGGAGGTTCGACACGATGGACCGGAAGCTCCGGCCGCCGTCGTCCGTCACGAACACGTACGGCGTGAAGTCGTTGGTCCGGTGCCCGTCAAACGTGACGTAAACCCGGCTTGCATCGTGGGAAGACGGTTCGATCCGGCTTACGTACGTGTTGGCCGGAACGCCGGAGAAGCGATCGGTGAGCTCCGTCCACTCGCCGCCATCATCCCGAGTCATCCACACGCGGCCATCGTCGGTTCCCGCGTAGATCAGGCCTTGCTGCAGCGGCGACTCGGCCAGCGAGACGATGGTGGCGTACGTCTCCGCGCCCGTGATGTCCGGGGTGATGCCACCGGTGGTCTTCAGGCTGACTTCGACCTTCTCCGGATCCGCGTAGCTGAGGTCCGGCGAGATGGCCTCCAGCCCATCGCCCCAGTCGGTGCTCTTCAGGACCACGTTGCTGGCCGCGTAGAAGTGGCTCCGATCGTGGACGGACTGGAAGAACGGTGTGTTCCAGTTCCACCGCTGATCAGCCAGGGCCGAATCCGCCGACGCTTGCTCCCGCAGCGCCTGAATGCGCGGGTCATCCTCCTCAACGCCTTCCTCGGTCAGGGCCAGGATCGAGTCCTGGTACGGCCGCCACACCTTCTCCCAGTCGGGCTTCTCGAGCGTGGTCCGGTCCCCGGTGGCCAAGTTCTGCCGGGCCATGTTGCCGCCCTGCGACTC
>JBDHIQ010000279.1:0-2813 GCA_039587395.1 Gemmatimonadota bacterium
CGGGGCGCCCGGGTTGAAGTCCGGCCGGATCCACCCTGCCCACACCCATCCCCTGCGCGCGATCGCTCGCGCGCCCCGGCTCTATGAAGTCGCTCCCGGCCACTGCGCCGCGAGCACGCTCTTGAATCCTGGGGGCATCGTTGTGGGGCCGCCGCGTCGCTCGGGGAAACTCGACCGGAACGCCGCGAGTCCGCAATAAGATAGCCGCAATTGAGCATGCATGCCAAAGAACGTCACCAGGCGGTGACTCACCAATCCAGGTCCAACACCCAGACGTCGACCTCGGATTCCCCCACCGAGAGGTAGATCTCGTTCTCACCGACGGTCAGCGAGCCGTATCCTTGGCCGTCTGCCTTCGGCTGAAGGATCAATTGTTCCTCATCATCCGTGTTCACGAGCATCCGTGGCTCGCCCCCCGTCGCCGGCATCGACCATACGCCTTGACGGAGTCCGCCGGCGCCTGTGTAATTGTCTTTGGCGAAAAAGTAGAGGGTGGATCCGTCCGGCGAGAACCGCGGAAACCGCATCCAATACAGAGCGGTTGGCGCCCTTTCCTCCTTGCGGAATCCCTTGTACTTCTCGCCCTCCAACTCGTCCAACGAGGGTGGGTCCAGCTGCTTGAGAACTCGCCCGTCCGGTGACAGCCAGAACAGGCTACAGGAACCACACCATTCGGTCTTGCCGTACCCGTTGCATACCAGGCTGGAGCCGTCCGGGGCCCAGCGCGGCGCGTGGCACACCACATCAGACCACTCTTCGGGCTCGCCGAACTCCACGGACTGATCGAATCCCCCACGCATGCTGTCGCGCGAGACAGCCCAGAGGCCGTCCCTTCCCTTTTCGTACACGATTGTCAGACCGTCCGACGACCAATCATAGAACAGGTACCCGCCTGGCCTCTCCGCTACCTGCCGAGCGTTGGCACCGTCCGAATCCATGACCCACAAGTTTGCCGGAGACTGCACACCTGCCTCGGTATCTCTCAGAAACGCTATCTCCCGACCGTCGGGGGAAAAGACAGGACCGTAGTCTCCTGGCGAGTCTGCAGACAGTTGGATGTGAGGTCCACCCTCGACAGCCATCTTGTAGATCTGATACTCCCCGCTGGGATCGGCACGGAAATCGAAGACGAGGGAATCTCCAGCCGGGGAAAGGTCGTGCTCCATGACCAGTTGGTTCCAGCCGACGGTGGTGATCGGCCGCCCATCACGGATCGAGGCAGTGCCAGTGGCCGGGATCGGCACCTCCCAGATACTTCGACGAAACCTATGCTTCGTGTACGCAAGCCTACTCCCGTCGGCGGACACCGAAAACGAACCGGGGTCCTCGCCGAAGGTGACTCGCTGTGCCTCGCCCGGGCGGTGCGCGTCCACCAGGTAGATGTCTCGAGGACCGTCACGGTCAGAGATGAACAACAGATGCCGGCTGTCGGCAAACCACACGGGACTTAGGTGGCGGTGATTGTCGTCAGTCACCCTTACCGGTTCGCCGCCAGCCTCGGCGACCCAGATGGATGAAGTGCCGAATTCGTCCGTGATAAGTGATGAGGCCTCAGCCGGCCCGACTACCCACGCGACGCGTTCGCCGTCGGGGGACCATGAGAAGTGACTCAGCCTGCCGAGCCGTCCGGGGATGACCGCGACAACTTCCTCGGCCTCGATACCCCCCCCGATGGTCGTCACGACGATTTCAAGCAGGCTGTCCGCAGGTGCCGCCGCGACCCGCCAGTCCGAGTAGTGGCCCCCACCGGGCAGGAAGGTGGGGTTAAAACCGTTGGGCTGCGCCAGGACACTCGGCGGTCCTCCAAGCTTGCCTACTTCCTGCAGCTTGAACATGGTGCCGCCGCCGTCCGGCCATCCGCCGAAGAAGATCCGTTGGCCGTCCGAGCTCCACCCCTTTATCGAGGCGGCGGGTGCTACCTCTCGCGCACTCCCGCCCGACAGGCTCTGCACGTACAGGCTCTCCTGGTCACGGACGACATATGCTACCTCACTTCCGTCGGGAGAGATGACCGGGGAGGCTTCCCTTCCCGGATCGAAGGTCACCTGGCGCGGATTGGAGGCCGTGATGGTGAGTGGCCGGGTGACCTGCCACACGAAGTAGCCAGCGATTGCGAGAATCACGACCGCGACGACCGCCACCACTGGCAGCCGCACGCTCCGGAGGCCGGCTCGGGCAGGCGTCTCGACCTCGATGGCCGTGATGAACTCGTACGCGACATCGCCTTCGCCAGGGCCGCCTCCACGGACGCGGGCACCGCCTCGCGCACCACTGAGGCACGGGGCAGCGGCTCGCTCAGCTTCTTGGCCACGACGGCCATCGGTGTGGGGCCCGTGTAGGGTGTCTCGCCCGTCAGCATCTCGTACAGCACGCACGCCAGACTGTAGAGATCGCTCCGCGAGTCCAGCTCCTGCGTGCCCGTGGCCTGCTCCGGGCTCATGTAGGCGGGGGTGCCCACGCTCAGGCCCGTCTGCGTGAGGCTGTCTCCGCCGGCCTCCGTCACCGCCCGCGCGATCCCGAAGTCCGCCACCACGGCATGTCCGGCCGCGAACAGGATGTTCTCCGGCTTGATGTCCCGATGCACGATCCCCTGTCGGTGCGCGTAGCCCAGGGCATCCGCCACCTCCCGGAAGATCTGCAGCGCCTCATCGATGGGGAGTTGGACCTCCCGGCTCAGCCGGTCCCGTAGCGACTCACCCTCGATGTAGGGCATCACGTAGTACAGCGTGCCGTCGGCCTCGCCGGAGTCGTGCAGCGGCAGGATGTTGGGGTGGGTGAGATTCGCCGCGATCTGGATTTCGCGCAGAAACCGC
>JBDHIQ010000280.1:0-2168 GCA_039587395.1 Gemmatimonadota bacterium
AACCGCGGCCGCAATCTCCAGCAGCGGGCGTGGTACTACACTCATATCTACGCCGACCCGCAGAACGAGAACGTCGTCTACGCCCTGAACACCGGGTACTACAAGTCCATCGACGGCGGACGGACGTTCCAGGGGATCAGCGTCCCGCATGGCGATGTCCACGACCTGTGGCTCAACCCGAACGACCCGCAGAAGCAGATCGTGGCCAACGACGGTGGCGGGCAGGTGTCGCTGAACGGCGGCGGCTCATGGTCCTCGATGTACACGCAGCCCACGGCCGAAATGTATCGCGTGTTCGTGGACGACCAGTTCCCCTACCGCGTGTACGGCTCGCAGCAGGACAACAGCACCATCATGGTCCCCAGCCAGGGGCTGCCCGGGGTGACGCCGTACCAGAACTGGGCGGCGGTCGGCGGCTGCGAGAGCGGACACATCGCGATCGATCCGCGAAACCCGAACATCACGTACGCCGGCTGCTACGGTGGGAGCATCAGCCGGGTGGACCGGGGAACGGGCGACTCGCGGGAGATTCTCATCTACCCGCAGCTGCAGCTGGGCCAGGCGCCCAAGACGCTGAAGTACCGCTTCCAGTGGAACGCGCCGATCCGCCTGTCACCGCACGATCCGGATCTGCTCTACCACACCTCCAACTACGTGCACCGCACGCGTGACGGAGGCCACAGCTGGGAGACCATCAGCCCGGATCTCACCCGCAACGACACCACCAAGCAGAACCACGCCGGGGAGCCCATCACGATGGACAACACCGGCGTCGAGGTGTACGGGACGGTCTTCGCGTTCGAAGAGTCGCCGCACGAGCAGGGCGTGTTGTGGGCCGGATCGGACGACGGACTGGTGCACATCTCGCGTGACGATGGCGGCTCGTGGGAGAACGTCACGCCGCCCGGCATGCCGGAGTGGGGGACCGTCAACATGATCGATCTCTCGGCGCACGGGTCAGGACGGGCTTTCCTCGCCGTCACGAGGTATCGGATGGATGACTTCACGCCGTACATGTTCCGGACGGACGACTATGGAGAGACGTGGACCCGGCTCAGTAGCGAAGGCATTGCCGACCGCCACTTCGTCCGCGTGATCCGGGAGGATCCGGACCGGCAGGGCCTGCTGTACGCGGGTACCGAGTACGGCCTGTACGTCTCGTTCGGCGACGGAGCCAGCTGGCAGTCTCTGCAGCGCAATCTGCCGGTGACGCCGATTACGGACCTGGTGGTGCACGAGGGCGACCTGGTGGTGGCCACCCAGGGCCGCTCGTTCTGGATCCTGGACGACCTGTCTCCGCTCCACCAGCTGACGCCGGAGGTGGCCGCGGCCGCGGCCCACCTGTACGCGCCCGCGGGCGCGTACCGGGCCAATTTCGGCTCCGTGTTCGGGGAGAGCCGACCGGACGGCGCCCTCTTCTACTACACGCTGGCGGCGGAGCCGGAGGAGAACCTTACGCTCGAAGTGCTGGATGGCGCGGGCGATGTGGTCCGCGTGTACGCGAGTCATCCATCGAAGTTCAGCCAGGCGGACAAAGAAGCGATCGGACGAAGCGCCGATTTCCGTCCCGACAGCATCCCCGCGAACGTCGGGCTCAACCGGGCCAACTGGAACCTGTTCTACGAGGGCCCGGACATGGTGGACGGCGCGATCATCTGGGGCTTCACGGGCGGTCCGGCGGCGGCGCCGGGGAGCTACCAGGTGCGCCTCACCCTGGGCGACGTCACGCAGACGGAGAACTTCGAGATCCTGATGGACCCGCGGCTCACCATAACGGAGGCGGATCTGCAGGAGCAGTTTGACCTGCTGTTGCGCATCCGCGCCATGCTTCAGGAGTCGCACGATGCCATCCGCGAGATCCGCTCGGTACGTGGCCAGATGAAGGAACAGGCCAAGCTTGCCGCGGATGCGGGCTTTGGCGATGAGTTCGGTGTGGTTGCAGACTCCGCTTCCACGAAGCTTACGGGCGTCGAGCAGGAGCTCATGCAGACGAAGAACCAGAGCTTCCAGGACGCGCTCAACTTCCCGCCGATGCTGGACAACCAGATTGCGGCCCTGTATGGCTACGTGCTGCAGACCACGGACCGGCCCAACCAGGGCGCCTACGATCGGCTGGGGGACCTGCAGGCGGAGCTGTCCGTCCACGTGACGGAGCTGAGGCGGATCAT
>JBDHIQ010000076.1:0-9932 GCA_039587395.1 Gemmatimonadota bacterium
GTCGATGGACTTGTAGTACCCGGTGTTCAGGGCGTAGACGACGTTCTCGTTCTGCGGGTCGGCGTAGATATGAGTGTAGTACCACGCCCGCTGCTGGAGATTGCGGCCGCGGTTCACGTGGCTCCACGTGTCCCCACCGTCATCCGTGCGGTAGACGCCGCCCTTGCCGTTCGGCGCCTCGATCAGCACCCACACCCTGTCCGGGTTAGCCGGCGACACCGCCACGGCCGACTTGCCAACCAGCCCGGTGGGGAGTCCGCCCTCGAGCCTCGTCCACGTGTCTCCGCTGTCCCGGCTCCTGTAGATGCCGCTCTCCTCGGAGCCGCTGTACATCGTCCAGGGCTTCCGCTCGCCGCGCCACATGGAGGCGTAGATGATGCGCGGATTCTTCGGATTGATGGAGACGTCGATGGCGCCCGTCTCTTCACTCAGGGCCAGCACGTGCTCCCATGTGTCGCCGCCGTCCTGCGTGCGGAAGATGCCGCGCTCGGGATTTGGCCCGAACGCGTGGCCGACCACGGCCGCGAACGCGACGTCCGCGTCCTTGGGGTGCACCGCGATACGACCCACCTGGCCGGCTTCCGGGAGCCCTATGTGAGTCCACGAATCGCCACCATCTTCCGACTTGTAGAAGCCGTCTCCCATGGACGTGTTGCCCCTCATGCAGGCGGAGCCCATTCCGACGTAGATCACGTTCGGGTCGCTGTCGGCGACGTCAATCGCGCCGACCGATGCAGAGCCGAGCTGGCCGTCCGTTACGTTGGTCCACGAGTTGCCGGCATCCGTGGTCTTCCAGACGCCGCCCCCCGTGCCACCGAAGAAATAGGTGAGCGGTTCCTCGCCTATCCCGGCGACGGCCGTGGAGCGGCCGCCCCGGTGGGGTCCGATCGAGCGGAATTGCAGGCCCGCGAAATCGGTCGAGTCGAAAGCGGCGGACTGCGCAGCCGACTGAGCCGGAAACGCGGCAGTCGCGAGGATCAGCAGACAGACGGTGGTCAGGGCCGTACGAGTTCCTGACGCGCGGGCGGGACAGCGTGCGTCTCTCATGGAAACGTCTCCTCCAAATGGTTCTCTGTGCGAGTGGTAAGGGCGCCGGCGCAGCCCTGGGGTGAGGGCTGTCCGGCGGACGGATATCCTAACGCGAGAGGCGGAACGTGGGAAATGGGGGTGGAGGAGGGCCCGCGCTGGGCGAGCCCCGGCTGGTATGAGGCTATGGCGTTGGCGCGGGTCGCCAGGCGGGCCAGTTGTCCAAGGCGCTGTGGCTGGTAAGGTTGACTCGCTCGCCCGTCTCGATGTTGACTTTGAAGATGTCCCACATCTCCGCGTCGCCGACTCCAAAGTCGAATACGAGCACGTGCTGGCCATCGGGAGACCAGTCACCCGGGAGGCCCGTGGTCAAGAATCGCTTTCCCGTGCCATCGCTGTTGATGAGCATAACCTCGGGTCCCCCAGGCGTGCCTACAAGGTATGCTTGGTACATGATCAGCGTGCCATCCGGAGACCATTTGGGAAGGAGGTTGGGCACTCCTTGTTCCCAGACGAGACGTCTGGGATTCGTGCCATCCGCGTTGATGACATAGATGTCCACGTCGTCGAAGCTGGGTGTCGACTTCGCATAGACGATCCTCAATCCGTCGGGAGACCAGTCCGGATCGATTTCGACCTCGTTATCCGTGTGCGTTACCCGCATGACGTCAGAGCCGTTGGCAGCCATCGTGAAGATGTCGATGTCACCGGGTACGCCGCGCGCAAAAGCAATCCGCGAGCCGTCGGGAGACCAGGCCGGTCTATCCGAGGTCCCGTCAAATGTCAGCTGTCGCAATCCCGACCCATCGGCGTTGATAGAGAAGATGTCTTTGGAATCTGATAAGCCACTTGCAGCTCGGACGAACGCCACTTCGGAACCGTCGGGTGACCAGGTCGGGTAGTAGTCGAACGCGGAGCCGGGAGTGAGAGCGATCGGATCGCTGCCGTCGTCCTCCATGAGGAAGATGTCCCAGTCGCTGGTCGCACCGCCGAGCCGACTAGAGGCGAAGGCGATTGGCCCTCCGTATTTCGCCGTGGATTGGAAGGTGACAGATCCGGCGTCTTCCACCGCTAGCGTCAGCAGGTTCTGGCCCACTTCCTGGCCCAAGATCCAGCCTGCCGAGGCAATGCCCTTGGAGTCTGTGACCTGTGACGCTTCCTGAACTACACCGCCTCCGATGCTCGCCGTCCATGTGACCGAACGACCGGAGATCCGGGCCGGTTTCCCGTTCGCATCGACGATTTGGGCTTCAACACGCTTCGAGAGCGGAATACCGGGAAGGCCCAGCTGGCGGTCGCCGTTCCATATGACCAGTGATAGCGCCCCCGGACCTGCCGATGGTCCTGTGCCCCCGTCCCCGCATCCCGCCGTGGCAGCCACGGTGAGAAGCGCGGCCGACGAAATCGATCGGAGCGCGATGCGATGCCGTGGGGAATGCCTGTACATGGTCATCTCCTTCGTGTCATGGGCTCCAGGACGGCCAGGAATCGCCCGGGCCGTTCGAGAGCAGCGTCAGCCCCTCCCCATTGACGTCGATCACGTAGAGGCCGTGCGCACCGGCCGGCCCGGCCTGAAAGGCGATGAGGTTACCGTCGGGCGACCATGCCGGTATCGTGGCTGGAAACGCTCGGCCCAGGGTCAGGTTCTGGAGCCCCGTTCCGTCGGGGTTCATGAGGTAGATGTCGGAACTTCGATCGATGGCGAGCTGGGAACCGTCCGGCGACCAGGCCGGCAAGTTGCCCATCTGCGTAAGAGGCATCAGGTTGCTGCCGTCCGGGTCCACGACGTAGATCTGCGGTCCACCTCCACCGTCACGGTTGGTAGCGAACGCGATCCTTGATCCATCCGGCGACCAGGCCGGGTTGGAATCCCATGCAGGAGATTGCGAGATGTTGATCAGCCCGGTGCCATCTGCATCCGCCACGTAGATTTCTAGGTTATCTTCGAGGGCGGGGGCGAAGGCGATGCGCGAGCCGTCAGGCGACCACGTGGGACGCCACCCGAGGCCGAGTTTTCTCAGCTCCGTTCCGTCGACGTTCATTACATAGACCGTCCAGTCCTCGATCGGGCCGGCCGGGCCGTCGACGAGGACGGAAAAGGCGATCTTTCGGCCGTCTGGCGAGACGGCCGGCGTCGTGGAGAATCCGCCGTTCACTCCATATGTGATTCGGCCCGCGTTCGACCCATCCGCATCCATCACGTAGAGTTCGCTGTGTCCCGCCCGGTTTGAAGCGAACGCGATCTTCCCGCTGAGGGTTGAGGGAGCGGTCGTGAACTCGCTCGTGAACGTCGCCTCGATGCTGTCCTGCGAGAGGTCGCGCACGCCGGTATCGACGATGATCCGGTATTCCGTTGCATGTGACAGCAGCTGATCGGGCACGATCTCGGCCACCAGGCCGTCCGGCCGCAGCACCAGGGTGCCGGATACCGTACTGACGCCGCTTTCCAACCGGACTGTCTGCGAACTGACCGTCGCCGGATCCACGGGCTCGGTGAATACCACGGCAATACTCAGGTTGATCGGGACCGCAGTGCGGCCCCTGCGCGGCCGGGTCCGCGTGATCTTCGGTGGCAACCGAAGCGGCACCACGGACCGAAGGACATCGACGGTGCCTTCCGCGTTGAGCAGGGTGACCTCGATCGTGTCACCGACGGAGGCCGGCACGGCCACCGGGTCAAGACCCCCTTCCACCAGCACGACGTCCACGGAGAAGCCGGTCGACAGATTACGTATACTGGCTGCCGTGGCCTCGGTGGCGGTACCCGGCGGGAAAGAGACATAGCTGACAACCGCGGCACTGCGAGTGGCCTGAGAGCCGATGACGGTTCGCTCCGCGGTGAGCGGGGGCGTCACCGGTTCAGATACGACCACGGGCCCCGGGGCGGTCTCCGGGCCCAGGATTGTGCCGTCGCTGCACGATCCTACCAGGCTCGTGACGACTACGATTGCCAGAGCACCTCGAGACTGTCGAACAAGACGGCGCGACTGTGCCGGGACTCGGCGCCACAGGCTTTCGGCTGAGCGTGAGCAGTCCATCACGAGCCACTCCCGCTGAGGGTGAAGGCGGCCCAGTAGAAAGGCTCGCGAGTATCCGGGTCACGCAAGCGTTCACGCTGAGCTCTCGCCAGCGCCGAGGCCGGAGATGCGCCACCACGGAGCTCCACGTAGAACCGCTCCATCAGATCTGCCGTGGCACGGTCTTCGACCCGCCACAGAGTTGCCAGCACATTCGAGGCACCCGCGAAGTGGAAAGCTCGGACCAGCCCGATCCAGTCATCACCGGCGGGAACATCCCCCAGCAAACCCGAGCCCAGCGCCGTTTCGCACGCGCTCAGCACCACCAGACGGGCGTCCAGGTCTAGTCCGAACACCTCCTGGACTTCGAGGCGACCATCGCTCTCCTTGTCGGGACTGAGCTCGATGTAGGAGTACAGCGGGTTTTGGCGGTTGACGATCCCGCGGCTCGCGACGTGGATGATGTCGTGAGATGGCGCCTCCCGCCGGAGTCGCGTCTCGGTCGCCCGGCCACCGGAGAAGACGTCCGTCCCTTCTCCGAGGACGTGTTCAACCGTCATTACCTCTCTACGTGTCGCGGGCAACTCGCCCTCGGCTGGCGCCAGTGCCAGGGTGCGCCAGCCCAAGGCTCGCTGAGCCCGTAACCGCCGTGATCTGCCCTGTAGCCGTAGCCACACGGAGACGGACGGCGCGTAGTTCACGTCGTACCGTTCGACAAGGAATTGTTCTTCTTCTCCGGCGCTCATCAGCGCCTGGAACGGCAGATAGTGCAGCTCGGCATGCGGGATGATCGTCAGTCGACGGACTCCGGCCAGCAGCCCTGCATCCTCGATCGGCGCCAACAGGTGCTGGTACAATCGGCCGAGCGGGACCCGCCATAGCTCTCGCCCGTCCGGATCCCCGGGAGAAGCAGGTGAGGCGATGAATGTTCGGGCGAAATCCACCAGCGCCCTGAGAGACGCTCGGTTCACGCCCAGGTCGAAGGAGACGATGGTGTCGCCGGTGAGGACAAAAGCGAGTGTCGTTGAGTCTCCCACCAGATACTCGAGAAGTGCCCCTTGCGGAGGCAGCGTCCCGGCTGCCTCCCGCCACGTGGGTTCCTCTGGGATCACGAGATTTGCGTACTTCGGTGCGGTCTTACGAATCTCCTCGATTACAATGCTGTGCTCCCTGCGCGCTGTCTCGAGGATCTCGTACGGGGCTTCCTCATTGTAACCAGTAACGGATGCTGCGTGCCGCCGATCGATCGGACTCAGGCCCGCCGCATCGGGCTCTGCCGCCAGGCCTCTCATGAAATGCCTGAGATCCTGCTCCCGGCTCATCAGTCCGGTGCTGGAGGACTCGGGAATGGCGATGCGGCCACCAGCGAGGAGGCTCAGCATTCGGCGCGCTCGCATACGTTCGCTCACCATGAAGCCCATTCCCGACCGACCGGCACGGTGCTCCGTCAGAGCGAGGTGTGCGTAGACCTCCCATTTGTCCGCCAGATAGCCAGACCTCAGATCCACGGCGCCGACAGTGCCGGCCACTGCCTCGATGGTCTCGACGGCCGCGCCGAACTCCCGCGAGGCGGCTTCCAGGTCTCCACGCCGCTCGTACACTTGCCCCAGACCAGCGTGAAGCCTCCACGCTGTGCCCGGAGCCCGCGACTGGCTCAACCTGTCGAGTCCGCTCAGGTAGTACGACTCGGCTGAACCGAAGAACCCGGCGCGTCTCTCCAGGTCGCCACGGATGGCCGAAACCAGAGCCTCTCCCGGGACCTCACCCAAGTCCCGGAACCCCTCGGCCGACTCACTGAGTGCACGGCGAGCGCCAGCGATGTCTCCGGCCTGTTCCCTCGCATAGGCAAGCATTAACCGGAGGTTTGCCATGCCCCTCGGGTCGACTCGAAACGAGGGAGCGCGCTCGAGCACCTCGAGTGCCGTGACAGCCTGTGCGTAGTCTTCGCGCAGGAGGAGAAGATACGCTGCTCCCTCTCGTGCCTCGGCCTGCCCCCGCGAGTCGCCGGCCTCCAGGTACAGGCTTGCCGCGCGTGCGAAGTTCCGGTCGGCCTCTTCGGGATCGTTTAGCCACACCGAGAGGTCTGCCTTGGCAAGCTCTATGTCGGCACGCAATCGGGTCCCACCGACATCCTTCTCAGCCAGTTCCTCCGCGTGCGCGAGGTGCGCCAGGGCATCGTCGGGTTGCCCGGCGGCTGTGGAAGCGATGGAGGCGTCGAGACTCGCCTCGGCGGCGTCCGCCAACCGAGCAGCGCTCTCATACCGGGCCGCAGCTTGGGAGAGAGTGGCAGCGGCATATCCGTAGGCACCCCGCCGGAGATCCAACAGACCCGAGCGGTGGCTCACCTCCGCCTCACGGAAACGATCATCGATGTCGCCAAGGGCGTCGAGCGCTTCGGCCAGCAAGTCGGCGGCCTGCGAGTATTCACCGGCCAGCATCGCGACATCCGCGAGTCCCACCAGATTCAAGGCTTCCTGGGATCGGTAGCCATGCCTGCGGTTTGTCGTACGTGCCAGCTCGAACTGCTCACGGGCACCTTCGAGATCGCCGAGTTCGAAGCGAACCAACGCCAGGTTGTGCTGGTCTGCCGCCAGACCGCGGAAGTCGCCCGTCCGCCGACGAACCTCGACCGAACGGCTATAGAGCTGGCTCGCCCGAGTCAGGTTGCCCTGGTCCAGACTGAGGTTACCGAGGATGGTGAGCGCGTTGGCCGCGGTTCGAAAATCCCCGCTCGCGGTCGCCTGGTCGTAGGCTTGATCCAGATACTGTTGGGCGCTGTCCGCATAGCCGATGGCGTAAAAGGCTGCCCCCATGTTACCTAGAGCCCGCGCGACCCCCGACGAGTCCGGTATCGAAGCTGAGATTTGCGCGCTCTCTCCCCAAATCCGCAGGGCCGACTCCGCGTCCATGGTATAGGCCGTAGCACCCGCCCGGCGTAGACTGTCGGCCAGGATCTTCCGGTGCCTTTGATCCGGGTCCAGGGACCGGAAGAGGGCCAGTTGACGAGCCAGGTATATGTCGGACCAGGTCTCCGAATACGCCCTTGCCAGTCGCTCGGCTGCATCGAGGGGGTTTCGCTGTGAAGCGCCCGGCAATTGCGACGGGCGACTGGGATGTGGCTGGTCTTTCTCGGCGGCAACGAGAAGCTGACGAAAGACCTCGCGCGCCGCATCCGGCCATTCTCGAACGGCGGAGACAAGCGCCTCCTGGCCAGACGACGCGGTAAGCGCGAGGATTCGCTCTTCCGGATCAACTCCCTGTTGTACGGACGTCGTCGCTTCTGCCCGATCGGCCAGTGGGAACGCGGAGGCCAGGAGTGCGAAGCCGCCCAAGACCGAAACCGCCCGGATCATGGACACCTCACCTCGGGAGCTGTCCGGCTGAGTCGGAGAGGCCCGCTTCGGATGCGAGTCGAAACTCGACCACGTCAGACTTGAGCCATCTTTCGAAGCCGACCCTGGCGTCAACCTTCCAGAAATAGGAAACACCTGCCGTCAGCTCGACAGACTCCGGTAGAAGGACCGTGGTGTCCCTGGCCTCCAACTCCCACAGGATGTCGCCGGCGTCGTCGAATAGCGTAACTCGGTAGCGGTCCGCCCCGGTGACGCGGCCCCAGAGAACCTCGGTGACGGCTTCCGTGATCCCGACGGGCGCGATCGGTACAGGAAGTGCGGCTTCCTCGCCTGCTTCCATGGGGGCCCTGTGCTCCGTCGATCCGGGTTGCTCGCCAGGTCCCCCGGGGTAGACGACTACGAACCACAGCGCCGCCGCTGCGGCAACGGCCGTTCCCGCAGCGCCCAGCCAGCGGCGAGTCGAGCGGTGGCTGCCTGCCGCGATCCGGCTCGGGGCTCGACGCTGTCGCCCAAGCTCGTCCTGTATCGCCAGCGCCAGCCGCAGCTCTGTCTGGCACGTTCCGCACGTGAGCAGATGCGCCTCGAACGCCTCTATCTCCTCGGGCGCGAGCCCGTCAGTCACGTAGCGCCGGATCACATCGTCCGAGGCGACACTTTTGCACGTGGGTTCTAAGGTCACGCTCATCTCCCTTTGATCAGTCGCAGAACCTGCTTACGACCCTCCCATGTATTGGTCGGATTCAGTCGCTAATCGTGACCGGCGGCCAGGAAGGCTTTGCGGAGTCGGGCAAGTGCGCGGGACTTGCGCTTGCGAATGCGCTCGGGCGGCTCCGCTAGGCGATCGGCGATCTTTCTTGGCGTAAGTCCTTCACTAAAGCTCATTTGCAGAATCTCTCGATCTCCAGGGGATAGTCCCTGGAGGGCGAAGCGCAGTCGCTGTCGCTCCTCGGAGGAGATCAGCGCTTCGAGCTGGCCACGTTCACCCGACGGCAGACCGTCGGTGTCGACTCCTGTCGAGCCGGAACGCGATCGGGCGCGGTGGGTGTCTGCGATCACGTGCCGGGCGATCCCACGGACAAAGGCACCGAGCTTGGCGCGGTCCCGGAGACGTCCGTCCCGGAGGGCGGCCAGCGCACGTGCCAGCGTCTCCTGCACGACTTCTTCGCACGCGTCCGGGTCTGAGAGCGACCGTGTGGCCAACAGCCTCACGCCCATTTGGAGACGTTCCAGTGTCTCCGGATCAAGCTGAAGAGGCTCTTCCGGCACGGGTCCTCCGCGGCGTAGCGGCCAAGCGTGGGTGGTATCACGAGGGCAAGCACAACGATTCGTCCCTGATTGGCGGTAACGAATCGCGACGGACGCTGTCAAGGGCTGGCGGGTGTCACGGATGCACACCTCGACCGACAGGTACATAGAAAGCTAGTGCGAGAGGGAGCCCCAAGGAGGAGGTAAGGCTGATGTTGACAAGAAATCGCATTCTGATCGGTGCGGCGATGGTCTCGCTCGTGTCTTTGGCATGTGGCGAGACTCCAACGGAGACGACAGCGGGCTCGCCGGAGGTCCAGTTCGCCAAGGGTGGAAAGCCGAAACGGCCGCAGTCGACTGAGCTTCCACTCACCGTTTATGTCGAGTCCGACTTCAACAGCTCCCTCCCCCCAGCGGATGCCGACGCCAGTCGCGTCCTCGGAGACGGACAGGGGTCGTACGTCGATGGATTGGACGAAGTCCATGCCTACGTGCTGGAAGGTAGCAATGCCGGCTCCATGTGGCTGGATCTCCGCGGAAGCACTAGTCGCACCTTCTGGGTCGACCTGAGGCGGGCACTTGACGAGAGCAGCGCAGTCGTAGACCCGGCGGGCGAGTGGTTGATCGACGACGCGTGTGGGACCGACGAGCTAGGGACTCCGTCGAATGCATGTCAGTCAACTCAGTATCTGAACACGCACGTGCCGCCCCAGCCCGGACCGCGCACGGCGCGCCTGTCAGTCTTCTGGAAAGACGCGAACTGGCAGTACCGCATGAGTTACGGTCGTACTTGCGCGAACGACGAGTTCATCGAAAGCAATCAGGTCGACGTGACCGAGATCCTGAATGGCTCTGGAGCTGTCCTTGGCTGGCTCTTTGAGACGACGACAGCGCAGGACGCTTGGGTGCGGCGAATGGCAATCAAAGGCGGTGGCAAGAACCGAGATCAGTGCCTCGGTCGAGTCAAGGCACCGTTCCGCATCCGCTTCGAGCTGAATCAGTAGCGAGGCCAGCAGTCGGGGCCGGGGGGGGCAGCCTCCGACCCGTCAGACTGGCTGCCCCCTTGGTCGCTGCGCAGTTGGGTCAATGCCAGCTGGTGTGGTTCAACCCCAGATGCACGAAAGCCCGCATGGTTGCGGGCTTTCTGCCAGACCTGGCGGTGAGCTGGGACCGCCGTCCCCTACAGCGCCTTCACCTCGTCGATCAGGTCCGCGATCGCCTTCGAGGCATCCCCGAAGAACATCCGGTTGTTCGGCAGATAGAACAGCGGATTGTCGATCCCGGCGTATCC
>JBDHIQ010000281.1:0-2146 GCA_039587395.1 Gemmatimonadota bacterium
GAGCTGGACGAGCTGGACGTACCTTACATCGTTCGTTACCGCATTGTGATCGCTGACGATGCAACCGCCCATGCCGGCGACTAAGCGCGGGCGACAGGCAGCCGTGCAGCGGCCCGACACACGGGCTCCGCACCGACAAACCCAGACTCGACAGGCCAGCATGCAAGTCAGGTTCCTCCCGCTCCCGCGCAGATTCGGTCTCCCGATCGCCGCTTCCCTGCTGCTCGGTCTGGTTGCGACTGCGTGCTCCGGAGATCGGACCCCGGCGACGGAGTTCTCTAGCGCCGAGATCGACAGCGCCGCCGCACAGCTCCGGGCGTTCTACCGGCTCCGCGATTTTGAAGGTGGCGCCGTGGCGGGCCAGAAGTGGGAGAGCGCCGGCAGGGCGGCCGCGGAGCCGCGCGCCTGGTACCTGAGCAACCTGGCCCGGCACTCCCGGCGGTACTGGGATCTGGACAGGGTGATTGAACAGGCGGAGGAACTGGTAGACCAGGCACCGCGAGATGGGTGGTCGTGGTATGCTCTCACGAACGCGCTCCGCTACGCTCCGGACAGCGAGCAGCGAGCCAAGGCGCTGAGTGCCAGCCTGAAGGCACTGGACCGGGAGCCCGACAACCTGGATTTCATACAGCTGCGTGCTGAAATCCTTCGATCCGAGCAATCGAATGAAGCCGCGCTCGAGTACCTGGACAACCTCCCGCCGGAGCTGCAGCAGAATGCCGAAATGGTCGTTCGCAGGGCCACCACTCTGTACTTCCAGTCGCTGGACCTGACGGATGATCCGGATGCGGCCGACGCGTTGCGCACCGATGCGTTCTCGTTGTTCGCAACCGCCCGGGAGCTGGATCCCGGAAACCTGAACGCCTGGTATCTCCCCGGCGCCTACCTGTCCAACCTGCGCCGCACGGAGGAGGCGCTGCCGTTGCTCAACCGGGCCGCCGAGATGTCACCCCTGAGCAGTGAGATCCACGAGGCGTACTGGCGAGCCGTGATGCAGCGGCAGGACATCGGGATGGAGGAGAAACGGCAGATCATCCAGTCTGGCATCGATGCCGTCCTGGCCGAGAGGGGGGACTACCCCGGCATGCTCTCCATCATCGCCTTTCAGTACGAAGAGCTTGAGCAGCCGGAGAAGAAGGCCGAGACGGAAGACCGCATCCTGGAGCTGGCGCCCGAGAGCGTTGCGGCGGAGTGGGTCTACGTGAATCGCTACCGGGACCTCTGGAAGCAGATCGAGGACATCGAGCAGGCCGGACAGGAGCCGGACCCAGCCCTGCGGGCAGAGTACCGGCGGATGCTGGAGGCGTTCATTGCGCGTCCCGGCTACAACCGGGAAAGGCTGCTGGGCGACGCCTATCGGCAGCTCTTCTGGGAGCTCCGGGACGATGAGGACGTGGATCCCGACTACCTGTGGGAGGTGGCCGACGGGGTCGTCAAGTACGAGGGAATCAACATCCACGTCATCTACGCCCAGGTACCCGTCGCGCTGGCCGACCACGATACGCACCTGGAAGAAGCCGAAGAGATTGCCCGGGACGGCTTCGCCGAGGCGGAGAGGGTCATTGCCAGCTATCGCGAACGCGGTTTGTTCGACACGGAGGGCGAGGAGGCCGAGACCCACGACTGGTTCAAGAGCATGCTGACCGATGCGATCGGCTGGATCTACTTCAAGGGCGGCCGGGTGGAAGATGCCGAGGAGGAATTGCTGGCGGCCATCGAGCTGTCGCCCAGGCACGGTCCCACGTTCTACCACCTGGGGCAGCTGTACGAGTCCCGTGGCGATTTCGACAGGGCCGAGCAGTACTACATCCGCGGCGTAGGGGTCGAGGTGCACGAGGGCAACCCCAGCGACCCCGCGCTCAAAGACCTCTACGTGAAGCGGACAGGAAGCGACGATGGGTATGAGTCATACCTGGCCCGCATCGATGACATCGACCGGGAGCGGCGGCGCATAGAGGTCCTGGCCGAAGTGATCGAAGACCGCGGGACCCTGGTTCCGTTCACGCTCAAGGACCTGGCCACCGGTGAGCAGGTCAGCTCGGAATCCATGGCTGGGAAGATCCTGGCCATAAACTTCTGGGGCACGTGGTGCGGCCCGTGTGTGCTCGAGATGCCGGAGTTCCAGAAGTTCCACGAAGAGTACCGG
>JBDHIQ010000003.1:0-95981 GCA_039587395.1 Gemmatimonadota bacterium
GAGCGACACCGGCAAAGACTGGCTGCTGATCCGGGAGCGCAAAGGCGCTCCGGTGCGCGAGGACGAGGTGTATCCCGAGGAGTCCGTGTTCTCGGGGCTGACGGTGGAGCAGCTGGGCTCCCTGGACGGGGGTCCCGCGCCCGGCGAGCCGGTTCGGCGACGACTCGAGGAACTGGGCGCTCGCCGGGCCGCGGTCGAGCCAGGCGCGGTCAAGCTCATGCTGGCGAAGACGCGGGACGAAGCGTTTTCCGATCCGGAGTGGCTGTTCGAGCTGAAGCTGGACGGATACCGAATGCTGGCCGCCAGCGCCGACCGGCGTGGCCTGTTGCTCACCCGCAATGGGAACGATGCCAATGCTGGCCGCCAGCGCCGACCGGCGTGGCCTGTTGCTCACCCGCAATGGGAACGATGCCACGGCAAGCTTCCCCGAGGTGAGCCGGTCGCTGAAGCGGCTTCCATACTCCGGGCTCGTGCTGGACGGGGAGATAGTGGTTCACGATGAGGCGGGTCTGCCGAGCTTCCAGCGTCTCCAGAAGCGGGCCCGGCTGTCGCGGCCTCTCGATGTGGCGGCCGCGTCGGTGCAGCTCCCGGCCACCTACTACGCGTTCGACCTCCTCGGATTCGAGGACTTCGACCTGCGCCACCTTCCCCTGCTCGAGCGCAAGCGTCTGCTGCGCATGGTAATCCCGCCGGCCGGCCCGTTGCGCTACACCGAGCACTTCCTGGAAGATGGAGACGCGCTGTACGAGCAGGTGCAGCAGATGCGGCTGGAGGGGATCGTCGCGAAACGCGCGGACGGTAGCTATCTCGGTGGGCGCTCCGGGCAGTGGCTGAAGATCCACGCGGCCAGGACCGGCTTCTTCGCGGTGGTCGGATTCACGCGCCCGAAGGGCGTCAGAAGCGGGTTTGGCGCCCTGCACCTGGGCGTGCGCGTGGCCGCGCCCGTTGCCGAAGAGACGGCAGGGTTCCTCTACGCTGGACGCGTGGGCACGGGATTCGATGAGTCTCGACTGTCCGAACTCCGCGATCAGCTGGAGCCGCTGATACGCGAGGACGCACCGCTGGAACCGCCCTTCCCCGCCGGCGCCGAGCATCAGTGGGTGGAGCCCGAGCTGGTGGCACGCGTGCGGTTCAAAGAGTGGACGGACGACGGCCACCTCCGGCAGCCGGTATTCGAGGAGCTGGTGGAGATGCCGGCGCACGAATGCACCCGGGAGGAGCCGGCAGACTCGGAGCCGACCCTCACCGAGCCGGTTCGCATGGAAGACCGCTCGCCGCCGGTCGAGGAGATCCCGCTGTCCAACCTCGACAAGCCGTTCTGGCCGGAGGACGGGTTCACCAAGGGCGATCTGATAGACTACTACCGGACGATAGGGCCCTGGCTCCTGCCATACCTGGAGGACAGGCCACTGGTGCTCACGCGCTACCCGGATGGGATACACGGCAAGTCTTTCTTCCAGAAACACGCCCCGCACTTCGCTCCCGAGTGGATCCGCACCGAGACCATCTTCAGCGAGGGTTCCGAGCGCGAGATCGACTACTTCATCTCGGGCGACGAGGCCACGCTGGTGTACCTGGCCAACCTGGGGACCATTCCGCTGCACATCTGGTCCAGTCGCCTCTCCTCGCTGGACAGGCCCGACTGGTGCGTCCTGGACCTGGACCCGAAGGAGGCGCCGTTCTCCGACGTGGTGATGATCGCCCGCGCCATCCATCGGCTCTGCCGGGAGATCGATCTGCCCGTCTTCGTGAAGACCAGCGGTTCCACCGGGCTCCACATCCTGATCCCGTTGGGCGGACAGCTGGAGTATGGTCAATCGCGGTCGCTGGGGGCGCTCCTGGCGCGGCTGATCGTTGGAGAGTTGCCGGACATCGCGACCACGGAGCGGCAGCCGGCGCGCCGGGAGGGTAAGGTGTATATAGACTACCTTCAGAACGGCCGGGGACGGCTGATCGTGGCGCCGTACAGCGTGCGTCCCATCCAGGGCGCCCCCGTATCCGCGCCGCTCCGCTGGAAGGAAGTGGGGACGAAGCTGGAGATCGGACAGTACACCATCCGCTCGATGCCGCGCCGCGTGCGGGCGCTCAAGGAGGATCCCGTCCTCCCGGTGCTCGAAACCCGGCCCGACCTGTTGGGCGCGCTCGAAAGGCTGCACGCACGACTCGAGGACGGGACGTAGCGTGTCGGTCGAACGTGTCGGCACCCTGGTGCGTGGAACCGTGCGTCGCGTGAAGATAGCGGACGGGACGACGCTCGGGATCACCCTGTTCCGCCGGAATCCGGACGATCGGGCACCGCTGCTGGCGATTCTCCCGGGTATGGGAGTGGAGGCCTCGTACTACCTGCCCCTGGCGCAGGCCCTGGTCGGGCACGGAGTCAACGTCGCGACGGTGGACCTCCGGGGCCTGGGTCTCAGCTCCGTGCGGGCGGCACGCGACACGGACTTCGGATTTCGCGAGATTCTCACGCTCGATTTCCCGGCGGTGCTCGAGCAGCTGGAGACGGATTTTCCAGGCAACCGACCCTTCCTTCTGGGTCACAGCCTGGGCGGGCCCCTGGGCTGCCTCTACGCCGCGATCGCGGCCGAGCGGCTATCCGGACTGGTCCTGGCGGCGACGCCGTCCGCCTACTTTCGCGGCTGGCGCTTCCCACTCAACCTGGGCGTGTATGGCGTCGAGCAGGTCGCTAGAGCCCTGACCCCGATATTCGGATACTGGCCGGGCGACCGCCTCGGGTTTGCCGGTCGCGAGGCACGCGGAGTCATTAGCGACTGGGCCTACCAGGGGCGTACCGGGCGGTATCGGGTGGCCGGAGACTCGCGGGACTTCGACGCGCTGCTGGCCGGGGTGAAGCTGCCGGTCCTGGCCCTGTCGTTTACAGACGACATGTCGGCTCCGGCCCGGGCCGTGGACCACCTGGTTGCCAAGATGCCGGCCTGCCGGCTGACCCGCCGCCACCTGTCGCCCCGGGATCTCGGCGCCAGAGAGCTGGGACACTTCAAGTGGGCGCGGCAGAGTGACACGGTGGCGCCGCTGATTGCCGACTGGGTATGTGAGGCAGCGGTGGACCTGGGCTGAGGTCCGACCTACTTCCACCCCACGACGATGAGCCTGCCCGCCTCATGGTCGTACGGCTCGCCGTCCAGTCCTCCGTACGACACCGTGCGGGAGAAACCGGCCTCGGCCATCAGACGTTCCAACTCGGATGCGGAGAACAGGCGGTGCTCGAACCGGAACTCCTGGCGTTCACCGTCGGCGAGCCGGATCCAGCGGTTGCACATCCACGACCACCCGCGCTCCAGTCTTCGTTCCTGCAGCCAGAACTCGCCGTCCTGCTCCCGCCAGTCACGCTCCTGGTAGATGCGGGCCAGGACTTCCTTCCCGTACGTGTCGATGACGAACACCCCCCCGGCCGCGAGCGCACCATACACGTTCTCGACCACTCGCCGGTCGTCCGCCGGGGCCTCGAAGTAGCCAAATGAAGTCATCATGCTGATCGCGGCGTCGAATCCTCCCGGGCGGGTGAACTCGCGCATGTCGGCCTCGATCAACTCGACTTCCACTCCGGCATCCGCAGCGCGGCGCTCGGCCTCTGCGAGAAACGGCCGCGTGCGGTCCACTCCCGTCATCCGCAAGCCGAGTCGGGCGAGCGGGATACAGAACCGTCCGGGTCCGCAGCCCAGGTCCAGGATACGTGCGGGCGGCTTCAGCTCGAGCAGATTCATCAGCTGCTCAGCCTGCCCCGCGGCATCCAGCCAGGCCTGTTCGTTGAACAGCGGGCCGATGGCGGTCGTCCAGAACTCGTCGTCTTCGTGCCAGTCGTTCATGTGTCTCGATCCTCTCGAAAACTGCCTGCCCGAGATGGTCGCCCTGTGAGGCGAAGTACTCCGCGGCGGCGTCAGCAGCGCGATGCGGAATCCAGCCGGTTCAACATCTCGAACACGCCTTCTCGCTCCAGAAGCCGCAAGCCAATCCTCTGGGCGGAAGATCCGGGCCGGAGTTGATAGCTGCACCGCCAGTCATCGCCGTCCGCCTCCATCTCGAAACAGCGGAGCGCTATCGCAGGCTCGTCCGATAGCACGGAAGTCAGGTCCACGAGGTGCGATGAGACGATGAACCCGCTCCCGGCCGCCCGGCAGAGACCTCTCACCACCGCCTCCGTTGCCTCCATCGCATCAAGCACGTTCGTGCCGAGGAATACCTCGTCGAACAGAGCGAACACGGTCTCACCTTCGGCAACGAGGCGCACGACTTCCGAGATTCGAAGCACCTCCGAATAGAAGAAGCTGACACCGGAACGCAGGCTGCCTACTCGATACACTGAGGTCTTCAAGGCGGATGCCGGCGTGAACTCCAGCCGGCTTGCCGGGACGCCCATCCCGAGGTGGGCCAGGAACGCGGCCACTCCACACGTCTTCAGGTAGGTCGTCTTCCCGGCCATGTTGGGTCCGGTCAGAAAGAGCAGGCGGCGGCCTGATCCCAGATTGACGTCGTTGGCCACTGGATCGGCAAGGAAGGGGTGGAACAGGCCCTCTCCGGCCAGGCGAAACTCCTCTCCCTCCACAATCTCGGGAAAGACATATCCCAACTCGGTAGTTGCGATGGCCATCGAGACCAGCGCGTCCAACTCGCGGCCTATCTCGACAAACCTCTCGAAAATGCGTCGCCTTCCCTTGCGGATCAGGTGATCCGCCGTTGTCACGCGCCACCACCACACCGGCGCTCCCGGCGCTTCGGGACGGGCTGCCATTGAGTCGGCTACGGCCATCAGCTCTTCCCCGCCCGGCGAGTTCAGAACCTCGTCGACCAGGTGGCCGATTTGGGGAGGCGGACCCGCATCGCGGGCGGCCGCGCACCAGCAGCGCAGCGCATCGACATACCGCGAAACAAGTTCAACTCCCTGCCGTGTTTCCCGGTACAAGTCAGGGTAGCGCATCCGGATCAGCACGCCCTCCACCCACCGAAGCGGCCGTCGCTGCCACCTGGCCGTCGAGTAGTTGAGAGCCAGATAGCGGGTCACTCCCCGGAAGCCGTCGTCGTCGAACGGGATCCGACAGCCGCTGGAGAACGATGAGAGAAACCCGAGGCTCTCCTGGATCTCCCGGATCGCAGTCGGATCGGACGGCGGAGACCGGAACCGCTCCGCAAGACGGGTGCGCCCACCGAACGTGCGCGTGCGGTCGAGATGGGTGAACAGACCCGGTCCCCCACCTTCGGCTCGGAAGATGTCCAGATCGGCCAGCGTCTGTTTGTCGATTCTCACGGTTTCACCCGCGTGGCCTGTCCTGCGTCGGCCTGTGACCGCCCTTCTTGCCTGGAGCTTCCCCGGCGCCGCCGCGCCTCAGTCCTGGCTGGTCCTGTAGCGCTCGAACCAGCCCAGAATGTGCGCCACCTTGGTCAGCAGGTGGCTGGGGCGTGCCGCAATCCCATGCGAAGCTTCCGGAATCCGAACCAGCGCCGTGTCGATCTTGCGAATCTTGAGGGCCTGGTAGAACTGCTCGGATTCCGAGATCGGGGTACGCCAGTCCACCTCCCCCGTGATCAGCATGGTAGGCGTCGTAACGTTGCCCACGAATTGGATCGGGGACCGGCTCAGGTAATGCTCGGGATCCTCCCAGGGCAGTGCCGGGAACCAGTATTTGTATGCGTTGCCTCCAAAGTCGGCCGTCAGCACCCAGCTGTACCAGTTGATGACCGGCTTCTGGACCGCCGCCCCGGCGAACCGATCCGTGTGTCCGACGATCCAGCTGCTCAGCACGCCTCCTCCACTGCCGCCGGTGACAAACAGCTGATCCTCATCCACGTATCCTCTCGCGATCACCGCATCCACTCCGGAGATCAGGTCATGGTAGTCGTTCCCGGGATACGCGTGATGGATCAGATTCCCGAACTCCTCGCCGTAGCTGGTGCTGCCGCGGGGGTTCGTGTACAGGACCACGTAGCCGGCGGCCGCGTATAGCTGCATCTCGGCGCTGAACCGGTCCCCGTAGTTGGCGAACGGCCCGCCGTGAATCTCCAGAATCAGAGGGTACTTCTTTGCCGGATCGAAGTCCGGCGGCTTGACGATCCAGCCCTGGATCCGTCGGCCATCGTGGGAGGATTCGTACCAGATCTCCTCCACTTCCCCGAGTGTCTTGTGGCCGAACAGGTCTTCGTTCAGGGCCGTGAGCCGCCTGGGCTCCTGTCCCGGCGAGGCTACCGCCAGGTCTGCGGGGTGGTCCGGCCTCGAGTACGTGTACGCAAAGTTGCCGTTGTCGGCTACGGAGTAGCTGCCGCCGGAGTAAGGCCGCCCGATAGACAGGCCACCCAGGTTTGAGGCCAGCGTGGCCACGGTCCCGTCCAGGTTGACGAACGCGACCTTGCTGTTCCCCTCGTCCGAGTACTGGAAGAACAGTCCGCGTCCATCCCCCGCCCACCTGATCTGCCCGACGCTGCGGTCCAGATCTCCGGTGAGCGCTCGCACGCCGGTACCGTCCCGGTTCATCACGTAGAGCTTCGAGACCTGAAAGCCCTGGTAGCGGTCGTCGAAGCCGGTGTAGGCAATCATGGATCCGTCAGGCGACACCTGGGGTCCACCATCCGGGCCGCGGCGGTCCGTCAGCTGCGTCAGACTGCCATCCTCGAGCGACAGCTCGTATACCTCACTGTCGTTCGGCTCGTATTCCCAGTCCTCGCGAAGGTTCGCGGAGATGAGCAGCGACTTCGAGTCAGGGGCCCAGGACGGCGCGCCCCCGTAGTTGAAGGAGCCATCCGTAAGCTGACGGGGCGTACCGCCGTCGGCCGGGAGAACGAACAGGTGCGTGAATCCCTCGGGCAGGAAGCCGGCTCCGTCGGCCCGGTAGAACAGCCTGTCGTACACCTTTGCGGGAGGAGCCCACGTGGCTCCGGGCGGCTTGGCCGGCAGCGTGGCCATCGGCTCGCCCGCTTCCGGGACGAACCCCGAAAACGCGACCCATTGCCCATCGGGCGACCAGCTCATTCCCCCGGGCGAGCGCTGCAGGTGCGTGAGCTTCGCCGTCTGGCCCGTGTCCATCCAGCGCAGGAAGAGCTGGGCCCTTCCGTTCTCGTCGCTCGACACGAACAGCAGCCTGGATCCATCGGGCGACCAGCGCGGCGACGAATAGCTGGCTCCACAGCTCACGCCGCGATCCGTCCGTCATGATGTCGTTCGAAGCGCGCACGTACACGATGCGGGTCCCGTCGGGCGATATCTGCGGATCCGACACGTGCTCGAGCTCGAACAGGTCTGCGGGCTGGAAGAAGCGGTCCGGACGCCCTTCCTCCGGCTCCTGTGCCAGTAGCTGCCCGTCGGCGATCGGCCCCGTGCCCAGCCCGGCCGACATGCACAAGGCCATCAGCTGGAAGTTTTCTGTGGATTGATCGCTCTGGCTGGGCCCCGCACTGGAAGTGCAAATCCGGGCAAGCGCGCGAATCTGCCTCGCCGGAATCTGGTTCAGCGTCTACCGATGTGACTCGCCACCCTCGGGACCGTAGAACATCACCCAGACGGCCATGTCCTCGGAGAACTCCTCGAACCGGTGCTCGACCCCGGCGGGGACGAAGATGAAATCACCCCGCGCAAACGGCCGGCGGTCCGTTCCGTCGAAGAAGATTCCGGATCCGCTGGCAACTACGTAGACCTCGTCTCGAGTGTGGGGAGTCTGGGGATCGTGCCCCCGCGGAGCATAGAGCTCCACCTCCAGGCTCCCGTGGGCAAATAACGTGGTGAAGCGCTCTCCGTCCGGTCCCGGCAGCTGCGCCAATCCTTCTTCAACGCGCAGATGCGCCGATCGCTCAGTCAGATCGACCTCGCGAGTCACCGCAACACGGCCACGAACGACGCGGATGGGATCTCGTCGGTGGCAACGAACGCCTCACCACATATGGGTTAGACATCACGCCTTAGTCACTGCTCCGGCTGTTCGTCCAGACCGGCTCTCAGTCCGGCGTGGATGAAGAACGCCACGGCATCCAGGTCGCGGAACTTCAGACCGACCAGACCCCAGTTCGGCATCTCGGACACATGGCCGACAAAGATGGTGTGCCGGGTCTCTTCAATGTTCCCGGCCAGCGCCCAGTTCGGGTCCAGCAGCGTCGGCATCGTTACTTCATGCTCCCTGGCCACCTCGCCATCTCCGGCGCCACCGGCTCCATGACATCTGGCACAGCTGAACGACCAGACCACCTGGCCGCGCTCGAGTCTGGCCGCGTCGTCGTCCCAAGCGATGGAGTCGAACGCCGTCGGATCCCACGCGGCGGCTGCCTGGGCGACGGAGTCGGCCCGTGCGATCTGAAGTGCGGCATCGTGTTCCGCCTGTTCCCGTGCGGCCCGGTCTTCCGCATTCTCGCAGCCAAGCACGAAGAGCACCCCGAACACGAGCACAGAGCTGTATTTGCGTAGCATTCGTGTCTCCCTGGATGCAGATCCAAAGCGTAGCCTAACCTAACCATGGGTTGGGTTAATGGACAGTCTCTCAGGGGGCAATCCCCGCGTTAGAAAAGGATCAAACCCCGCGCCCGTGTCGGAAAAAACCCGACATTGCATCGCCAGCTTTTCCCGACAGACGCCGACCCGCTGCCGCGCTATTCTTAGAATGCAATCTCGCGGCGCAGGCGATGCCAGCAACCACGGGCAACCCCTAACGGACCCATGATTCGGGGGAGTGACAGTGTATATCTCGGAAAGACTGAAGAAGCTGTTGGAGGACAGCGGCACGGAGTATCAGGTGATCGAGCACGATCTGGCTTTCACCGCGCTCGAAGAGGCCGCCGCCACACATGTACCGGGTCGAAACTGGGCCAAAACGGTCGTGGTTCTGGTCTCCGGGCGGCCGGCGTTGGCCGCGCTTCCGGCCACCCGCCGGGTGGATGCCGAGAAGCTTCGCCTGGTCACCGGCTCGGACGAGGTGGAACTCGCTACCGAGGAGGAGTTCCAGACGTTGTTCCCGGACTGTGAGCTCGGCGCCATGCCGCCGTTCGGCAACCTGTACGGACAGGACACGTTCGTGGACGAGAGCCTGAGAGAGGACGAGTTCATCGCCTTCCACGCAGGCGACCACCGAACGGCCGTGGAGATCAGCTACGACGCGTTCGAAGCGTTGGCGGCGCCCATTCCGGGAGATTTCTCCGAGCCGGTCTGCGCCTGACTACAGACGGTCGGCGCCCTGCAACCTGTCTATCTCCGGCCGGGTTGACCGGCCGGAGGGCCCTGCCACACTCTGTCTCCCGGGCAGGGCAGCACCTCACCCGCAAACCCGGATTCGATGAACAACGCCATACAGCCGCCGGAGACCATCCGCTGGACTCGGGACGGAGGCGGGCTGGTGATCCTGGACCAGACCCGGCTTCCGGAAGACCGAGTGGAGAAGGAGCTACGGTCTCTGGAGGATGTCGAGGAAGCGATTTGTAGCCTCAGGGTGCGCGGCGCGCCCCTGATCGGCATAACGGCCGCGATGGGCATCGCGGCGCTGGCCCGGCAGTTCGTGAGTTCGGCGGACGGCGGGGATGGATCCGGGCACGAGCTGCGGAGCGCGGTGGCGGCCTGGTGCGAGCGGCTCGCCACCGCGCGACCCACTGCCGTCAACCTCGAATGGGCGGTCGAGCGAATGCTGACCGTGTGCGATTCCGACCCGGGGGCAACAGCCGGGAAGATCGCCTCCTCGTTGAGGCGCGAGGCAGAGGCCGTCCGCGAGGAGGACGCCCGGATGTGCCGGCGCATAGGCGAGCATGCGGTGACTCTGCTGCGCGACGGCGGCAGCGTTCTCACACACTGCAATGCGGGCTCGCTGGCGACGGGTGGGATCGGGACCGCTCTGGCACCCATCTACGTGGCCGCGGAGCGGGGTATCCGCATACACGTGTACGCGGACGAGACGCGCCCCCTTCTGCAGGGAAGCCGCCTCACTGCCTGGGAGCTGCAGGAGGCGGGAATCGACGTGACAGTGCTCACGGACGGCGCCGCCGCCCGGCTCATGTCGGAGAGTCCGCCCGACATAGTCCTCGTCGGATCGGACCGAATCGCGGCGAACGGAGATGTGGCCAACAAGATCGGAACGTTCGGCGTGGCGCTGGCCGCTCGACACCACGGTGTTCCCTTCTACGTGCTCGCGCCCACCTCCACCGTAGATCTGAGCACCCCGGACGGAGACCATATCCCTATCGAACACCGGGATGGCGAGGAGGTGCGTGCGGGATTCGGTCGGACTACGGCTCCGGCAGGCGTCAAGGTATGGAGCCCGGCCTTCGACGTTACTCCCGCAGGTCTCATCGCCGGCATTGTCAGCGAGCAGGGGATCCACCGGCCGCCCTACGAGCAGTCTCTGCGGGATGCGGTCCTGGCTGCGCAGCGGGAAACGGCAAGCGGGCGCTGACCGGCTACCTACCCTAGTATGGGCAGGTATTCCCTCCACGGACCGACCTGGTCCGTGTAGTGCCCCGCAATGGCGCGTGCGATCTGGGCCAGGTGATTGAGGTCGTGCACCGTCCAGGTCGCGAGTAGCTGGCCCAACGTCACGGGCCCGAGCTCCGGGTGTCGCCCGTGGGCCCCCAGGTCCGGGTTCGTGGACGCGAGCGTCCGCAGGTCCTCGAGGTTTGCTGCGCGCCGCGCCTCGAATTCATCGAGCAGGTCGGAGAGGCTCTTTCCGCGGCTGTCCCTGAACTGAGCGAACCGGTCGAATGGCTCGAAGGCGCGTCCCTCGCCGACCTTGAGGATCATCCGGGCCCGAGGCATCCAGTCGGTCTTCTCTCCGTGGATGAGATGACCTAGAACGTCGTAGGGACTCCACCCCCCGTCCGCCGCTTCCTGGTGGATCACGCGCCCTGGCAGATCTGACAGCAGCGCACGGAGCGTAGACGGAGTTGACGCCAGAATCGAAATCGCTTCGCCCACCTCAATCCCGGTCTCGCTCACGTCTACTCCAACTCCGGTTCGAATGCCTCTTCGCGTTCGCGGTGTCGCCAGCTAGAGTGGTGCGTGAAGCCGTACCGTTCAGGTCAGTTCTACGCCCACCGTCAGACCGCCTTGACACCCATTGCGGCGACTCCATCGTAAGATGCACGTTTTGTGGATCCCAGGTCCACCCATACCGCACACCCGCAAGGGAGTCAGGCACAGCGAATGGAAAAGAAGACGATCGTACTTCTCGGCCTCCTGCTTGGTGCCCTGGCATACGGCACTCCGGTCCAGGCCCAGGTGACAGTCGGCGTGATCGGCGGACTCAACCTGGCGGATATCAGCGGGGATCCGCCGGTAGAAGGAGCTTCGTACGGGAGCAGCACAGGGTTCGGGGTCGGCGCGATCGGGGAATTTCACCTTACCTCGGGCGTCTGGCTCAGCGTGCAGCCGATGTATCTCCGTCGAGGCTCGATGATTCAGTTTGAGGTCGATGGTCAGGAGGATCCGCAGGACAGCGTCAGTGTCGCGCTCGACTACTTCACTGTCCCGGTATTGGCCAAGATCACGGCCGCCAACGAGAAGGTCTTCGTGACCGGGGGCCTCAACATCGGTTTCCTTGCCAGCGCCACGGGCACCACCGTGGGGGTTGGGGAGGAATCGGACATCAAGGACTCGCTGCGCGACTTCGACATCGCGGTCGATTTCGGGGTCGGGGTCCAGCTGCCGATCGGCCGGCCGAGGATTCTCATAGAGGGCCGGTACGAGCAGAGCCTGGTGAACCTGGCCGACCTCGGTGAGAGCACGACGCCCGGCCTTCCGACCCGGTTCCGTTCCAGCGGGCTTCAACTGTGGGCCGGTCTTCTGTTGCCGTTGGGAGGTGGATCATGACCCGCGCGAACGTCAGGACTAAGATTCTGCGTGCCTCTTTCCTCAGTGTGTGCCTGCTGGCGATCTCTGCCGGATTCCTGGCAGCCCAGGACTCGGGCTCCGGCCAGCCGGCTGCGGCCGATATGAAGGTGCCGTATCTCAATGGCCACGTGTTCACGACAACCGATCAGGTACCCGACCCCTTTATCTCGACGTATCTGCGTAGCAACCTTGGAATGTCGAAGGCGTATGGCCTGGATATCCCGCTCGGGGTCATCGACGGTGACACCATCCAGGGCTTGACCGGCGATCTGCTATTCGCGGTACTCAGGTTCGAGTATCAGCAGAAGATCCAGTCCTGGATCGCGGTCAGGGCACAGGCCCAGGTAATCGGGCGGCTCGGCGATGGGATCCAATCTCTGCTCGCCACGGGGATCTCCGCCAACATGGGTTTTGAGTTCGGCTGGCTGTTCAAGCTGCTCCGCAGTGAGCGCGTGATGCTGTCAGGCTCTCTCGACATCTCCAACAACAGCTTCACGACCATCAACCTGCTCGATTTCATTCGGGACATCATCGATACCGGCGAGGGCCAGCTGGTGAGGAAGACACCCTCCCTGCGCGCCGGGGGTGGGCTCCGCTTCGGCTGGGGCGTGAGCGAGTTATTCGGCGTCACGGCGTTCGCTGAGACGGGATACGGGGAATCGGTGGTTCGCGGCTCCAGCGACGAGTGGTTTACCGCGTTCGGGGCCACTGCCGATTTTGACCTCGGGGCGAAGACAACAGTGCCTATCGGAATAGCCCTGGGATACAATCAGGATTCGTTTCCAGAAGGCGGAGCCGATATCGCCGAGGTCGTCCGGGGCGCCGTGGTCAAGCTCGCCTATACGGGGCGTTCGGATTTCACGATCGGCCTGAACTTTGCCTACACGGGCGTACCGATCCGGACTATCGACCAGAGGATCAAGTCCGCCTCGACGACCTTCGAGATGCGCTACTTCTTCTAGGCGGGCCTTCCGGAAGTGACCCGCCAAATAGGGCGGGAGACCTTCGGCTCCCGCATCGGGGCCGTGCTCGCCATGATCGGCGTGGCGGCGGGCCTCGGTAACATCTGGCGCTTCCCCTACATGGTGGGCGAATTCGGCGGCGCGGCGTTCGTCCTCTTCTACCTGGCCGCTGTGCTGCTGGTCGGCGTCCCCGGGCTCATGGCGGAGTGGACGCTTGGCCGGCTCACGCGGCGTGGGCCCGTAGGTGCATTCGAGCGGGGCAGGTTGCCGCTCGGACGCCAGCTCGGGTGGTTCTTCTTCGTCGTCATGATCGCCGGGCTCGCCTACTACACTGCGGTCCTGGGCTGGGTGCTATTTCACGCACTCTCCTACCTCGGGCAAGGGGCGGGAGTCAACGTGGACCCGGCCGTCGTGCTGCCCCCGGAGAAGGGACTTGTTCCCGGTGCGCTCCTGACGGGAAGCCTCTGCACGGGCCTCGTGATTGCCGGGTGCGCGCTGATGCTCACGAAGGGGGTGCGACGCGGAATCGAGGCCGCCAGCCGGATAATTCTCCCGGCCCTGTTCGCCGTGCTCCTGGTTCTTATAGCACGCGCGGTGACTCTCGATGGGGCGTACGAGGGGCTCGCCTGGTACATCCTCAAGTTCAGCCCGCGGGACCTGACGGCCAGCGCGGCCGTGACCGCGCTCGGCCAGGCCGTGTTCTCGCTCTCTCTGGGCGGAACGTTCATGGTCGTGTACGGATCCTACCTGCGTCGCGAGACGCCCCTCCGAGCGGACGCGGTGTACACGGCGGTGGGCGACACGCTGGTTGGGCTCCTGGCTGGCCTGGCGATTTTCCCTGCCGTCTTCGCACTCGGGCTGCGGCCGAACAGCGGTCCGGGGCTCCTGTTCGAAACCCTGCCAGGGGTATTTGACGCGATGCCGCTTGGCTCGCTGTTCGGCCTCCTGTTCTTCGGTGGGTTGTTCGGCGTCGCGTACCTGTCCGCCGTGGCCGGGTTCGAGGTGGTGGTGGCCGGACTCACGGACAACACCCGGCTCGGGCGCCGCCGGGCCATCTGGCTCATGGCAGGCCTGGTCTGGATCCTGTCACTGCCTCCCAGCATGAACATGCGCGTTTTTCTGCCGTGGGACCTCACCTTCGGTTCGGGCATGCAGACCCTCGGGCTCCTGCTGTCCGTGCTCACGGTCGGGTGGGCCATCCAGCGGTCCAGAGCACTCCGAGAGCTGTCACAGGCTCCAGACCTCGGGAGCACTCCCGCGAACTTCCGGGAGGCGGGCCCGCCGGTCGATCGAATCACCAGATTGATCTACTGGTGGCTCCGGTACGTGGTGCCTGCGCTGGTGGCTGCCGTCGGGTTGTGGTGGCTCCTGACCCGCGTGTTCGGACTGCTGCCGGAAGCCTGACCGAAGGCCGTTTCCGGTCGCACAACCGAGCGACCTCCGGCGCCTGTGTGACGTGCACCATTCGTGCAGCGTCTGGCTGTCATCGAGTGTTATCAGGACGGCATAGCGCAATGGAAATACACCGGAGCCGCCGGGCGGCTCCGAAACGGATGGACATAGATATTAAGACGAAGAAAGGATTTAGGGCGCGGCGAGCTCCGCGGCCGGCCCCGGGTGAGGGGGAGGTGCGGGCGTCGTCCCGTCCGGCCGCCGTGCGGCGGCCAGGCACCTTGCGAAGCTCCGCTGCGCTGGTGGCTTGCCTGGTCCTGCTTTGTAAGGCCGGGTCGGTTGTCGCCCAGGAGGATGCGGAAGCGACCGACTCCACGGCAGGACTGGAGCTCGAAGCGGGGCGGGCACGCATCATTCCTGCCGAGCGCCTCGAAGGCTCCATCGAAGTCGACGGTCGCATCGACGAGCCCGCCTGGGCCGGTGCGCGGGTGATCGACGACTTCGTCCAGGGGGAGCCGGTCGAGGGTGCGAATCCGTTCCAACCCACCGAGGTCCGGATCCTGTTCGACGACGACGCCATCTACGTCGCGGCCCGCATGACGGAGCCCGACCCGGATTCCATCGCTGCCCAGCTGGTCCGACGGGACGAGATGGGGACGTTTGACTACTTCACGCTTTCCCTGGACCCCAATCGGGACGGCCTGACCGGCTACGAATTCCGGGTGAGCGCCGCGAACGTACAGGCCGACGCTTACCTGTATGACGACACTCGCGACGACCGGAACTGGAACGCCGTGTGGAGCTCGGGGGTGACCCGGGACGAATCCGGCTGGTCCATGGAGATGCGGATTCCCCTCTCGCAGATCCGCTACGACAGTTCGGACGAGCCCCAGGAGTGGGGGATCAACTTCACGAGGCGCCGGATCGCCTCCAATTCGGTCAGCTACTACACGCTCGAGTCGCGCAACGTGCGCGGGAAGGTCAGCCAGTTCGGACGGCTGGACGGCGTGGTCGTGCAAAAGCCGCCGCGACGCCTGGAGTTTCTTCCGTACGTGGCATCCGAGATGAGGACGGCGCCGGCCGTGCCGGGCAATCCCCTGTTTGACGGAAGCGAGTTCACACCGAGGGTCGGGCTGGACTTCAGCGCGGGACTCGGGTCGGCATTCAGCCTGGACGGCACCATCAACCCGGACTTTGGCCAGGTGGAGGTGGACCCGGAGGTGATCAACCTCACGGCGTTCGAAACGTTCTTTGAGGAAAAGCGTCCGTTCTTCGTGCGCGACGCCCAGATCTTCAACTTCAGCCTGTCCGGACATCGCAACCAGCTGTTCTTCAGCCGGCGGATCGGGCGCGAACCGCGCGGTGGAGACTTGGGTGACGCCACGTTCACCGATGTGCCGGGGCAGACAAACATCCTGGGCGCGGCCAAGCTGACCGGGCGTACTACGGGCGGGCTGTCGGTCGGCGTGCTGGGCGCGGCCACGAAGGGCCAGACAGGCCGGGCGTACTTCGACGAAGACGGCCGCATCGAGGACTTCCTGGTCGAGCCGGGCGCCCAGCACGGAGTGGTCCGGCTCCAGCAGGACTTCGGCGGGGGGACGAGCCGTATCGGGGGTATCCTGACGGCTCAACGAAGGAGCCTGCCGGAGGATGGCTCGTTCGATTTTCTGACCTCGAATGCGTACTCGGCCGGACTCGACTTCCAGCACCAGTGGGGAGGAACCAGCCGTCGCGACTGGCGGGTCCACGGCTTCTTCACCGGTGGGTACGCGAAGGGGCCTGAGGAGGCGCTTCTTCGCATCCAGCAGAGCTCCAACCATTACTTCCAGCGCCCCGACGCGGACTACCTGGAGGTGGATTCGACCGCTACCAGCATCTCGGGGGTGAACTGGCGAGTCCAGTTCGAGCGACAGAACGCGGAGCACTGGACGTGGTCCGTGTGGACCGGCCAGGTGACACCCGGTTTCGAGATTAACGACCTCGGCTTTTCGACCTCGGGAGAGCGACTGGACGCCGGTGCACGAATCGGCTACCGCGACATTACGCCCAGTTCATGGTACCGGCAGCTGAACATGCGATTGTTCACGTTCCACAACTGGCGGCACTCGCTGCTGAACGACTTCTTCAGTGCGGAGAACTGGTCCCACTCACACCGGGCAGGAATGATATCGCTGAGTGGCGACCTGGAGTTCCTGAATAATTGGGAGCTCGAGCTGCGCAGCTCGTACGACTTCACCCTCCTCAGCGACACGAAGACGCGCGGCGGACCGCTGATGACCCAGCCCGGCTCCATCGATGTCGACCTGGAGGTCACGACGGACCGCCGGAAGGCTTTGAGTCTCGGCCCCTCGCTGATGTATCGACACCGATTTCTCGGCAACGGCGAGGCCTGGTCTGCCGGCCTGGAGGTGACCTGGCGCCCGGCGCCCAGCTGGGAGTTCGAGCTGCAGCCTACATTCGGGAGGGACCAGAACGGATCCCAATACGTGACGTCGACGGACACGGAACCGTTCGAGCCCACGTACGGCCGCCGCTACCTGTTCGGTGACCTGAACCGATACACGGCGTCCATGGAGACGCGGCTCAATGTGGCATTCACTCCAAACGTGAGCTTGCAGCTCTTCCTGCAGCCCCTGATCTCGAGCGGCGATTATCGGAGCTACCGACAGCTCGAGCGCTCCGAGAGCTTCGATCTGCACCAGTTCACGCCGGGAACGGCCAGCCAGACCAACGAGGGGGTGCGGTGCGAGGGCGGAGATATCTGCCTGCTGGATGGCGACCAGCACGTGGACTTCACGGGAGACGGACTGGCGGACTACTCCTTCTCCGATCGCGACTTCAACATCCGGTCGCTGCGGGGAAGCGCGGTTCTGCGCTGGGAATACAGGCCGGGCTCCGTGCTCTTTCTGGTCTGGCAGCATGCGCGAAGAGAGAGCTTTGACACCGGGGAATTCGACTTCGGCGGCAGCGTGGGCGGGCTGTTCTCTGGGCCATCCGAGAACGCGATCATGGTTAAGGCGAGCTACTACTTGCCGTTCTGACAGGCCTGCGGGCGGGCACGCTGGCTCCGCCCCCGGTAGACGCGGTGGACGAACCCCGGCGCTGCTACCGGATTCCGGTATCGCACTCCAGCGCCAGCTCCACCATCTGACCGCTCGCCACGGTGGTCTCGCGCGGTGCGGGCAATCCCATCGTGCCGGGGCACACCCGTACGGTCACCACGTAGTCTCCTGGATTGAGCAACACGTGGAAGGAACCATCCGCGTCCGTCTTGAGCGTTGTGTCACCGCCGCCCCCTGCCTCGATGAACACCACCGCCCCGTCGACCGGCGCGCTGTTGTCCTCGCCTTCCCGGGCGACCGGCTGGATGGGTCCCTTGCGGACCGTCACCGCCAGACCCGTAGATGGATCGGAGCCCAGAATGTCCTTTGCGCACCCCGAGGCCGTGGAAAGCGACAGCAGCGCCCCCAACAGCAGCGCCAGCGGCCGGTACAGGGCCGCGAGCGCCCTGTGCGGGTGGAACTGAAGTATAGTCATGATCGGGTTCTACCCCGTGGCCGACTCGGGGTCCTTTCCGGGGCCGTCCGGCTCTGCTTCCTCGAACGGACAGAGGGCGCCCGTGCAGTCGTCGCCCTTGTCCAGGCATATCAGGTAGGAGATGTCGTGCGCGGTGGGGCGGTCGCGGTCGGAAAAGCCCTGCTGGAGGCGCACTCGGACCGGTCGATCACAGGCCGAGCAATGGGCCACGTGCACTTCCGACGAGTCCGCGTCGTGGCTGTCCCTGTCTGCCATCTTTTCGCTCCCCTGCACTGCATACGTCTACTGTTCAGCGGCCGAGCCGCCAGAGCCTTCCCGTCGCTCGCACACCCCGTCCGCACAGCTGCAGTCTCCACATCCGGCACGGAGGCGGAGCATCCCGAACACCATGAATAGTACTGCGAACGCGGCAATGGCGGCGATCTCGGTCACCATCGGACACCCGAGGCCAATCCTGCGTTCCCGTCCGAGCTCACGAGCTGAACAATCCCGCGAAGCCCATGAAGGCCAGCGACAGGCTTCCTGCCAGGATCAGCACCAGACCCATGTTCCGGGCCAGGGCCGGGATGTCCGAGAGGTCCGACCGTTCGCGAATGGACGCCATGAGGACCAGTGCCAGGGTGAAGCCGAAGCCGGCGCCGATGGCAAACGCAAAGCCCTCCAGGAACCCGTAGCCGCGGTTGGTTTGGAAGATCGCCAGGCCGAGGATCGCGCAGTTCGTGGTGATCAGCGGCAGGTAGATCCCCAGCTGCCGGAACAGAACGGGGCTGATCTTCTTGATGGTCATTTCCACGATCTGCACCAGCGAGGCGATAACCACGATGAACGAGATGAGCCTCAGGTACGGCGCATACGGCAGTATGAAGGCGTTCAGGAATGAAGCCACCAGCGACGTGATGGTCATCACGAAGATCGTGGCCAGTCCCATCCGCAGCGCCGTGCCGACTCGCGCGGAGACGCCCATGAATGGGCACAGACCCAGGAACAGGTGCAGGGTGAAGTTGTTCACCAGCATGGCCGAGATGAAGATCCAGAAGAGCTCGCTCATCATCCGGCCCTCCTCTCCGCCACACCGTGCGGCCAGCGTCGGACTCGCGGCGCCTCCTGCCGGCTTGTCCGCCACCCGAACCAGAGCAGGATGAAGCCCAGCGTGAGGAAGCCGCCGGGCGGGAGAATCATCACGATCCACGGTTCAAAGTTCGGGCCGAACACGCTGTAGCCCAGAATGCTCCCGTTTCCCAGAAGCTCTCGGAACGTTCCCATCATGAGCAGGGCGATGATGAAGCCTATGCCCGTACCCATCGCGTCGAGGAGCGCGCGGCCCACCGGCCGCTTCGACGCAAACGCTTCCTGCCGGCCCAGGATCATGCAATTGACCACGATCAGGGCGATGAACGCCCCGAGCGCCTTGTGGATCTCCGGCACGACGGCGGCCAGTACGAGGTCCGCGATGGTCACGAACGTGGCGATGATCAGGATGTAGGCCGGGATTCTGACCTCGGCCGGAATGAACCGCTTGAACGTGGACACGAGCAGGCTGGAGCCGAACAGGACGAAGAACGTGGCCAGGCCCATGTTCTCCTTCCAGATCCCGCGGACGAAGTCGAAACCGGCGGCGGTGGACGGCCCGGTCAGCACGGGAAGCTCCCTGGCCTCCTCGGAACCCGGCTCCATGCTGATGTCCATTTCGCCTCCGGGCTCGCGCGGCGGGGCGGTGTCGCCCGTCATTCTCCGCCTCCCGCGTAGGCTTCCAGCAACGGCATGAAGCGCTCCAGGCGCTCGTTAATGACCTCGATCACCGTCCTCGACGAGATCGTGGCCCCCGTGATCATGTCTATTTCGTGCGGATCGCCGGTTCCGTCGCCGGCCTTGACCCCCAGGATCGGGACCGCGGCACCGACGAAACTACCCACAAAGTCCGTGTCTTTCTCGATCTTGTCGCCCAGCCCCGGCGTCTCCTTGCTCTCCAGAACCTTCATTCCAAGCAGCTGTCCATTCGCAGCATCCAGTCCGAAGATCAGCCGGATCACGTCCTGGTAGCCGGGCTTCCCGCCGGTGATGGCGTAGCCGACCGGCTCTCCGGCCGCGTCGAAACCGACAAACAGGCGGTCCAGATCCGTCGAATCCACGCCGGCCGGCAGGGTCCCCGTGAGCTGCTCATCCAGCACGAAGAGCGTCGCCGTCCGCTCCGGGGCGCCCAGTACCTCGACGATTGCCAGCCGGAGCTGCTCGGCCCGGTACGCCTCGATCTGGGGATTGGCCCACGCGAACACGAGGACAATGGCCAGGCCGGCCAGGCTGCCGGCCGTACCTAGCGTCATCATCTGTCTCCAGGCGGGCACGCTGGCCGTGGCCGGGAGGGCGGCGTCGGGGGCGCCGGTCTCGCTCATGTCGCCCTGGCCTCCTCGGTCCTGGTCGTGCCGAACACCGTCGGCTGGGTCGCGCGGTTGATGAACGGGACGAGCGCGTTCATGAACAGGATGGCGTACATCACGCCTTCCGGAAGCCCTCCCCAGATGCGGATCAGGACCACCAGCAGTCCGATCCCTGCTCCAAAGATCCACGAGCCGCGGTTCGTCACCGGAGAAGTCACCATGTCCGTGGCCATATACATCGCACCCAGCATCAGGCCGCCGGAGAACAGCATGAACAGCGGATCCGGGAACCTTGCGCCGTCAATCAGGAACAGGATTCCGGAGAAGGCCGCGACTGTAGCCAGGATCGAGACCGGGATGCGCCAATTCAGGTAGTTTCGCAACGCCAGGTATCCACCGCACACCAGGATCACCAGCCCGGCCGTCTCGCCGAGCGATCCGCCTGTCGCGCCAGTCATCAGTTGCCAGGACTCGGTCGCCGTCGCCTCGAACTTCATCAGTCCCAGCGGGGTGGCGCTGGTGACCGCGTCCACCGGCGAAGTCATGAACGGCAGGGCCAGGTTGTCGCCGCGCAGCGACCACCAGCTGTCCACGGCTGCGGGCCACGTGGTCAGCACCGCGGGAAACGCCGCCTGCAGAAACGCCCGGCCAAGCAGCGCGGGGTTGAAGATGTTCTGACCCAGGCCCCCGAACACCAGCTTGCCGAAGCCGACCCCGAACACACCGCCCACGAAGGCCATCCACAGCGGGATCCCGGGTGGCAGGGTGAGTCCGAGCAGCACACCGGTAATGGCCGCTGACCCGTCCAGCAGACTCCCCGGCGGACCGAAGATCCGCTCCGTGACCACGGCGCCCAGGGTAGCCGCGGCGATCACGAGAGCCGCGATGGGTCCGAAGTAGTAGATGGCCGCAGCCACGACGGGGACCAGGCTCCCGACCACATTCCACATGATCCGCGGAGTCGAGTCCCGGCCCGTGATATGGGGAGAGGCCCTCAGATCCAGCAGCCGCTCGCTCATGCGGCATGCTCCTGGTGACGACGCAGACCGGTCTTGCTGAGCGCGAACATCTGGGAGAGTGGAATGTTCGACGGGCACACGTAGGAGCAGCACCCGCAGAGGACGCAGTCCGCCAGGTGCGCGCCGTCCATCTCCTCATAGCTCCCGGCTTGCGCCAGCTGGCCCAGGAGCGAGGGATTCAGAAACATGGGGCAGGCGTCCAGGCAGCGACCGCATTGGATGCACGGATAGCTGCGCCGCGGCTTCGTCTCCCGCTCGGTCAGAACGACAATCCCCGTCGTACCCTTGATGATGGGCGCATCCTGGTCGGGCTGCGAGGCTCCCATCATGGGCCCGCCGGACACGATCTCGGTCGCGTCGTCGGTCAGACCCTCGCAGAACTCGAACACGTCCCGGAGCTTGGCCCCGACGGGGACGATGAGATTGGATGGACGACGGACACCGGGCCCGGTGACCGTGACCACGCGTTCGATCAGGGGCAGGCCGGTCTCGAACACCTCCGCGATGCAGGCCAGCGAGGCCACGTTCTGCACGACCGTGCCGACGTTGGCAGGCAGCTTCCCGGCAGGCACCTCCCGGTCCAGCAGGGACTTGATCAACATCTTCTCGTAGCCCTGCGGATACTTGACGGTCAGACCCTGGACCTTGATGTCCAGGTCGTCGGGGAGCGTGCTCTCCAGTGCCTCGATGGCGTCGGGCTTGTTCTTCTCGACCCCGATGATCGCGCGGTCCACCCGGAGCGTGTGCATCATGATCCTGATCCCGAGGTGCACGCGCTCGGGATACTCGACCATCGTGCGGTGGTCCGTGGTCAGGTAGGGCTCACACTCGGCGCCGTTGACGACCAGGGTGTCGACCTCCGTGCCCTCCGGAGGAAGCAGCTTCACGTGCGTCGGGAACGCGGCGCCTCCCAGACCGACCACCCCCGCGCGTTGCACCGCGGCAACCACTTCTTGTGGGGAGAGGCCTTCCCAGTGCGGGATGATGCGCGGCCGTGGCACCTGCGGAGAGTACGGTTCCACGGCAATCCGCACGGCCTCCGCGTAGCTCCCGTCCGGGTGTGGCCACAGGTCTACGCCCGAGATGGTGCCGGCGGCCGAAGCGTGAATCGGCACCGACACGAACCCGTCGGCCTCGGCCAGCTTGTCGGCGCGCTCCACACGGTCGCCACGTCGCACCAGGAGCCGGGCCGGCTTCCCCGTATGCTGACGCAACGGGAGCACGATCTCGTCCGGGAACGGCATCCGCCGGATCGACACGGATGCCGTCAGTCGCTTCGAGTCAGGCGGGTGAACGCCGTGACGGAAGCTCAGCTTCGAAAGCATGGCCTATTCGCCGTTCGGTGGGTGTCCGCGATCAGTTAAACGGCTCGGCCCGCTTGAGCCACTTGTCCAGGTTCTTCTCTTTGCTGTCGAGCGGGCTGCCCGGGTGGATGATCCGGGCCGTGCACTTCTCGGCGGCCTGGACCAGCTCGGCGAACGTGCCCGCTTTCGCATCCTTGATGTACGCCTGCTTCTTGTCATCGTAGGCGAACATCTTCTTGTTGATGTTGAGGCACTCGTCGCACGAAGTGCAGAGCTCGGTGTCGATGTAGGGCTCCAGCTCAAGCCCTTCGTCGTCCTCTGCCTCGACTTCGTCCGCCACGGCCGGCGCCTCCACCACAGCCGCCGGCGCCTCCACCACGACCGCCGTCGCCGAGGTGGCAACCTGCGCGGCCAGCGGCGCACCCGTTGCCGTCAGCTCGGCCACGGTCCCCGGGTCCATCGTGATTGGGGCCAGACCCGGCGTGGACGCCGCCTTGTTCAACAGATCGGCCACGGTCGACTGCCCGTTGGACCGTATCAGACCCTCCGCCAGGCGGCGGGCCACCAGCGGCGGGAAGCTCGCCTTCAGCCCGGCCAGCTTGGCCTCGTACTCCTGCCGCAGCGCCTCGAGCTTCGCTTCGAGCTCGGCCTCCAGCTGCTCTTCCACCGTCTCCCGGGCCGACTGGGACACCCGCAGACCCGCCAGCTCTTTGAGCTGGTGCCAGTGGAGAATCCGGTCCTCCGCCAGCACGACGATCTCATCGGACACGGACAGCCGGTCCAGCTTCTTCTGATCGTCGAGCACGTAGATGAACGGCGTCATCCCCGATCGCTCGTCGTCCGCGGCCTGCATGTACTCGTGGAACGGCATCAGGTCGCCGTTCCAGTCCTCTCGCGGGATCCGCCGGAACTGTTTCTTGAACCGCCCCTCGGTGGCGGCCCAGTCGGCGATGGTCATCGGCAGCTCCAGCGTCAGCGACTCGCCTTCGTCGGAAACGTACTGGAGCTCGTACGATGGCCACGTCTCCTCGACCTCGGGATTGGACGCCAGGTCCAGGCACTCGGCGAACGTTCTGCCCTGGTCCGGATCGAACACCAGGTGCGGAAAGGCCCGACTCTCGACGGCCATTTTGGCCGCGTGCGGTGCCCATTCATCCGCCAGCCCGTGCTCTACGGGGCACGGCGTGTAGACACTGAACACCGCCGGCCGGTGCGACTGCAGCCCCTTGAGAACTCCGGCTATCAGGTGCGAAGGGTTGGCCTGCGACGTCTGCAGCACGTAGGCGCCCCGGTGCGCCATCGCGATCAGCGCCAGCTCCTTCCGGGTCTCCTGCTTGCCGTGCTGGGCCTTGCCGTAAGGCGCCATGTCGGATACCTGGCCGGTGAATCCGCTTGTGCACGCCTGGCCACCCGTGTTCGAGTAAACCTGGGTGTCGAGCACGATCACACGGATCGGTTTCCCGGAAGCCAGGAGCCGTGAGAGGTTCTGGAAGCCGATGTCCAGCATGGCGCCGTCGCCGCCCATCGCGATGACCGGCGGGCACATGAGGAACTCATCGTGTGAGAAGTCCTTCCAGCTGAATCTCTGGAACTCCGGCTCGTGGATATCACGGTCGTACTCATCATCGGCCAGCAGTTTCGCGCGGCGAACCGCCACGAACCCGTCAGCCATCTTCCGCATCTGCCCCTCAAACACGCCAATCGCGATGGACGGAGCGTCCTGGAAGAGATGGTTCACCCATGGATACGGATACGGGTTGTAGGGATACGTGCTGCCCCACACCGACGAGCACCCGGTGCTGTTCGCGATGGACATGTTGGCCCGGCCCTGGCCGCTCGGACCCTGCACGTACCGCCAGCGCAGATCCTGTAGCGCCTCGAGGGCCCGCGTGTACTGCTCGAGCAGGGCCTTCTTCTCGTCGTCCAGCTTGAGGTCCACCTCGCCGGAGGTGACGCTCGCGAGATCGAGGTCCGCGTCGCCCGCCAGGAGCCCGCGCGCTTTCGCGTCCAACCCGGCGATCAACTGGTCGAGGTGTTCCACGAACTCCTTGACCTTCGGCTGCATCATCGCCTCGATGGTCGAGACAATCAGGTGCACGGCGGTCTTCTCCCCGCACCCCATGCAGGCGCCGTCGCCGCCAGCCATCGACTGGTAGATCTCCTTCTTGAGCAGAAGGGTCGGCAGCACGCCGATGCCCTCCTCGAGATCGGTGATGTTCAGGTAGCGATCGTCCGTATCCGGGAGTTCCTGCCACACCTCCCAGTTGCGGCGCAGCCGGTCGACAATCTCGTCATCCTGCCGAACCGTCACGAGCGCTTCTTCAGGACATACATCAACACAGATGTTGCAACCCTTACAGGCATAGGGGCTTACGGTGATAGACAGAAGCCCCCCGCTTCCCTTCTCCGTCCGCTCGGGCACGTCGAAGAACGGGACCGTCTTGGCCAGCGGGAACTCCTCGAGCACCGAGTAGACCGCCGCGAACTCCTGGTCCAGCGCACGCATGCGCTCCGGATCCCAATTCAGCTTGCCGGACAGGTTCTTGTATGCGCTGGACAGGATATCCCCGAACGTCGTGAACGGGACGCCCTTGAGCAGCTTGTGGGATTCCTTTGCCAGGTTCTTCTTGACCTGCTTGATCCGGTCCAGCGGTCGACCGTTCGTTGCCGCCCGGATGGCCGTGTCCAGGACCTGCTCGACCGAGTTCACCACTCCCGGAATGGCCGCGTCGGGACACTGGGTCCAGCACTGCGCGCAGCCGGTGCACAGGTCGGGGATGAAGTCGGGGACCTCGAAGCGGATGTCCGTCATGTCGCGGAACGTGCTGGTGGCCGCCGGGATGGCGCTGATGGCGGCAAACGGGTCGGCAATCGGGTCCTGTCCGACCGCGCAGAGCCCGCACACCTGCTCCCAGAAACGACCCGGGTTCCCGATTCCCTGCAGCGCTTCCGGATGATCGAGCAGGCGCGGGATCGCGCCGACCACGACATCGCCGACCTCTTCGCCGGTCTTCTCGTCGTAGCTCTCGTAGTCCACCTTGGCTATCTCATCGTAACCGCGGCGGATCACCCGCAAGTTGTCCTCCACGACGCGCTCGCCCAGGTGGCCGAACTTCTTGTCCAGCTGCGCCCGGATTCCCTCGAACAGCTGATCACGGTCCAGCCCTGCCTCCTCGACCAGCGGAGAGGTGGCGAAGAACGCGCCCATGAACGCCGTTCCCTGCATGCGGTACCGCAGGTCCGGATCGCTGGCCTCCTCCGTGGCGATCTTGAAGGCGTCCAACCCGTACACCCTGATCCCGCGCTCGCGGATGGTGCGGCGGGCGTCGGCCGGGAACGACTGCCACAGGGCCTGCGGGTCGTCATCCGTCTGGATGATGAACCGGCCACCTTCGGACAGCCCGGCCAGGGGGTCGGAGTTGCCGAACACGTTCGGATCGGGTGACAGCACGACGTCCACGTGCTTGAGCTCGGCGTTGAGCAGGATGGGCTCGCGCGCCAGTGTCGCGTAGAACGTGGTGGGCTGTCCCTTCTTCTCGGAGCCGTACTTGGGGTTCGCCTTGATCTCGAGCCCGAACAACTCGAAAGCGGTGAGGGCGACGTTCTTGCCCATCGTGATGGCGCCCCACCCGCCAACGGAGTGAATGCGGATCGATATGGAGCCCTTCGGCATCAGGTTGATGTCACCCGCCGAGGGCAGCGACAGGTGCACCAGGTCCGGGTATTTCTCGACCAGCTCATCCTGCCAGATCTGGAGCTTCGGCAGATCGGTGCCTTCCAAGATGAAGTCGATCCCCAGGTAGTACTGGCGGCGCCGGCCGCCATCCTCCAGCATATTCTCGACCGCGGCGATCATGTCGCCCGGCTGCAGGTCGCGGCTGCCGAACCCGAAGCCGCCGGAGAAGAAGTCCGGGACCTCATCGGGGGAGATGGCCTCGATGCCGGGGAACGGGATTTTGCCGTTCTTCCCGTTGCGGGCCGCTTTCCGCGCCCTCCAGTTCTCCTGGCCCTGGGAGATGGCCGCGCGGACCTCGCGCAGGATCGGCGGATCCACGGCCAGCGGCTGATCGCAGCGTTCCAGAATGGTGACGGCCTTCTTGCCGCGCAGCAGCCGGCTGACCAGGTCCGTCGGGAACGGGCGGAACATGACCAGGTCCATCACGCCAATCTTCAGGCCGCGGGTCTCCCTCAGGTGGTCCGCCACAACCATCGCGTTTCCGACCACCGTGCCCTGTCCCATGATTACGTACTCGGCGTCTTCCAGCCGGTAGCCCATGGCGCGCGCGTATTGCCGACCCGTGAGCTCGGCGTATTCCGCCATAGCCTGGTCCGCCAGGTCCTGCACATGGTCAAAGTAGAAGGGACGCTGGGCCGCCACGCCCTGGGCGTAACTGTCCTGGTTCTGCACGGATCCCAGGAGGGCCGGGTAGTCCACGTCGAACAGCTCGGGGATCCGGCGCCGCGTATCGCCGAACACCAGCCGCTGCGCCGGGGTGGGCGTTTCGATGATGTCCGCCGGATCGCCCAGGAACTCCTTCAGCATCTGGGGCTCGGGAAGCTGGAACGACTCGATGACATGGCTGGTGAGGAAACCGTCCTGGGCCACCGCCCCGGGGTTCAGGGACAGCTCTGCTACGCGGTGTGCAATAGCCGTGAGGTCCGCCGTTTGCTGCACATCTCGCCCGAACAGCAGGAAGAACCCGGTGTCGTCGATGGCGTGGTAGTCATCGTGCCCCGCGTGCACGTTGAGCGCGTGCTTGGTCATCGCTCGCGCCGCGATGTTCAGCACGTAGGTGAGACGCTTGCCCGCCGCCGCGTACAGCGACTCCGCCATGTAGGCAATCCCCTGCCCGCTCGAAAAATTCGTGGCACGGAGCCCGGTCATGCTCATTCCCGCGGTCACCGCGGCCGCCGCGTGCTCTCCCTCCGGCTCGAAGAACAGGAGTGGTCTGCCGTTGACGTTGATCTTTCCCTTGGCCACCGCCGCGGCCCACCCCTCACCCATCTGCGTCGATGGCGTGATGGGATACGCACCAGCGCCCTCGCTCACGGACGTCTCCACGTGGACTACGGCCTCGCTGCCATCGGTCGCGGTCCTGACGCCAGGGTACTTAGGGGACACCTGCGGCTCTTCGTTTCTGCGTCTAGTCATCATCTTCCGTCGCTCTATGTCTTCGTATGCGCTCTACTACGCGCTCATCCGCTCGCCAGTCTGCACAGCCCCTTCCGAATCCGCAGATCCGACCGTGAACTGTGCGCCCTCCACCCACACGATTGCATTGGTAGGACACCTTGCGGTCGCCGCCGGATCGGCCAGCTCGTTCTTCGAGTAGTCAATCACGGGCAGTCCGTCCACCATTTCGATCAGACCGGGCGCCGCATCCACCGCGCACCGGCCACAGGCGTTGCAGGCGACGCGGCACACCATCTCCGCCTCGTCACCCTCCAGCATGGTCCTGCACTGGACGATCAGCTGTTGCTCCAGCGGCATCAACACGAACAGGTCAAGCGGGCACGCCTCGACACAGTCGTTACAGCCCGTGCACAGCTCGGGGTCCACCACCGGCAGCTCGACGGCGTTCATGCGGATGGCGTCGAAATCGCAGACCACGGCACAGTCCGCCAGACCCACACATCCCCAGGCACAGCCCTTTCCGCCGCCACTGACCGCTACGGCGGCGCCGCAGCTGCCGATCCCGTGGTAATTCGCCTTCCGCGTGGCTACATCCGAGCCGCCCGCGCACAGCAGGCGCGCCACCTTCTTGTTTGCCTCGCCCGCATCCACACCCAAGAAGCCGGCGATGATGTGGACGTCCGCCTCTCCCAGCACGGTGCATTCGGCGGGCGCCACGTCGCCGCTCACCGCCAGCTCGGCGAACGCGCGGCAACCGGCCTGCCCGCAGGCCCCGCAATTGGCCCCTGGCAGCAGATCCGAAACCGTATCGATCCGCGGATCCTCCCACACCTTCAGCTTGCTGTTGGCCAGGGCAATCAGTGTGCCGAACGTCAGACCGACCCCGCCCAGAATGGCGACTGAAACCAGGATGCCGTCGAGTTCCATGGAGATCCCCGGCTACAGGTCGCTAAGGTCCGCTTGCTGGATCAGCCAGGCCGCCAGCAGATCCACGTCGGAGGCCGGCCCGGCCGGAGGCGCCGCGGGTGCTGCCGCGGTCGGTCCTGCCGAGGCGGCCGCGAGGGCGGTGAGCATCTTCAGCTCCTGCTGCTGCTGAAACGCCGTGACCGATCCCAGATCCCGTCTGGGTGCTTCATCCGGCAGGAAGCTGACCTCCAGCCGCCCGAGTGCCTCATCGCCACCGGGCTCGTGCACGAACCGGCCGGCCGTCTCCGGCAGGACCGCGGCGATGGCCGGTCCCGCCTGCTCAGCCATGGCACGCACGTCATTCGGATCGCCGGTCTGCATGACGAATACGCCCGGCGTGATGAGCCGGACCAGCGGCGCCGGGGGCGCCTGGCCGCTCACCGCGAGGGCGATCTTCTGTCCGCCATCCAGGAACTCCGCCAGGCCGCCCGCATGCAGGTCGGCCCCATTGACTTCCACGACCAGCGGCGGGGCGATCTCTCTCTCTTTCCCATTCCAGCGGTGGAACGGGAACGCCTCCATCATCGGCTCGTGCTGCTCGGCCACGTAGCGGCCGGATCGCGCGAGCTCGAAAACCCTGGCGGCACCGAAGATCCGCCCGCACTCGGCCAGGGCGGCTGCCACCTGCCCTTGCAGGTCACCGCCGGCCGGTACCTGCACCCGGTGCACCTCGGCTCCCCTGGCCATGACCGCCGACAGCGTCTCGAACGCCCGGCGCATCGGGACCAGCTCCGCCTCACTGATCGACTCGCTGTCCCCGATGATCTCCGTCAGCCGGGCAACGTCGATCCTGCCGGCTGCAAACGGGCCGAGCTCGCTCGCCATCCGCCCCGAACCGTCATCGTCCCGGGTCTCGTGCGCCTCCAGGTAGCCCCGCACCTGGTCCACGGTCACGGCCAGGCTGGAGTGGAACGCTTCACGCGACGGCGCCAGCGCCTCGAGCAGCGCGTCGACCGCCTCTGGACCTGCCTTGCCCTCCTCGGAAGCTGTGGCGGCGGCTGTCTCCCCCCCGGCCGTCTCCGTGGACTCCCCGGTGGCCTCTTCCTGCGCCGTATCCACGGCAGCGTCCTCGACGGCGGTCGCGACCTCGGCCGCGTCCCCCGGAGCCTCGCGGGGCTCGTCGGGCTCAGACTGCATAGCGGTCGAACTCCTGATTCAGGATGTCGATCTTCTCTTGCGCGGTATACGCCGGCAGGCCGCGCGTCTCTTCGTACCTCGGATTCGCTTCGTCGCGGAAGAAGACACCCAGACGAATCCGCTCGTCCGGCTCGGCATACCGCCGGGCCGCATCGATGTCTTTGGGATCGTGCCGTCTCCGGTTCGTATAGATCTTCTCGAGCGCCGGCACGACGATACCCTGCTCGTGCTCCAGCAACTCGACCAGGTCCGGGTCACGCATGTAGTTCAGGAACACGTCGTCCGTGAACTTCGGACAGCGCTGGAGAATCCGGACGAACGCGAATCCGCGGTGCGCGTACGCGGCCTCTAGGGTCGCGTACAGATGCGCCGGGATCCACTCGGCCGTCTGGGCCACGAAGGACGCGTTCGTCACGCCCAGCGTAGCCTCCAGCGGGTTCAGCGCGGGGAGATAGCTCCCGTACGGCTGCGTGTTAGTCGAATGGCCTTGCGGCGTCGTCGGCGACGTCTGGTTCTTCGTCAGGCCGTATACGGCGTTGTCCAGCATCAGCGCGACCATGTCCACGTTGTAGCGGATGGCGTGAATCCAGTGGCCGGCTCCGATCGAAACGCAGTCCCCATCGCCCATCACTGCAAAGACGTTCAGATCCGGTCGGTTCAGCTTGACCCCCGTCGCTACGGGCAACGCACGGCCGTGCAGGCCGTGGAAGCCATACGCGTTCACGTAGTGCGGGAATCGGCTCGAGCATCCGATGCCGGACACGAACACGGTGTTCTCCGGAGTGAGTCCCTGGGAGACCATCAGCCGTTGCACGGAGGCCAGAACCGAGTGGTCGCCGCAGCCGGGACACCAGCGAGCCTGCGCCTTCTCGAAGTCCGCCATGCTGTAGTCCCGCTCCTCCTCCTGGGACATCCAGAGAAGCGAGCAGCCGCTCGCGCTCATCGGGCACCTCCTTCGGGCATATTGGCTCGAATCACGTCGTGTATGACCCCGGGCCGGAGGGGCTCGCCGAGCACACGCGTCCAGCAGTCAATGTCCACCAGCGTATGGGCTCTGAGCAGCCACGCCAGTTGCCCACGGCGCCGGTTCTCATCCGTGATGAACGGGGAGCTCGGGTCGTCGCTGTAATTGATCTCCACCGTCATCACCTTCTTGAACCGCTTGAAGATCTCCTTGAGTCCGGGCTCGAGCGGAGAGAGGAAGGTCAGGTGCAACGAGGAAACCGAGTGACCTTCCGCCCGCGCTCTGTCCACCGCCTCTTCGATCGCACCCCTGGTGCTTCCCCACCCCACGACGAGCAGGTCGCCTGATTCGTCACCCTTCACCGTCGGGGGTCGGAGCGTCTGCTGAAGCACGGCAATCTTCCGGCTCCGCATGTCCGCGCCCCGTTGGTTGATGTCCGAAGCATACGCGACTTTGCTCCATTCGTCATGGGCCAGACCGGTCGCGGTGAACTGGCCGCCGGGCTGCCCCGGAATGAAGCGCTGCGACAGGCCCGTTTGCTCATCCCAATCGTACGGCGGCTTGTCCTCTGACACCGGGCTGAGGTCGGGCGCCGGAGCGTGCCACGACGCGTCCGCCTCGGGCCGCGGGAATGGCGTCACGCCGGTGGCCAGGTTGGCATCGGACAGCACGATCACCACGGTGCGGAACGTTTCCGCTATCCGCCGTGCGGTGATCATGATGTGGAAGCACTCCTCGATGGTCGCCGGCGCCACCACGACGTGAGGCGCGTCTCCCGGCTGCCCGAAGATGGCCGCCAGTAGATCCGACTGCTCCACTTTGGTCGGCAAGCCGGTGCTGGGACCTCCGCGCTGGACGTCGATGACGACCAGCGGGACCTCGATCATGATGGCCAGACCCAGAAACTCGGTCTTCAGCGCCATCCCCGGCCCGGAGGTGATGGTGAACGCCGTCTTGCCGGAATAGGAGGCTCCGATCGACACGCCTGCGGCCGCGATCTCATCCTCCGCCTGGTGCACGACTCCGCCGTACCGCTCGAATACTTCTCCCAGGTGGTGGGATACCGAGGTGGCCGGCGTGATGGGGTACATCGCGGCCAACTCCATCCCGGCGGCGATGGCCCCGAGCGCCACGGCCTGGTTGCCGTTCATGACGACCATGTCCTGGGCGGCGGGCTTGCGCGGCACCTGGACGCGAAAGTCCAGGTTCTCTTCCGCCCACCGCACCCCCAGCTCCAGAAGCGCCACGTTGATCTCCGTGACCTTCGGCGCCTTTCGCCGGAACGCGTGCGCGATCTGCTCGCGCACCAGGTCCAGGTCCAGGTCGTGGAGGTGGGCCAGGAGCCCCAGCACGAACATGTTCTTCCCGCGCTGCGGGTCATCCACGATGGCCAGGCACTCCTCCTCCATCGGAACTTCTATGATCCGGTAGTCGAAGCCCGACAGCTCCTCCATGACCTCGCGCCACTCCTGCTGGATGGACTCGTCGTCGTGGGTCTTCCACTTGTTCTCCAGCAGGATGATGGCGTCGGGCTCCAACGCGTCCAGCTGGTGCCGCATGGACAGAACCTGCTCGTTGAACGCCACGCTCAGGTTTGTGCGATCGCCCCAGTTGGTGACCGGCTCCGTGCCGATCCGGATCCGGTTGCCGCTGGCCCCGGCCGGCAACCGCGCCGGCGGCTGAATCTCGGCAGGGATGATCTCCACCGTCCACACGCCGTTGCCCATCTTGGCGCACACGGCCCCGAAGATCTGGCTGCACTTCTGCGCGCCCTCTCCGGAGTCCGACACGACCTCCACCGTCCACAGGTCCCGCTTGACTGTCCGGGGCGCCTTGCCGCGCGTCTCTGGAGCTGCCGCCGGTGTCCTGGTTTTTGTCGCCATTTCCCGTTCTCTCGGCCGTTATTTCGAATCGCCGTTAGAATTTACCGTCTTGCCGTTCTGGCGTCTGTCGGGCGATATCGCCCACCCACAGTGGGGAGAAGCCGGGCCATTCTGTGGGGAACTACCCTACACCGCACCCACCTGCCGGATCGCCCTCCGCACGGCCCTCCCTCAGCCACCCGAACGTGCCCGCTCCAGCAGGGCATCCAGGGCGCGATACCTGGTCTCCATCTCGCGGGCGACAACCTCCTCGCTCGGGTCCGAATCGGCGAGGCCGAGGAGCTGGCCGGCCCCGCTCGCGGGCGTCTCGCAGTGTGTGGCGTCGGCCACCATCGCCCGGCCCGACTCCGTGTCCCCCTCGCTCAGACCGGACTCTTCCCCCTCGTAGGGTCGCACCATGTCCACCGCCGTGGCGAAGGACGCCATGGCCTGTTCCGGCCGGCCGCTCTTCCAGGCGATGTACCCGACCAGAAAGTGCGCCTCGCTGCTCTGCGGGTTCGACCGGAGGACCGTACTCAGATACTCCTCGGCCTCTGCCATCCGCCCGCGCAGCAGCGCCACCTGGCCCAGCCACAGCAACGAACCCGTCTCTTCCTGGTTGATCTCCAGGGCCCGTCCGAACTCCGCGGCGGCGCGTTGCGGGTCGAACAGCTGACCTCCCACGCACGTGTGAATCACTCCTACCTGGCGGTGTACGCGGGCGTCCCGGGGGTTGATCGTCAGGAGACGCTCCCAGGCCAGCGCCGCACCCGGCTGATCGCCCAGGTCGAACCGCATGTTGCCCAGCCAGTACAGCGTGTTCTCGTGCTCCGGATCGAGTTCGAGCGCCGCTTCGTAGTCCGCCGCCGCCGCACCCGTCCGCCCTTCGATGCGGTGCCGCGTGGCGCTCCGGTACAGCTCCCAGAACCGGAGCACGGTCTCGCGGTCGGCCGACGCCGTCCCACCCTCAACCCGGGGGGCACCGGAAGCCCGCAAGGCACCGGGCACTGCGCCGGCCAGCGCCGCCTGGCCAGGCAGCGGTCCGGCCTCCGCCCGCACGATCCCCTCGCCTTCCACCAGGTCGATGGTCTGGTTGGGGGCAATCCCCGTGAACGCCTCGCGCCGGCCGCCGGGCCAGAACACTTCCAGCGTGTCCACCGGCTCGTCCACGCCGGCCAGGCCCCCGAGACCGAAGTGCTCAACGGAGCTGTTCTGGGACAGGTAGGACCCCTGCGCACCCGCGTACCGCGACTGAACCTGCCCGCCGGCGACCAGGCGGAGCCGTGCCCCGACCGGATCCGTCCCGCCGTCCTGGGGACTCAACCGCACTTTCAGCCATGCGTTCCGGTTCCCGCCATCGTTGCGCAGAAGGACTCCGGGACCGCCGTTGTTGACGATGAAGACATCCACATCTCCATCGTTGTCGTAGTCTCCGAACGCGGCGCCGCGCCCGACCAGCGTGCGTGCGAAGTGCTCGCCGCTGGCGCTGGACACGTCGAAGAAGCCGTCTTCGGCGCCGCGGTTCCAGAACAGCTTGTCGGGCATTGCCACCAGCCGCTCGGGCTCCTCCGGTTCCTGGAAAGTGCTCCCGTTGACTACCAGCAGGTCCAGCTTGCCGTCATTATCGTAGTCGAAGAACGAGGTCCCCCACCCGATGTAGTCCAGCGCGATCTGACCCAGCCCGTGCCGGTCGGCCTCGTCCATGAACTGGAGTTGGCTCGAGGCGGGGCGGCCCAGCTCTTCCAGCCGTGACCGCATGCTGCTGAACAGCGCGTTCTCCTGGGCAATCCAGTGGGTGACGAAGATGTCCGGATCCTCATCGCCATCCCAGTCGCCGACGGCCAGGCCCATCGCTCCCCGGTAGTCGGACACCAGCGCGGCGTGGCTCACGTCGCGGAACGTCCCGTCCCCGAGGTTGCGGTAGAGGGCGTTGTCGGACACGTCGTTGGCCACGTACAGGTCCAGCAGCCCGTCGCCGTCAAAGTCTGCCCACGAGACGCCCAGGCTGCGTCCCTCGCGGCCGTCCACGCCGCTCTCCCGGGCCACTTCCTGGAACGTCCCGTCCCCGCGGTTCCGGAACAGAAGGTTGCGCTCGGGTCGGAAGGACGAAGGGTTGAGGCTGGCCGGCACTTCCACGTCGTACTGCAGCGAGGTCGGGCCTCCCGCTCCGGGCGAGTACTTCACGTACCCCGCCACGTACAGGTCCAGGTCGCCGTCCTGGTCGTAGTCGGCCCACGCGGCGCCGGCCCAGTAGCCCACGTGGCCGGCGATGCCGGACGCACGCGTCACATCTTCGAACGATCCATCGCCGGTGTTCCGGTACAGCCGGTTCTCCCCGTACGCCGACACGAACAGGTCCCGCCACCCGTCGCCGTCGTAGTCTCCCCAGGCGCCGGCCATGTCCAAGCCGCGGAACCTCACGCCGGCCCCATCGCTCACTTCGGTGAACGTCCCGTCACCCTGGTTGTGGTACAGGGCGCTGTGGACCGGCGCCGCCTGCAGTTCCTCCGTCGACAGCGTGAGAGGGCCTGCCAGGTTCGCCACGAATAGATCCGGCCAACCGTCGTTGTCGTAGTCTCCCCACGCGGCGCCCGACCCCATGTCCTCCGGAAGCTGGCTGCTGCGCGAGCCGGAAAAGTGACGGAACTCGATGCCTGCCTGAGCGGTCACGTCCGTGAACGTCACCCGTGGATAGTCGTCCGGCAGCGCACGGTCCAGCCCACGGGTGAGGCCCTCTATCTCCTCGCCCGGCCGGTACACGTCGCCTGGCCGCACGACGAGCCATACAGCCAGGACCGACGCCACCGTGAACAGGAGTCCGGCGCCGGCCGTGATGGCCAGATTGCGCTTGCGTCGCGGCAGATTTCTCATGGTCCGGCCGGTGTGCTCTCGCTACCGGATCCGCTTACGCCGCCGGACCGTCAATCTCGAGCACCATCACGTGCTGCACGTCCAGCTCGTCACCCCAGACGCCGTAGATCCTGGTGCCCTGGAACAGAAGCGGCATGAACCGGGGCGGCGTCGTCACTACGCCCAGAAACCGGCCTTCCGCATCAAACACATCCCAGTCCGACCCGCCGATGGACAGCAGCGGATTGTAGTCTTCCAGCTCTTCGGCGCTGAGGGAGCTGGGAGCGACCATTTGCTGGACCCAGATCGACCCCTCCGGCCCGGCCAGGAACCGCATGTAGACCGGGAAAAACTCGGCAAAACTCACGCGCGATCGGATAGTCGGGATGGCGCTTTCCGGGACTCCCGCGTTCAGCCAGGCCTCTTCCAGGATGTCCATGAACACGCCCTCATCGGCATCCGTGACCGGCATGCGCTCGGCCGGCATGCGGATGATCCGCTCCAACTCGCCGGTCGGCCCGTACACGTTGATGGAGTACTGATCGTTGACGCCGAACAGCAGCTTGTCATTGCCCGCCAGCGCCCAGGTAGGCTCGGCCACGAAGAACGTCGCCGTGCCTGCCTGGAGATCCAGGGTCTTTCCCGACTCCATCTTCAGGAGAGTGTCCAGGGGAGCGCCTTCGGCATCGCGTGCTACGATGGCATCCATCTGTGCGGACACGTCAATCGTGTCGGCACCCGGCTGATTCGGCAGCACGAACGGGCGGATCTGGTTGACGATCTGCCCGGACGGACGCGCCGCCCAGGCGGCAGGCAGCCCGCCCTCCAGGGACAGCCGGTAGCTGCCGGCGGGGGTCCCGTCCGGCGCGTAGCGGTTCACGCGCTGGTTGGCCAGGTCCGGCACGAACACCGTATCGCCCCGCCCGATGAGCACGGGGGCCGCCTGCGGGCTCAGCTCGCCCGGCCCGGAGCCCGGGCCCCCAAACGAACCGAGGTGACTCCCGTCTGGCCCGAACAGGCGCAGCTCCTGCGCCTGCTGGTCCAGGACGAAGATCCGCTCGTCCGACGTAACGCCGATTCCGATGATCTGGCCGAACATGTAGGCGGGCTCGGCCTCGATGGCTCCAATCCGCAGCACTTCCCTGAGAGACCAGCGCTCGCCCGCCGTCCACATCTCCTCACGCTGGTTGCTGACGATCGTGATGCCGGCGCTGTCTCCCACCGTGCCCGTCCACGCGCCTCCCGACTCTTCCCCGCTGCAGCCGAGCGGGGCGATAGCCAGGGTGGCGGCAGCCAGTCCGCCGAACAGTGTCACCGCCACTTTGCGGCTCTTCGAGGCCGCAGGTCCCTCTTCACTCACCATCATTATCCCGTTGTCCCATCTATATAGAGTATTGGTCACCATGCTTCGGCTTCCGGTTCCCCTCTCTGCTCTCCTCCCGCCTCAGCGTCCGGAGGCGGGTGCCTCCGTTGTCTGGCCGACCGCGATGGTCGCCTCGGCCTCCGACATCACCGTGACCGGAGCCGTCAGACCCGAGTCCTCTCCAAACAGGAAATTCAGGAGGAACTGGTCGAACTTCCGGTACAGGAGGCGGGCTTCCACGTGCAGCTGCGTAGCCGATCCCGCCGGCGCTTCGACGCCGAACTCTTGCTCGGTCTGGAACCCCTCACCGGCCGACTCGCCCCCCAGCATCGTGGCCGGACAGATGAATGCAAACTCGGCCTGATCCGAGAACCCGGGGAACATCGCGCGCCGGTACCGTACGCCGACCATCTCCCACAGGTTGTGGCGATCGATGAGGTTGCCGTACTGGTCTACGGGCTCCGCCTTGAAGATGAACGAGCCGGGCTCGATGAAGTGCCGCTCGTCGCGCTGCCCTGACTCGAATACCACGTTGCCCGCTTCATCGGTCACGACCAGCTCCACCCAGGCCTGGATGATATCGAGCGGTCCGGTCGGAAAGTCGTGGCCCACCTTGTTGTTCGTAATCGATACCTGGATGTCGATCGCATCGCCCGGCTGGACTCTCTCGGGCGCGATGATCTCGATCGGCACCGCCGGACCTGCCTGCCACTTGTGCGCGATCTCCGGGATCTCCAGCTCGCCGCGCAGCCACTGCCTGGTCAGGCTCACCTGCTCCTCGGCTCCCGGTAGCTGCAGCGCCACCGGCATGAACTGATTGGCAGCCAGGAACCGGTGGCTGCGGTGCTTCCCATCGCCCGGCGAGCGGTTGTAATCCAGATCATCTCCACTCGCCGCGTCGTCCGAGTCCTGGAGCGGCATGTGGCACTCCCGGCACTCGACGGTCTTTTCCGGGTCGCCGGGGTGGTTCCAGCGGCTCTTGCGCCAGTTGTCGTACTGGTTCTGGAGCTGCACCCAGCCCACCTGGTTGATCTCCTCGTCGATGAACTGCTTGTGGCAGGCGGCGCAGAATTCAGGGCTCTTGAACAGCGTGTGCTGCAACGTCGAGACATGGTGCCTGGGATACGCGCGGATCAGGAAATCGCTGATCCATTTTTCCCGCTCGCCCTCTCGCAGCTCGTACATGTAACGGTCCGGCTGGGTCATCACGTAGTTGGCGTTGCCCGCGATGTCCGTCTCCTTGATGGCATGGCACGCGACGCACGAGATCCCTTCCTGGTATCCGATGAGTCCCGTCAGATCGTCGGTGAACACGTTCTTGGTGCCCGAGAACAGCGAGATGGGATCGTGGCAGCCACCGCAATAACGAGTCGACTCCGCCCCGTTCTGCTCCGCCATCACGGACTGGACCTTCTGGAAACCGGCATCCATCGCGGACCAGCGATGGGCGCTCACCTCCCACTCCTTCTTGATCTGCTCGTGGCAGCCGGCGCTGCCGCATGCCTCGGAGCCGCCCAGGGCGCGCGAGTCGAACGCGCCTCCCGTGCTCGTGTTCGCGAGGCTGGGTGCGAACGGCCGGTCCTCTCCGTACAGCCAGCTGTAGTCCTCCGGGAACTGGTCGTTGAGCTGGGGCTCCTGGTACCGCCAGGTGAGGGCGGCCACCACCGCCAGCAAGCCGACGGTGACGATCCCGGTGCCGAGGCCGAACCGCCGTTCGGCTCCCAGGACCACCGCCGCCTTTTCGGTCCTTTTCGCCCGGACGGTCCGCAGGATCAGCGTCCCGAGGTGCGGGAGAACCGACACGACGATGGCGACCGTGCTGACGATGTGGACGACATCCCAGGTGTAGCTGATCCGGAGTCCCCACACGGCCTGATAGGTCAGCACCAGCCCCGACACGATGGCGACCAGCGTGGCGACCAGGGCGAAGTACCCCGTCAGCACGACGTGGGACATTTGCATGCGCCGGTAGATGGCCCAGTGCCGCGCGGCGTACCAGAAGAACGGCAGCAGGAAGACCAGACCGATGGCCGTGTGCAGGAGAACCATGATCTGGTTGGAGACGCTGAACGGCAGCAGCCAAATGGACAGGCCGGTCAAGGTCTCGAAGGTCAGCAGTCCACCGACCAGGATCAGCAGCTTCCGTTTCCACTCGTCCGCGCGCGCGTACGGGTCTTTGCGCTCGGTTGAAGCTTCCATCTTCGCGTTCACGGTGTTCATTCCTCCCCGGCGGCCTGGCCGTCGGAATCAGTACCGGTTGTCTTCCCTCTGCACCTCACGGCTCCTGCTTCACGGCGTGATCACCCACCGGACTCCTTCCCCCCGCCGCAGGAGATCGAACCCGTCGTTGATGTCGTCAAGCGGCACCGATCCGCTGACCACAGGGTCCAGGCGAAGCCGTCCGGATTCTACCAGGCCCAGGATCTCCGGGTACTGGCCGCCTCCGCATCCCAGGCTGCCCACCACCTCGAGCTCGTAGTACATGAGCCGGGCCGCCGACAACGAGACCGGCGCGCCGGAGTATCCAATGACACAGAGGCGCCCGCCCTTCCGGATGAGCGCAAAGGCAAGCTCGATGGTGTCCGGCTTGCCGATGACCTCGAATGCCACGTCCACGCCTCCGTCCGTCAGCTTCCGGATCTCCTTGTCCGGGCGATCGTGCTCGCTCGGGTCCAGCGTCGCCTGGGCCCCCAGCTCACGAGCCAGCTCGAGCCGCTCCCTGCTGACATCGATGGCGATCACCTTGCCCCCTGCGATGGAGGCGCACTGCACCACGTTCAGACCGACCCCACCGCACCCCACCACCGCCACGACGTCACCGGGCCGTACCCGCCCGCGGTTCTTCACGGCGTGGTAGGGGGTGGATACGGCGTCGGCTATGACGCAGGCCTTTTCGAGCGGGAGGTCCGCCGGGACCGGCACGAGCTCGGCGGCCGGGACTTTGATGAACTCGGCGTAGGCGCCGTCCATGTCGTTCCCCGGCATCACCATGTGCTCGCAGAGGTTCTCTCGTCCGGCGCGACAGTAGCGGCACCGTCCGCAGGACAGGACCGCCGGGATCAGCACCCGATCTCCGGGAACGGCCGTTTCGACTCCCTCTCCCACGGTGTGGACGACGCCCGCAGCCTCGTGCCCCAGGATCAGCGGCGGTGGCTTGAACGTGCGCACTCCGTGATCCAGATAGTGCAGATCCGTATGGCACATTCCGCAGCCCGCTACCCTCACGAGCGCCTCGCCCGTCCCCGGCCTGGGCGTTTCGACCTCCGTGACCTCCAGCGGCTTCCCGGAGCCATGAAACACGGCTGCTTTCATCTTGGTTTCCTTGTGTAGATGACGCGAAACAGGGTCGTCGCGGCCGCACACGATTCGCAGAATTCCTGCAGATCATCCGCAGACGGTGGCTCGAGCCGGACTTCCAGACCCAGCGACTCGTACAGCTCCACTGCTTCCTGCAGTCGTGGTGGCGCGCCGACGAATCGCCGCGTCCAGCCCTGGTCGTCCGGTCCATCGGGTGATAACCCGTTCCCCGGCATGATCCGCCCTTCCACTATGCCCATGCCGCTTGCCCTACGCCGCTTCGAGGATTTCGAGCCGTCGCCGCGCCAGCACGGCGGCTCCGATCGCGCCGCTGAACTGCACCAACTCGCCGGGAGGCACGTTGACGCCCCCGTGCAGGTGCTCGCGCAGCAGCATCACCATGGTGGGGAAACGGTTGATGCCTCCGACAAGGGTGAATTCCGGCTCCATCTTGACCCGCTTCATGAGGCGAACCGACTTCTCGATCAGCGACTCCATGGCCCCCCGCATGATCTCCCCGGGTGCACGCTCCTGGCTCACGTGATTGATGACCTCGGACTCGGCGAACACCGCGCACACCCCTGAGATAGGCACGGACTCCTCGCACTCTTCCACCAGGGTGCCGATCTCTTCCGTCCCGTACCCCAGGTAGCGAGCTGTCTTCTCCAGGAAGGCGCCTGTGCCGGCCGCGCACTTGTCGTTCAAACGGAAGGTGCGAACCCGCCCCCGCCCGTCCAGGCGCATGGCCTTCATGGTCTGTCCGCCCACGTCCAGCACGGTGCGCGTGCCGGGGAAGAACGCCCGCGCGCCCCACGCGTGCGCCGTCAGATCCGTGACCTGGATGTCCCGGAACGACACCCGGTGACGCCCGTAGCCCGTGGTGGCCAGGTACACGATATCCGAACGCTCTGCCGTCGAGCCGGTCAGAGCCTGGTCCAGTGCCTGGCTGGCTGCCTCCTCCAGGCGATAGCCCGTCGGACACATGCCCGTCGCCAGCAACTCGCCGGATTCCCCTAGCAGGGCCGCCTTGGTGTACGTGGAGCCGACATCGATGCCGGCCGTGAGGTGTCCGTCGCCACGGTTGGTCCGACTCATGCCTCCTCCTTCCCCACCGCCGCGGGCTGACCCGCACCCTTCGCCCGCTCGAGAGCGAACAAGGCCGCACCGAGCGCCCCCATGAAATGGGATTCCTCGCTCACGTTCAGTTCCGTTCCGACTATCTCGTTCATGACGTCCACCATTGCCTGGTTCTTTGCCACACCACCGGTGAACGTCGTTTCGCCTTCGATTCCCACACGCCGCAACAGACCGAAGGAGCGGCTCCCGATGGAGCGGTGCACTCCCAGCAGTATGTCTTCCACCGATTTGCCACGGGCCAGCCACGACAGCACTTCGGACTCCGCGAACACCGTGCACGTCGTGCTGATCACCACCGGCGTCTTTCCGCGCTGTGTCGTTGGCCCGAGCTCATCCAGTTCCAGCCCGAGCGCGGCGGCGGCAGACTGAAGGAAGCGGCCTGTCCCCGCTGCGCATTTGTCGTTCATGCAGAAGTCGAGGACCTGCCCACCCTTCTCGATGCTGATGGCCTTCGTGTCCTGTCCCCCCATGTCCAGCACGGTGCGCGTGTCCGGGAACATCCGGGCCGCGCCCCTGGCGTGGCAGACAATCTCCGTCACCTGGGCATCCCCGAACTCGACCTTGTAGCGGCCGTAGCCGGTCCCGATGACGAAGCCCACATCCGACGTCCGGATCCCCCCGTCCTCCAGCGCTGCCTGAAACGCGTTCTCGGCAGCCGCCACGACGTTGGCGCCGGTATCGATCAGGTCTCGCCCTACGATCGCTCCGGACTCATCGACTATCACGGCCTTGGTCTGCGTGGATCCGACGTCCACTCCGCCGGCATACACCATCGCATCCTCCTCGAGCTGCACCTGCGTTCTGCCTATGATTCGGCGGCGGCGGAGCGGTTCTTCCGCAGCTTTCGCGATTGGAGGCCCTCGAAGAACGCATCAATGCGGTTCTTGAGCTGCGCCTCGGAGACCACACGCTTGTCCATCATGTCGGACTCGATGTAGAGCGCCGCCACATCCCGGGCCTCGAGCACCACGCGCCGGCTGGCGGCCAGACCCGTCGACACGGTCCGGCAGGACTTCACCGGGTGGTATACCACCCCTTCCACATCGTAGTCATCGATCGCCTGGAGCAGGGCCCGGTCCGGGAACATGAGGCTGTCCGTGGCCTCGATGACTCCGCGCAGCACCCCTTCGGCCAGGCTCTCGATCGGCCGGTCCAGATCGTACTCGAAGTCCAGGTTGAGCCCGCCGGAGGCGAACCAGGTGTAGGTGGACGTCGCGAACGTGCCACCCCACTCAGAGAACAACTCGTAGAACCTCCGGAAGATCGGGTAGCAGGGCACTCCGACGAATACCAGGCGGTGGGACTCGCCCCCCGAACCGTGCGGCCCCATCCCTGCGGCAACCCGCGCCTCCATCTCCTCCACGAGATCCTCGAAGTAGCGTGCGCCCTCCTCCGTGCCGCGGAGCGCGTTGGCCACTCCCAGGTAGATGGTCCCCTCCAGCATTGCATCGAACGGCGCCGGGCTGTTCCGGTTGAGCTCCAGCAGCGCTCTCCACGCTCTCCCCATCTGGTTGGTCAGGCGCAGAACCTCACGGCACCGGTCTATGTCGAAAGACACTCCGCTGACCTGCTCACACACACCGATGAGCTCCCGGATCTGACCTTCCACGTAGGTGCGGTCTGCCTCGAACCGGGCCGAGTCGCCAATTGTCCGGACCGCATCGGCAACCTCCGTGTGTGCACCGTTGGGGCCGATCAACGGCACCGGCACCCTTGATCCCGGCACGTCCATCGTGAACACCGGGTCCTGGTACATGCGGCCCCAGATTTCCGCCCATTTCACGTAGGTGCTGCAAGCGTTGGTGAGAACCGACAGGCCGGGCGGCGGGATCCGACCCATCGGGTGATCCCCGTTCCGGAGTTGCACGGCGTAGTCGGCCTTCACATAGCCGCAGACGTCCGGCGAGAAACCGTGATCTTCCGCCAGGTTGAGATAGTCGTCGGAGACTTTGCGCACCGCGGTCTGGAGCGAGTTGATCTCCGGGAACACGATGTTGAAGTCGAAGCAACGCAGCAGCTCCACCAGGCTCCCCATGACGAAGACATAGGCAGCCTTCTCGCCCCGTTCGGCAGCGGATGTGAGGTCGGCAAACCACTCCTGGAACAGGCGACGGCCTTCGTCTGCCCCGCGGCCATGCACGCCGGACGCCGCGGCCTTCAGTTCGGTCATCACCACTGACCCCCCTTCGTCACGAGCAACGGCCTGGCATCCTCGTCGGAGGGCCACGCGAACAGGACGTTCTCGACGAATGTCTCCAGCTGGATCTGCAGGTGCGTGAAGCTGGTCATCTTCTCTTCGAACTCCGTTTCGAAGTACGGAATGCCCTTCTGCTCGAGCTCCTGGGAGTAGGCCACCTGCTCGTCCAGGCCCGGCTCGCACATCTTGGCCGCCGAGATGATTGCCGCCTCCGCATCGGAGCCCCGGATCCGCTCCAGCAGCATCTCTTCCTTCGGCTTGCGCAAATCGTGCTGCACGGGGCTGTACGAGGAGTTGTTCAGATAGGCATCGGCCAGGTTCCGCAGGGGCGGGCCCTCCAGCGGGACGTCATCGATGATCCAGCGGAGGCCGATCAGGAGATCGTCGTCCACCACGTAGCAGAACTCTGAGATGGCCTGGAGCAGATCCAGCGGCGGCTGTTCACAGAACCCGCCTTCGAAGACGACGCGCATCTTGTCCTGTGCGTGCGCCTCGCGCATCCGGATCTGCGGCAGGAGTCTCTCCAGCAGTTCGTTGTGCTCGTCCCGCTGGATGAGGCCACCGATAGCCACCAGGGCATAGGCTTCGTCAGCCGCGATCAGCCACGGCTCGTCACGCTTGATCGCGTAGAGCTCGGCAAGGAGCTGGCGGTTGCGGTTGAACACGGCCATGGAACGCCGCAGCTCCTGGTCTGTCACGCGCCTTCCGGCAATCTCCTCTATCTCCTCCAGCACGGCGCGGTACTCCCCTTCCAGGTAGTCCAGCGCGTGGCTCGAGTTGGGATTCTGCGGGAAGTAGAGAATGCGGGCCGGCTGCGGGAGGTTTCGCGCCCAGATCCCGGCCAGGTTGCGCGCCGCGTCGCAGATCGCGTGGGTCACGAACAGGTCGATCACCAGACGTTCCGTGAGTGCCAGCTCGAGCGAGCTCTGGAGAATCGAGCAGATGTACGATCCGAAGTGCGAGTCGGCCTCGCGCCGCTCGACAGCCCCGCCGCGCACCTTCACGGGCAGGAGACCCGCCGCGTGCGCCAGCTCCTCCGGGAAGTAGACCTGGAAGTGGCCCACCACTTTGCCGCCGCCCTCGCGCCACTTGCGCACCGTGGGAAACTCCACGTCCTGGACCACCTGGCGGCAGATCTTCAGGGACTCCTCCAGGTCACTGTGAGCCGGGAGGTCCAGCAGTCGATCGGGCTTCATGTCTTCAGAGTCTCCCTGCTCCCGGTGTTACTCACGCGTCGCTCCAGACCGGTTCGCGCTTCTCCATGAACGCCGCCAGGCCCTCCCGGGCATCGGCGAGTCCCATGAGCTCCTCGAGATAGATCCGCTCCGCTTCGGCCAGCGCCTGTTCCAGCGGCAGACCGGCGCCCTGGACGGTCGCCCGCTTGGCAAGGGCTACAACCGGTCGGCTGAGGGAGGCCAGGTTGTTGGCGTATTCCGACACGCCTGCCTCGAACTCGTCCGCTGGAAGCAGGCGGGTGCACAGCCCACTGGCAGTCGCCTCCTCACCGGTCAGCACGCGACCGGACAGGATCAGGTCGAGGGCCCGCTGCAGACCTATCCGCCGGGGGAGAAGCGCGGCGGCAACCGGCGGGAGGGCACCGAGCCGGATCTCGGGCTGGCCTATCTTGGCATCGGCACGCACCAGCACGATGTCGCACGCGATAGCCAGCTCACAGCCACCACCGAGCGCCGCGCCGTTCACGGCTGCAACGACGGGCACCCGGAGTGACAGCAGCCGGCGGATCGCGCCATGAAACAGCTCAAGCATGCGCTCCACGCGGTCCGGAGTGTGATCGGCCACGTCCACGCCGGCACAGAAGGCCCTGCCCTCTCCCGTCACCACCAGGACACGGGCGTCCGCATCGTCCGCTACCTGCCCGACGGCCGCATTCAGTTCCTCCAGCATCGGGATGTGGAGGACGTTGAGCGGGGGGCGACAGAGAACGAGCCGGCGGATCCCGGCGTCGCAGTCGACTCTCAGGAACTCGCCGCTCACCTGGGCTCTCCCGAGCTGGCCGGCTCCCCGCTGAGGGCGGCCCCACACGCTCCGCAGTACTCGAAGCCGGCCGGTAGCCCCGGCGCGCCGCAGGCCGGACACGTGCCGACTCCCGGCCCCCACATCAGCTCGCTGGACTGTCCGGCCGCGGCCCGCTCCCGGAGCAGCCCGTAGTCCGGAGCGCGTTTCTCCACGAAAGCCTGCATGCCCTCCAGCGGCTCCCAGCAGGCGTAGTGCAGCGACAGCCAGTCCTGCGCGTGCCGGACCGTTGAATTCCAGGCCAGGTCCTTCAGGAAGTTCACCTGCTGCTTGGTGTATCGCGTGCACTCCGGGAAGGAGGCCAGGAGCTTCCCGCACAGGTCGTCCACATGCCCATCCAGCCGTGACAGGTCGATGGCGTACCCATCCACTCCCTTCTGCGCCTTCTTGATCTGCTCCGCCGTCGCCTCTTCGACCCATTCATCCGCATGCCGAACCGACGGGACAACCCAGTTCACCAGCCCCCAGTCGAGCGCCTTCACGGCCGGAATCGGCTCGTTCAGAAACAGGATCTCCCGGGCGCGCTTGTCACCCACGACCAGGGGAAGCCACTGGGTGGATCCGCCGCACGCTACGGAGCCCACGTGCGTGCCCACCTGCTTGATGTACGTGTGCTGCGCCATAACCGAGAGATCGCATGCCAGCTGACTCTCGTTCCCTCCTCCCACGGCCATCCCGTTGAGGCGGGCGACGACGGGCTTGCCCGTGTTGAGGATGCTCTCGATGTATGCCCGAAACAGCGCCATGTACTTCCAGTAGTCGCGCGGGGTCTGTACGTAGAGGTCCGCGTACTCCTTGACGTCGCCGCCGGTACAGAACGCTCTGTCCCCCGCCCCGGTGTAAATGATCACTCCCACGCGGTCGTCAAACGACGCATCGCGAAACGCCGTCGCCAACTCCTCCAGAGCCGGAGTTGAATAGGCGTTGTAGTTATGGGGTCGGTTCAGGGTGACCCGGGCCACTCCGTCGCCCTTCTCGTACAGAATGGCCTCGAACTCGAAATCAGCGGCGGCTCGAGAGCCGAAAGCGCGCTGGTCGGATCCGTTGTCTGCCGTGTTCATGTCACTCACCGGTTTGAGTTGGCGGTTCGTCTTCGTAAAGGTGTGCCTGGCCCAGGAGTCCACCGATCAGGTGCTCCACGAACTCGGCTCCCAGCTCGGGCGAGCCCATGGCGCCCTCCGGATCGTACCAGCGAGCGATCCAGTTGATGGCCCCCAGAACGGCGAAGCTGGCGATCTTGGGGTCCACGCTGCGGAACTCGCCGTCGGCCACGCCCTGCGCGATGATCTCGCGCAGCCTTCTCTCGTACCTGTCGCGCTCCTGGACGACCTCTGCCTGCCGCTCGGGGGAGAGAGCGGTCACCTCCAGGGCCAACGGCGAGCCCTCGAGCACTTCCGTCATCACTCGAACGTGCTCGCGGATCACGTGGGACAGCCGGTCGCTGGCCGTCTCGAAGCGGGCGTAGGTCTCCTCCATCACCCGCGCCAGTTCGTCCAGAGAAATCCGGTGGCACTCGAAAAGGATGGCCTCCTTGTCCGGGAAGTAGTAATAGAGCGCCGTCTTCCGCAGGCCGAGGTTGCTGGCGATCTCCTCCAGCGTGGTCCCGTAGAAGCCCTTCTCGCGAAACGTGCGCAGCGCGGAGCCCAGGATTTCGTCCCGGCGCCGGCGTCGCTTCTTGCGAACGTGTGGCGACGACTCTTTCAGCCGGGCCGGTTTCAAACCGCTGGATGCCATCGCGTGCTGTCTCCTGCGTAGAAATTTGAACGACGGGTAGAACTTTTCCTGTTGGCGGCTCCCTGTCAACACGTGGCTGCACAGAGGTCGTCTGCGCGCCCCCTGGGAAGCGCGGACGCCAATTCAAGGGGGGGGCGTCACGGGGTGTTTCGGAGTCGCGGATCTGCAACTCCCCTTCAACCGCTCGGACCGCTAGTTTGTGGCGCACTATGCTCTATTCCGGAAGCTGCGAATACGCGATCCGGGCGCTCACCTTCCTGGCACAGCGCCCGACGGGCAAACTGACGTTGCTGGGCGACATCGCCGAGGCGGAGGCGATCCCGCGTGCCTTTCTGGCAAAGGTGCTCCAGGACCTGGTCCGCAAAGGGCTGCTGCGCTCGGCCCGTGGACCCACGGGCGGATACGCGCTTGCTGACGCACCCGACAGAATCACGCTGTACGACATTCGCGACGCCGTGGACGGGACCGAGGATCTATTCCAGTGCGCGGTTGGACTGGATCCCTGCTCGGACGAAACGCCGTGCCCGCTGCACGAGACTTTCAAGCCCCTGCGGGCAGCGATAGAGCGATACCTGCGGGACACCACGATTGCTGACCTGGCTCGCGGGATGTGGGAGAAACGCGCCCTCATCGCGCAGCGTAGCCTACGGGACGGCTGACCCCATCTAACTGCCCGGCAAGCTGTTTCTGAGCCGTGCCCCGGGACCCCTTGTAGTTCTACTCGCCCCTTTTTACGATATCTTCATGAACAACTCTGACTTAGTGTCGTGATATCTCAGACGGCCGAGTACGCGCTAAGAGCCGTGCTCCACCTGGCACAGCACGCCGACGACATACCGGTCTCCGTCGATGCCGTGGCGGAAGCGCTGGAGATCCCGCGCAACTATCTCTCCAAGATCCTCCACACGTTGGCCAAGAGCGGTGTGCTGACTTCGCATCGTGGACCGCGCGGTGGATTCAACCTGTCGGTCCCGTCGGCCGAGCTCTGCCTGCTTGACGTGATCAACCCGTTCGATCGCGTGAGTGAGCGCCGGCTGTGCCTGCTGGGCCGCAAGGAGTGCAGCGACGCGACACCGTGTCCGGCCCACCACCGCTGGCGGGCGGTGAGCGACCAGGTGAGCGATTTCTTCAGCGACACGACCATCGAGCAGTTCCTCGCAGAAGGCATGGGCAAGGAAGCCAACTGACGAGAGTGACGCGCAACCACCGAGACGATATTTTCCTGCCGTAACCGCATGACGTTCCGGACCGTCACCCAGACCGGTCAGAGCCATGCTGCGAGCCGATCAGATCGTTCTGCGCGAGATTCAGCTTCCGCTTCGAGAGCCGTTCAAGATCTCATCCGGGGTCACCACGGAGCGTCGGATCGTTCTCCTCGAGCTGGTGCACCCCGACGGTGTCTCGGCGTGGTCCGAATGCGTGGCCGGCGAGCTTCCGAACTACTTCCCCGACACCACGGACACGGCCTGGTTCGCCATCCGAGAGTGGCTGGCACCCCGAGTACTGGGCCGCCCGCTGGACTCTCCCGGCAACGTCGCCGCCATCCTGGCCGAGGATATCCGCGGCCACCAGATGGCAAAGGGTGCGGTGGAGATGGGATTCTGGGGACTGTCGGCGGAGCTGCGGGGCGAATCCCTGTCGCAGGGGATAGGTGGCACGCGAGATCGAGTCGCCACGGGAATCTCTCTCGGCATCCAGCAGACGCCCGAACTCCTCATCGAAAAGGCGGAAGAAGCGTTCGCTCTGGGATACCGCAAGGTCAAAATGAAGATCAAGCCGGGACAGGATGTCGGGTTCGTCGCGGCTGTTAGAGACGCCGTCGGTCCCGATGCTCCGCTCGCGGTGGATGCGAACGCGGCCTACACGCTGGATACGGCCGATGCAATCCTGGCCCTGGACGAATTGAACCTGATCATGATCGAGCAGCCGCTGGCGGGCGGCGACCTTGTGCGGCACGCGACGCTGCAGGCCCGGCTGCAGACGCCCATCTGTCTGGACGAGTCCATCACCGGGCCCGCAAACGCGGAGGACATGATTGCGCTGGGGAGCGGCCGCATAGCGAACATCAAACCGGGGCGCGTGGCCGGCTTCAGCTCCTCGATCCGGATCCACGACCTCTGCCGCGACGCCGGCGTGGGTGTGTGGTGCGGGGGCATGCTCGAAACCGGGATCGGACGTGCGTACAATGTCGCTCTGGCCTCCTTGCCGAACTTCCTGTACCCGGGCGACCTGTCACCCAGCCGGCGGTACTGGGAGCGAGACATCGTGACGCCGGAGTGGGAGATGGGGGAGGATGGCATGGTGGACGTTCCGGTCCGCCGGACCGGGATAGGGGTGGAGGTTGACCGCGACCGGATCGATGATCTCACGGTACGGATGGAGCGGCTCACCACTGGCTGAAGGAGCGTGAGGAACCCATGACCGAGAGAGCGCCGACTCCTGGGGATGACCTGCAGGTCACGCTTCGCCACGTGGAAGGCCTGGCAGAGCTGCAGGCGTGCCAAGATCTGGAGGCGGAAACCTGGGGCTCGGATTTCGACCAGCTGGTCCCCGCATCGATTCTGCTGATATGTCAGAAGATTGGCGGCCTGGTCGCCGGCGCGTTTGACCAGGACAACAGGCTGCTCGGGTTCGTGTACGGCCTGGATGGCCACATGGGTGGTCAGCGGATCCAATGGTCCCACATGCTGGCCGTGCGCCCAGGCTTGCGGGGACTCGGGCTGGGCCGGCGGCTCAAGCTGTATCAGCGCGAGCAGGCGCTCGCGCAGGGCATCGAATCCATCTACTGGACCTACGACCCGCTGGTGGCCCGCAACGCCCACCTGAACCTGAACCGCCTTGGAGCCGACGTCGCCGACTACCTGAAGAACGTGTACGGTGTCGGCACGGCCAGCCCGCTGCACGGCAACACGGAGACGGACCGCTTCCTGCTCCGCTGGGATCTGCGAGGCTCGCGTACGGCGTGGGCTATCGACGGCGATACCGTCGCGGCCCCGAGCCTGGCGTTACGCGACACTCCGGTGATCCGGCCAGTCATGGAACTGGGCATTCCACCCGACACGTTCGACCTGCCGGAAGAGGAGACGGTGCGGGTAGAGATTCCGAATGACATCGTCGCCGTGATAGCTCATTCGCTGGACGAAGCACGGGGTTGGCGCGCGACGACGCGTCGTGCCTTTGAGTACTACCTCCGGCACGGCTATCACGTCGCGAGCTTCTTCCGCGAGGCCAGCACCGGACGCTGCTATTACGTCCTCACCCGCTAGATGGCCTACCTGATTGCCCGGCAGGCCCCGTTCGGCGCATCTGCCGCTCGAGCGGGGCGGACCCCTGGCGAGCGCCGCCTTCAACCCGCGAGAATGACATGACGACCCGACCGACCCGCGCCCCGGAACGACTCTACCGGCTGTCCCGCCCCCCGCTCTACCGCCTGGTATGGCAGAGTGCGCTCATTGGCTGCACCCTCGTGGCCATGCCGATTCTTGGCGCCCAATCTACCCTGGCCCAGGAATCGTTCACCCTCGAGCAAGTGATGAGCTCGCCCTTCCCTTCCGATCTGGTTTCGGCCCCGGACGCCGGGATCATCGCATGGGTCCAGAACGCGGAAGGCGTGCGCAACATCTGGGTGGCGGAACAGCCTGACTTCCTGGGTCGACAGTTGACGGGGTTCACCGAGGACGACGGGCAGACTGTGTCGGACCTTGGCCTGACGACGGACGGCCGGCGCGTGGTATTCGTTTACGGGGACGGCCCGAACCGTCAGGGCGATGTGCCGAACCCACGCAGCAACCCGGAGGGACGGGAGCAGGCCATCTGGGTCGTCGATGTAGGGGGTCCGGCGGCAGGAATGCCGCGCCGGCTCGGCACCGGGAGCTCACCCGTCATCTCCCCGTCGGGAGACCGGATCGCGTTTCTCGCGCGGGGACAGGTCTGGACGGTAGACCTCGAGCCGGCTACGGCCGGACGCGCGGAGCCGGATCAGGTCGGGGAGGACCAGCCGGCGGCAGACGCGAAACCCGAACAGCTGTTCGAGATCCGCGGAAGCGCCAGCTCACCGCGCTGGTCACCGGACGGATCGCGGCTGGCGTTTGTCAGCAACCGCGGCGACCACTCGTTCGTGGGCGTCTTCCACCTGGAGACGGAGACCCTGCGGTATCTGGATCCCAGCCTCGATCGCGACGTAGCGCCGACCTGGTCGCCGAACGGGTCACAGCTGGCCTTCGGACGCATCCCCACCGAGCGTCAGCAACTTCCGTTCGCTCCTCGAAGGGCCGGTCTGCCGTGGTCGCTGCGCGCCGTAGACGTCGCATCGGGTGAGGCCCGGGAGGTCTGGAAGGCCGCGGAGGGTCCGGGTAGCGTGTTCCGTGGCATCGAGTCCGACACTCCACTGTGGTGGGCCGAGGGCAACCGCCTGGTCTTCCCCTGGGAGCGGGATGGCTGGACCCATATGTACTCGGTGCCGGCCGGCGGCGGTGACGCCCTTCTCCTCACGCCGGGTGAGTTCGAGGTGGAGCACGTGAGCCTGTCGCCTGAGGGCACTCACGTCGTGTACTCGTCAAATCAGGACGACATCGATCGCCGTCATCTGTGGCGCGTGCCGGTTACCGGTGGGGCAGCCACGCCGCTCACGGCGGGTACGGGCATCGAATGGTCCCCTGTCACGGCGGGCGACGACGCGGTCGCGTTCCTGGCTTCCGATGCCCGCACACCGGCGCACGCGGCAATTCTGCTCGGGCCCGGGGAGCGACGAGCCGTGGCGCCCGGCTCCCTGCCGCCGGATTTCCCGATTGAGGACCTGGTCGAGCCCCGGCAGGTTGTCTTCCCGGCGGCCGACGGGATGCTGATCCACGGCCAGCTGTTCCTGCCGAACGACCTCGGGCCCGGAGAGCGACGTCCCGCCGCGGTCTTCTTCCACGGGGGCTCACGCCGGCAGATGCTGCTGGGCTGGCACTACCGCGGGTACTACCACAACGCGTATGCGCTGAACCAGTACCTGGCCAGCCGCGGCTATGTAGTGCTGTCCGTCAACTACCGCAGCGGCACCGGCTACGGGATGGAGTTCCGCGAGGCGATTGATTACGGAGCGCGCGGCGCGAGCGAGTTCAACGATGTGCTCGGCGCCGGCCTGTATCTTCGCAGTCGACCCGACGTGGACCCGGAGCGTATAGGACTGTGGGGCGGCTCCTACGGCGGCTACCTGACGGCGTTAGGGCTGGCTCGGGCGTCCGACCTGTTCGCGGCCGGCGTAGACCTGCACGGCGTGCACGACTGGAACGTCGTCATCCGCAACTTCGTCCCCTCCTACGATCCGGAGGCGCACGCGGAAGCGGCGCGGGTAGCATTCCAGGCCTCGCCGATGGCGTACATCGACAGCTGGCGCTCTCCCGTACTCCTTATTCATGGGGATGACGATCGCAACGTTCCGTTCTCGGAATCGGTAAGCCTGCTCGAATCGTTGCGGAAGCAAGGAGTGGAAGTGGAGCAGCTGGTGTTCCCGGACGAGGTGCACGGGTTCCTGCTCCACGAGAACTGGCTGGCCGCCTACCGGGCGGCCGCGGACTTCTTCCAGCGCCAGCTCGAGGGAGGCGGGTCGTGAGGCCGCGGACCGGCTTCGGCGTCGGGGTGGCCGGTCCTCAGTCGGCAGAGTGGCAGGTGTTGATGCCGAACAGCGAGTTGGCGGGACAGAACCGGATCAGCCCCGTCACGATGGCGATGGCCGCTACGACCCATGCGATGGTGGCGAGCGTGCCGCTGAGGATCCCGAACAGGTTCAGAGCGATGAGGGCGACTCCGACTATCAGGCGGCCGACGCGGTCGGCTCCACCGACGTTGTAATGCATGCGACTCTCCTTTGAGAACGGGGTCCGGAAAGACGACCGGAGTACAATCGTCGGCCAACGGCCGGCCGATACGGTAATCACCAAACCGGGCGGACGCGAGCCACCCGGTTCAAAACACGAGGTCAGGCGATGAGTCGGATAGAGGCCAGATGGGCGCTGGTCACGGGAGCCAGCTCCGGAATCGGCCAGGCGTGCGCACGCCGGTTTGCCGCCGAGGGAGCGAACCTGATCCTCTGGGCGCGGCGGGCGGAACGCCTCAAGGAGCTGGCGGCAGAGCTCAGCGGCGAGCACGGAGTCCAGGTAGAGTGGGCGCCGGTGGATGTGCGGGACCGGCGAGCTGTGGACGATAGCGCGGCCGATCTGATCGACCGGGGACGGGTCCCCGGGATCCTCCTCAACAACGCCGGCCTGGCCGCCGGCCTGGCGCCGGTGCAGACGGGTGATCCGGTGGACTGGGACCGGATGATCGACACCAACGTGAAGGGCCTGCTCAACGTCACCCGGGCGCTGCTGTCGGCGATGATCGAGCGCGGTGAGGGACACGTCGTGAACATCGGCAGCACGGCCGGCCACCAGGTATACCCGAACGGCAACGTGTACAACGCGACCAAGTTTGCGGTGCGGGCCCTGTCGGAAGGAATGAACCTGGATGTGGCCGGGACGCCGCTCCGCGTGTCCAGCGTCGACCCGGGCTTCGTGAGGACCGAGTTCTCCAACGTGCGGTTTCACGGGGACGACCAGAAGGCCGACGCCGTGTACACCGGCTTCCTGCCGCTGGAAGCCGAGGATGTGGCGGACGCCGTCTTCTATGTCGTCAACGCACCGGCCCACGTGAACGTGGCCGATCTCGTCCTGCTGCCGACGGCGCAGCGCAACGTATACATCGTGGACCGTTCGGAATCCTGACCTGCGGCCTGCGGTGGAACGCCGGGACACCTCCGGCAGCCACGGCCAGGCCCGCGGGAACTCTCCAGACCCGAGGGAACTCTCCGGGTCGGCAGGTCGTTATGGAATCAGCACCACCCCCCAAAGCCCCGTCCGTCGGCTTGCCGCGGGCGGGGCGCCCTTAGCTGCCTCCAGCGCTGTTCTGACGTTGCGCATCAGGGCGCTACGCGCGACACCCACGCCAGCTCGCCGACATACTTAACGATATATCTTGACAGGTCGCCGATATATCGTTAACCTCGGGATACCGATATATCGGAACGAGTCTCAAGCGGGGCGAGGGAGCGATGTTCTCACAGCGAGATTGGGGATACGGAGCCTGGGCTGCATGCGCCGGCCCGCGGTTCATCGGCTTTGGCCGGCCTGCCGGTCGGAGTCGTGTATTTGGCCGTGGCGATCTCAAGTACGTGATCCTCGGTCTGCTGGCCGACCGACCCATGCACGGTTACGAGATCATCCGCACGCTGGAGGACGGTTCCGGCGGCACGTACTCGCCCAGTCCCGGCTCGGTCTACCCTACCCTGCAGATGCTCGAAGACCGTGGGCTGGTGGTCTCCGAGGCCGCGGATGGGAAGAAGGTGTATCGGATCACCGATGAGGGCCGGGCATTCTTGAAGAAGCACAACACCCGGGCCGACGACATCCTCGACAAATTCGTGAACCTGGGCGAGCGGTTCTCGGGGTCGGACATGAAGTCCCTTACCCGCTCGTTCATGAGACTCGCACAGATCAGTTTCGAGCGAGCGATGTCACAGACGGCGGATCCCGAGGCCATGGCGCGGCTGAAGGAGATTTTGGACCAGGCGACCCGGGAGATGGAGAAGGACTGGCCAGCTCCCGAGGGCGCGCCCAGCGAGGGATAGAACCATGGGTGAGTGGATTATCCTCGTCGTGGCCGCGTGGTACCTGACGCGGCGCTTTGACGTTCGCGAGTGGGGGCGGCGGTCCAGGGACGCCATGCTGCAGAGTCCGCTGCTGCGGCCGGGTGGCCGATTGCGCCTCGAGAACCTGCTACACGGCGCCTGGCGCGACGTACTCGAACTGGCCCGGGACGCGGCCTCGTTGACCGACTCGGCAGTCCGGCAGTTTCGCGCCTACCGTTCCGGACAGCAATCCGTCTCGATTCCCGGACCGGCCACCGAGGCCCTGTCGGCCCTGGAACGGTCCATGACGTCGGCGACCACGGCTACCAGAGATCGGCCCGAGCCCGATACCTCACCCCACGCACGTCGCGCAGCTCGGAGCTCAGGGTCCACACCTCCGCTCCGAAGCGTCTCGCCGTAGCCAGAACCACGGAGCTCTCGCGACCGACGGCTTGGAGCATGGAAATGCGCCCGGCCTCGAGGGCCAGCGTCGTATCCAATTCCACAACCAGACCCTGCTGCATCGCGGCGGCGGTCTGGAGCGCGTCACCCTCACCGCCGGTGTCGAAGATAGCCCTCACCACTTCCTGAATGGTCAGGGTGGGCACCAGCAGCTCATCCACTTCCTGGAGCGTCTGCGCGAAGAAGGCGGCATCCGGTCCATCGCCCAGGTATTCCAACCAGCCTGAAGAATCGACGACGTTCACGGCCGTACCCCTCCCGATCCCGGGCGAACCGGTGGGACCTGACCCTGTCCGGGACGAAGCGGCGGTGCCTGACCCTGCCACACCCTTCCCGGAGGGGCCTGACCGGGCCCCGACCGACCCGCCGCATCAACGCCGCGCAGGAAGCCTCGCATGGCTTTCATCGGCTTCACGGGAATGAACTCGATCCGGTCCTGGTACTGGAGAGCCTGAACTTTTTGACCGGGCAGCAGTCCCATCGATTCCCGTATGGCGCGAGGAATCACCACCTGGAATTTGGGAGAGATGGTCACAACGGTCGAGCGCGTCATACGTTTTTCCTATCGATAGCCGTCCGCACATACTATGGGACGAACGAATCTACATTTGTTTTACGCTCGCGAAAGACCCTCTTCGAGTGCGTCCGGCCGGGGTGCCGCGACTCAGCCTTTCTGTGCCCGTCCGCTGCCCGTTAAGTTCAGCGCCTGACGGTTAGTCCTGATCGTGCGTTCTGATGGATCAGCAGCGTAACTCTCCAACGCGAGCGAAATACATGTCAGCGACAAGCAAGGTCTCTTCCCTTCCCCCGGACCAGCTGGGACGGCAGTGCGACCCTGAGCAGTTCGACTTCGAGACCACCGATGACCTGCCCGATCTGACGGAGATCATCGGTCAGCCGCGGGCCTCAAAGGCGGTGGAATTCGGACTGGGAATCCGCGGAAAGGGATTTCACATCTACGCGCTCGGACCCGAGGCCACGGACAAGCAGAGTCTGGTGCGCCATTTTGTCGAAGCACGGGCTTCCGAAGAGGCGCCACCGTTCGACCTGTGTTACGTCCACAACTTCGTCGAGTCCCATCGACCGTGCGCTCTCCAGCTGCCGCCTGGAACCGGTCGGGAATTGGCGGACGACATGGATCACTGCCTGGACGAGCTCAAGGTCGAGCTCGAGGCGGCGTTCGAGAGCGAAGAGTACCAGACGCGACGTCAGGGTGTGCAGGAGGCGGCGGGCGAGCAGCACCAGGAATCTCTCGACGAGTTGGCGGAGCAGGCCAAGGAGCGTGGACTGGCCCTGCTGAGGACTCCTCTCGGTTTCGTCTTCGCGCCCGTGCGCGAGGGCGAGGTCATCCCGCCTGAGGAGCTCGAGAAGCTTGGCGAGGAGGACAAGGAGCAACTGGAGGAAGGGATCAAGGGTCTCCAGGAGCAATTACAGGGGATCCTGCGCCAGATTCCCCGGCAGCAGCGGGAGGTGCGGGATCAGCTCCGGGACTTGAACAGCGAGGTGGCCCGGTTCGCCGCGCACGATCTTCTGGAAGAACTCCGGAAGAAGTACTCGGAGTACCCTGAAGTGGTCGCTCACCTGGACGCGGTGGAGAAGGACGTGGTGGAGAACGTCCGGCAGCTGCTGACCCCTGTTGCGGACAGCGAACAGGAGAAGCCACCGGCCGCCAGCGGTCCCGGGCCGGAGAGCCCCGCCGGCCATCCGTCCCAGCGCTATCGCGTGAACGTGCTGGTGGATCACACGGAGTCGGGCAGCGCGCCCATCGTCTACGAGGAGAACCCGACGTACCAGAACCTGCTGGGGCGCATCGAATACCTCTCGGTGATGGGGACGCTTGTCACCGACTTCACGATGATCAAGCCCGGAGCGCTCCATCGCGCGAACGGCGGCTACCTCATCCTCGATGCGCGTCGCGTGCTTCTGACTCCCTTCGCCTGGGAGGGGCTGAAGCGAGCGCTGCAGTCGCGTGAGCTCCGTACGGAATCCCCCGGCGAGTCGCTCGGTCTGATGACGGTGTCCCTGGATCCGGAGCCGATGCCGCTGGACCTCAAGGTCGTGCTGTTCGGCAGCCGCATGCTCTACTACCTGCTGTCTCAGCATGACCCGGATTTCCAGGACCTGTTCAAGGTGGCCGCCGACTTCGCGGATGAGATCGACAGATCGCCGGAGAGCGAGGCGCTCTATGCCAGAATGATCGCCACGCTGGCCAGACAGGAGAGCCTGCGCCCGTTCGATCGCACGGGCGTAGCCGCCGTGGTAGACCGGAGCGCCCGCATGGTCGGCGATTCGGAGAAGCTGTCGGTCCGTACGCGAGGGGTGGTGGACCTTCTTCGCGAGGCAAGCTACTGGGCAGGAGAGGACGGCGTGGATGCCGTGACGGGTACGCACGTCGCCCGTGCGGTAGACGAGTGGACGTATCGTTCGGACCGGATGCGTGAACTCAGTCAGGAGCAGATTCTCCGCGAGACGGTCTACATCGATACGGAGGGAGAGCGGATCGGGCAGATCAACGGACTCTCCGTCCTCCAGCTTGGAGGCTTCGCCTTCGGCCGACCCAGCCGAATCACGGCCCGCGTCCGGCTCGGCTCGGGTCACGTGATCGACATCGAGCGAGAGGTTGAGCTGGGAGGGCCGATTCACTCCAAGGGCGTGTTCATTCTCTCCGGCTTCCTGGGAGGACGGTACGGGAGCGAGCGGCCTCTGTCGCTGTCGGCCAGCCTGGTGTTCGAGCAGTCGTACGGGGGAATCGATGGCGACAGCGCATCATCGGCCGAGCTGTACGCCCTGCTGTCGGCCATCTCGGGAGTCCCATTGGCCCAGTCCATTGCCGTCACTGGCTCGGTCAACCAGCACGGCCAGGTACAGCCCATTGGCGGGGTCAACGAGAAGATCGAGGGCTTCTTCGACGTCTGCCGGGCGCGCGGACTGACGGGCCACCAGGGCGTGATGATACCGGCGTCCAACGTCAAGCATCTCATGGTGCGCGATGATATCCGGGAAGCCGTGGCCGCGGGTCAGTTCAACATCTGGCCCGTGCGCTCAGTGGACCAGGGCATCGAGGTGCTCACCGGCATTCCGATGGGGGCGCGCGACGAGGATGGGCAGTATCCGCAGGGCACCATCAACCAACGCGTAGAGGCTCGCTTGACGGAGCTGGCGGAGAAACGGAAGGAGTTCGCGACTGGCGACGGGGCGGATCGCGAGAGCCCGGAGGATGGATCGTGAACCAACCGACCACCGACACCCCGGACACCGAGCGAGCCATCCGGCGCATCCTTGTCGCCCTTGATGCATCGGCACACAGCCTGGCCGCGGTCGAGGCCGCCGCCCGGCTCGCGGAGGAGGTGGATGCGGAGCTCGAGGGCCTGTTCATCGAGGACGTGAGCCTCATCCGGCTCGCAAGGCTGGGGCTGACCCGAGAGATCGACGTCCTGTCCGCCCGCCTCCGTGATCTGGAGAGCCGCCCGCTGGAGCGCCAGCTCCGCCAGCAGGGGGCGCGCGCCCACCGTCAGCTGAAGGAGTCCGCTGGAGAGCGACGACTGGTCTGGAAGTTCCGACGGGTTCGGGGCCGGGTGATCCCGGAGCTGCAGGAAGCCGCCCAGGCGGCCGACCTGGTGATTCTGGGCGTCCGCGGCTGGTCACCCGGCCGCGGCCCGGGCTCGACCGTGCGCGCATTGCTGCAGAAGCCCGAGACGCCGGTCATGGTGCTTGGCCGCTCCTCGCGGCTGGGCAAATCCGTATTCGCGGTGTTCGGCGGCTCTCCCGACGGACGCCGGGCCCTGCAGCTGGCCGGCTCGCTCGCCAGCAGCAAAGGGGCATCGCTCACCGTGCTACTGGTGCCGGAGGAAGGGGCAGAAGCGGAAGCGCTGGAGCTGGCCGCGGCACAGATCCTCGGTCCGCTCGAAATCGATGTCGAGTTCCGACGCCTCGTTCCCGGCCAGGGCGCCCGCCTGGCGCACGTGGTCAGGGCGGAAGGCTGCGGGTTGTTCGTGGTCCCCCGACCTCCGCTCGAGGCGGAAGGCCAGGAAGGCGAGTCGGTCCGCGACATGCTGGCCGAGCTGGATTGCCCGGTGCTGATGGTGGGCTAGCGCTCCAGCGGTTCGCGCCGGAGCGACTGCGACCGCCTCGAGGCCGCGCGCTCCCGCTTCCGGAGATTGCGAAAGCGCCAGTTGTCCTTAGTATGGACGCCACCGGATCCGACGCTTGCGCGTCGCCATCGCCACGTGTCTCAGGAGGCAATTCCCAGGAATGAGCGAGAAATCCGCGGCCGAGTCGTTCGTGCGCTTCGAGCCGGATCTACCGGAGCGCATCGCCAGACTCCGGGAAATGGCCCTCGACATCTCCTGGAGCTGGAGTCGTGAGGCCCGCGCCGTGTTCCGCCAACTGGACTTCACGCTGTGGCGGCTGACCCGGCACAACCCGATCGCCCTGCTGAAGCGCATCGATCCCGATCGACTGGAGTACTGCTCTACGGCTCCCGAGTTCTTGCAGCTGTACGATCGGGCCGTTCACCGGTTTGAGTGGGAGACCTGGCACGAGCAAACCTGGTACGCCAGAAGCTACCCCGAGCTGCGGGAGCGCCCGATAGCCTATTTCTGCGCCGAGTTCGGATTGCACAGCACGGTACCCATCTACTCCGGGGGCCTGGGAGTGCTGGCCGGAGACCACTGCAAGGCCGCCTCGGACATCGGCGTGCCCCTGGTCGGAGTCGGACAGGAAGATGCCGACGAGACGTTTGACCTCTCCCTTACCCCGCTGGAGCTGATCCCCAACCGCAAAGGCAAACCCTATCTGACGTGGGTCTACTCCTCGGGACGGCGGGTCTACATTGCGGCGTGGCGCATGCGGGTGGGCCGCGTGACAGTCTACCTCCTGGACACGGATCTGGAGCAGAACGATCCGGCGGACCGCGAGTTGTCCCACAAACTTTACGCCGGCGGCGCGAACCACCGGCTTCGCCAGGAGGGACTTCTCGGCATCGGCGGCGTCCGTGTCCTGCGGGCTCTCGGGATTGAGCCGGCCGCCTGGCATGCCAACGAGGGGCACGCGGCCTTCATGCTCGTGGAGCGAGTGCGCGAGCTGACCGGTGCGGGAGCGCCACTGGATGAGGCCGTGCGGCAGGTTCGTGCGACCAGCGTCTTCACTACACACACGCCCGTCCCGGCGGGTCACGACATCTTCACCAGCGAGCAGATCAAGGAATGGGTCGGCACCTACTGGAAGAAGATCGGACACCGGGAAGAACTGCTGCAACTCGGTTCGCATCCCGTGATGGACGAGGGTCGGTTCCATATGACCGCGGCGGCCATCCGGCTTTCAAGCCGGGTGAACGGTGTGTCGGAGCGCCACGGGCAGGTCACGCGCAAGATCTGGAAGGACCTGTGGAAGAACCGCAGTACTAAGGAGATCCCGATCGGACACGTCACGAACGGCGTGCATCTCGCCTCCTGGATGAACGACGAGATCATGGAGCTGTTCGATCGGCATCTGGGATCGGACTGGGGCAAGCACCGGAACAACGAGGGATTCTGGGAGGGCGTGCTGTGGCTGCGCGACGTGGACCTGTGGTCGGTCCACACTATGCTCAAGGTGAGCATGCTGGACTTCGTGCGCGAGGAGGCGCGCCGGCACTGGCGCGATCACTGGGAGGAAGCATCGCACCTGGTCGGCGCCGGCACCCTGCTGGACCCGCGTGCGTTCACGCTCGGCTTTGCCCGGCGCTTCGCATCGTACAAGCGGGCGGATCTCATCTTCCACGACCGCGAGCGGCTGCGCAAACTGCTCATGAACCCGTGGCGTCCCGTGCAGATTGTGTTTGCCGGCAAGGCCCATCCCAGGGACGAGTTCGGCAAGAAGGTCCTGCAAAAGGTCTACTCCTACACCCGGGATCCGGAGTTCGCAGGCCGCATTGCATTCATCGAGGACTACAACATGCACCTGGCCCACCGCCTGGTCGAAGGCGTGGACCTGTGGGTCAACCTCCCGCGGCCGCCGCTGGAAGCCTCGGGGACCAGCGGCATGAAGGCGGCGCTCAACGGCGTCCCCCAGATCGCGACCGATGACGGCTGGTGGTCAGAAGCATACACCGGCAAGAACGGCTGGATCCTGCCGTACGCCGAGGGGAACGACGTCGAGGAGCAGGACGCCCTGGACGCCGAGCGGTTCTACGATCTCCTCGAGAGCGAGATCACTCCGCTTTACTACCGCACCGACAAGCGCGGCATCCCGGTGGGCTGGGTCGAGCGGATGAAGCACTCGATCAAGGTCGCGGGCCAGCACTTCACGGCCAGGCGCATGCTGCAGGAGTACGTGAACGATTGCTACGTTCCGGCGGTCCGGGCCGACCTGGAAGGGGACGACCCGCCCGACCTATGACCGGGCCGGGCCCGCCCCCATCAGACGCGCTTCAGGTAGAGCACGGACAGCGGAGACAACGACAGGGTGAGCGAGCAATCCTTCCCGTGCGCAACCGCAGCGGCCGTCTGATAGTGAACCTCCTGCCTGTCCTCCGACCCCGGCGGGTTGGCCCGGCTGGCTGATCCAGTGAAGACCGGGTCCTCCGTGTCGAAAATCACTCGATACTCCCCCTCGAAAGGCACGCCCACACGGTAGTCCTCCAGGCGCCGGGCGGAGAAGTTGGCGACTACGACGACAAAGTCGTGCCAGTCCGTGGCTCGACGCAGGAAGGCGATGACGCTGTTCTTCGCGTCCGTGTGGTCGATCCACTCGAAGCCCTCTGGAGCGAGGGCCAGTTCGTGCAGGGCCGCGTCGCTCCGGTACAGTAAGTTGAGCGCGCGGACCATCTCCTGGATGCCCGCGTGGTCGGGCTCGCTGAGCCGATCCCACTCTATCTGGGAATCGTGGTTCCACTCCGCCAGCTGACCCAGCTCACCTCCCATGAAGAGCAGCTTCCGGCCCGGATGTGCCCACATGTAGCCGAACAGAAGACGGAGATTGGCCATCTGCTGGGTCCGAGTCCCGGGCATCTTGGTCAGCAGCGACCGCTTCAGGTGGACCACCTCGTCGTGCGACAGGGGGAGCAGGTGTCGCTCCTGGAAGGTGTACATGATCGAGAAGGTGAGCTTGTCGTGCAGCTCCGACCGGCGCTCCGGCTCCGTCTGCATCACCGAGAGCGTGTCGTTCATCCACCCCATCTTCCACTTCATGTCGAACCCGAGCCCGCCGTCGGCAGGTGCGTGGGTGACCTTCGGCCACGCCGTGGACTCCTCGGCGAAGATCAGCGCGTCGGGCACGGCCGTGTGCACGTGCTCGTTCAAGCGGCGCAGAAACGCGATCGCTTCCAGGTTCTCCCGGCCGCCAAACTCGTTCGGCAGCCACTCCCCTTTCTCGCGGGCGTAGTCCAGGTACAGCATCGAGGCCACGGCGTCCACGCGAAGCCCGTCGACGTGGTACTCCTCCAGCCAGAAGAGCGCGCTCGACACCAGGAATGAACGAACCTCCGCCCGTCCATAATCGTAGATCTGCGTTCCCCACTCCGGGTGCGAACCGCGGCGCGGATCCTCGTGGTCGTACAGGTGCGTCCCATCAAACTGGGCCAGACCATGCGGATCCCGCGGGAAATGCGCCGGTACCCAATCCAGGATCACGCCCAGGCCGAGCCGGTGAGCGGAGTCCACCAGGTACTTGAAATCGTCGGGCGAGCCGAACCGGGAGGTGGGGGCGAAGTAGCCGACCGTCTGGTATCCCCAGCTTGCGTCCAGCGGATGCTCGGTGACCGGCAACAGCTCCACGTGCGTGAAGCCCAGGTCCTTTACGTAGGGCAGCAGCTGTTCCGCCAGCTCGCGGTAGCTGAGCCAGCCGGCCGGGTCCCCGTCCGCCATCCCCGGACGTCGCCGCCACGAGCCCAGATGCACCTCGTAGATGGACAGCGCGGCATCGGAAGCATGGACGGCCGGCCGTTGGGCCATCCAGTCCACGTCTTCCCAGGCAAACCCCTCCAGGTCCCAGACTTTCGAGGCTGTCGCGGGTCTCACCTCGGCCGCGAAGCCGACCGGGTCCGCCTTGGCCAGTCGCTCGGGCTTCTGCCGGATCGGTCTCTTCCTGCCGGCTCGGCCGGTCCGTCCCCTGACCTTACCCCGCTTACCTTTCCCGGTGGTCGTTTCCACGGGCGCAGCCTCCGCGGCCGCATCGGGGTCCGTCAGGACCTCGTACTTGTACAGAGCTCCCGTCTCCACGCCCGGCACGAAGAGCTCCCATACTCCGGACTCGCCGCGCCGCCGCATGGGGTGCACCCGGGCATCCCAGCCGTTGAACTCGCCCATGAGCCCCACGCTCGCGGCGCCAGGAGCCCAGACGGCAAAGCACGTGCCCGCCACGCCCTGGTGCACCAGCGTGCGGGCACCCAGGAACTCGTGGACTCTGGGCAGGCCCGAATCCGAGAACTCATCCAGGATCTCCTGCGCGGTCACGGGTCCGAACCGGTACGGGTCGTCCACGATCTCCGTGTGGCCTCCAGGCCAGTCCAGCTCGAACCGGTAGTCCGGAAGAGGCCCGTCTTCAAGACCTCGGCACACGTCCTCTGGCAGGACCACCTCGAATATCCCCTCGCTATCGCACAGGGACATCTCGAGACGCGACTCGCCGGCCAGCAGGGTCATCGCTTCGGCATGCGGGCGGAACGCCCGCACCACGCATCCGGCCCCGCCCGGACCGGAACGCTGCACACCGAGCACTCGGAAGGGCTCTTCGCAGCAACCGGTCACGATGGCGCGCAGTTGGCCGTTACTCTCTGTCCGCATTTATCCCTTCGATCCACCGGCGCACCGGGGAGCGCCGACCGTGTGAAAACTGACGCTACGCGCTGCTGATCCGGCGTTGCAGATCATGCCGAACGCGCCCTACTTTCTCAACGCCCTGACACTGCTCAGCGACAGGTCGTCGCGCCGGTCCAGGGCCATGACTTTCGAAGACTCGGACATAACTATGCAGCCTGAGCACAGGGTGGCGCGAGTCACCGTCTTGAGCCTGTGAGCGACTTTCAGCCGTTTGTCCCGTCCGAGTCGGGGAGCGACCTCTGGGATGTCCCCTCCCGGGAGCAGCTGTCGGTCGTTCACCTGGTCGCCGAGTACTGGCCGTTTGCACGCACCGGCGGGCTGGCGGAGGCGGTCCGCGGCATCGCGACGTTTCAGGCCGCTTCGGGCACGCCGGTGACCATCTTCCTGCCGCTGTACGACCTGATCCGCCGGGACCACCTGGACCTGGAGCTCATCTGGGGCCCCTATTCCGTGCAGGTTGGTCCGCGCAGCGAGGAGGCACGGCTCTATGCGCTTCCCGGCCCTCAGTCCAACCCGCGGGTCCTGTTCGTGGACCACCCGGAGTATTTCCTGCGACCGGGTCTGTACGGTGACCCGCTGGCCGGAGACTACGTCGATAACGCGCAACGATTCGCCTTCTTCAACATGGCCGCCATCACGGCCCTGGGGGAGATGGTGGATCCGCCGGTCGTCGTCCACGCGCACGATTGGCACACGGCGCTGGCGCCCATCTACCTGCGCAACGTCTTCTCGGACAGGGAGCCATACCGCCGCATGGCGACTGTGCTGTCCGTGCACAACGCGGCCTTCCAGGGCCACCACCGGCCCGAGATACTCGCCGACCTGGGACTCCCGGACGAGCTGTACGACTGGCGACTGCTGGAATGGTACGGCCAGGTCAACCTGTTGAAGGGCGGACTCGCGTTTAGTGACTTTGCGACCACGGTCAGCCCGACGCACGCCCACGAGCTTCGCACCCGGGCCGGAGGTTTTGGTCTCCACGATGCGTTCTGCGACATGCAGGACCGGTTCCTGGGCATTCGGAACGGCATCGACCTCAACGTCTGGGACCCGGCCACGGATCCGGAGATCGCCGCGCACTACTCCAGTGAGGACCTGTCTGGGAAGGCCGAGTGCAAGACGGCCGTGCAGCAGGAATGGGGTCTCCCTGTCGCACCCGATGTGCCCGTATTCGGGATGACGGCCCGGATGGTGGCACAGAAGGGGATTGACATCATCCTCGCCGACGACATGCTGCTCCGGCACCGGGCCCAGTTCCTGTTTCTGGGATCCGGCGAGCCGCAGTACGAGCAGGCGCTCGCCAGAATGGCGCAGACGGCTCCCGACAGAATCGTGCTCGACTCCGATTTCCAGGAGAGCAAAGAGCACCGGCTCATGGCCGGCAGTGACATCCTGCTGATGCCCTCTCAGTACGAGCCCTGCGGGCTCACGCAGATGCGGGCCCAGATCTACGGCGCCCTTCCCGTCGCGCGGCGAGTGGGAGGGCTTGCCGACACCATCGACGACCAGGTGACGGGTTTTCTGTTCGACGCCTACGGCCCGGAAGGACTGGAGCGCGGCATCGCGCGCGCCATCAGCCTGTACGTGGGGCCGCGCAAGGTCTGGGAGGCTCACATGCGGGAGGCTATGAGCCGGGATTTCGGGTGGCACAGTCCGGCGCAACGGTACCTGGACGTCTACCTCGAAGCGCTCGAAGTGCACTCGCGCGCGAATTGACGCGGCACTCAATGGCCTGGCCCCGGGTCGGCAAGCCACCGTCATGACCGGCGTGAACCGTTCGGTTGTCATTCACGGCCACTTCTACCAGCCGCCGCGCGAAGACCCATGGACCGATCAGGTTCCGGTCGAAGAGAACGCGGCACCGTTCCACGACTGGAACGAGCGCATCGAGCAGGAATGCTACCGGCCCATCACGCGGGTTCGCGTTCTGGACCAGGCGGGGCGAACCGTTCGCCGTGTCAACGCACTCGAGCACATGAGCTTCAATTTCGGTCCCACGCTGCTTCGCTGGATGGAGCGGCACGCACCCGACACGTACGACGCGGTGCTCGCCGCCGATCGCCGGAGCCGCACCCGGTTGGACGGCTGTGGCAACGCGCTCGCCATGCCGTACCATCACCTGATCCTCCCCCTTGCCTCGAGACGCGACAAGCAGACCGAGGTCCGCTGGGGGATAGCGGATTTCAGGCGCCGGTTCGGCCGCGACCCGCTCGGCATGTGGCTTCCCGAAACGGCCGTCGACCGGGAGACGCTGGACGTGCTGGGCGCCGAAGGGATCGTCTTCACGGTGCTGGCTCCCGTCCAGGTGGAGACACCGCCGGCGGGAGGGCGGCCGGGGATCCACAGGACGGAGAGTGGGCGGCAGATAGCCGTGTACGTGTACGACGGCGAGTTGTCCCACGGGGTGGCGTTTGGCGCGCTGCTCAAGGACACGGCCGCATGGGAAACGGCTGTCGTCGAGGCGCTGGGTGCGCCGGCTGCCGACTCCCCCGCCCTGGTCTCCCTTGCAGCGGACGGCGAGACGTTCGGACACCACCACAAGTTCGCCGAGATGGCGCTCGCGGCTGTCCTCGAGCGGCTCCATGAAAGACCGGACGTGCAGCTGGACAACTTCGAGTCATTCCTGTCGCGACACCCGCCGGTGGAAGAGATCCGCTTGATCGAGCCGAGTTCCTGGAGCTGCAGCCATGGCGTGGAGCGCTGGAGGTCAGATTGCGGCTGCAAGATGGCTCCGGAGCGGGAAAGCCAGCAGGAGTGGCGGGCGCCACTGCGGGACTCGCTCGAGTGGTTGGCCTCGGAGCTCCACACGATCTTCGAAACGGAAGGCAGCGGGCTGTTCCAGGACCCCTGGTCCGTGCGCGACGAGTTGGGGGCCATCGGCCGGAGTGATGAAGAGATGGAAGCGTTTCTCCAGCGGCACCTGGGCGCGCCGGGGGACGGAAACAAGATGCGGCAGGCGCGCCGCCTCCTGGAGATGGAATGGGATGCGCTCAGGATGTTCACGTCCTGCGGGTGGTTCTTTGATGATCTCTCGGGTCTGGAGCCCATCCAGGTGCTCCGGTACGCGGCCCACGCTATCGATTTGGCGGGCCCCGCCGGCCCGCGACTGACGGAGGGCCTGCTGGAGAGATTGGCGCTTGCGCCGGCCAACGACCCGGAGGTCGGCGACGCCGCCCGCCTGTACCGCGAACGGATCGCCTCATGACGGGCCGGCCGCTTCGCTACGCGTTTGCGGCCCACGTCCACCAACCGGTCGGCAATTTCTCGCACATCTTCGAAGACCACGTGCGCGACGTCTATCTGCCGTTCCTGACGCACATGGCGGAGTCGGAACTGCTCCCCATCTCGCTGCACGTGTCCGGCCCCATCTTCGAGTGGTTGGAGGAAAACGGGTCCATCGGCCACGAGTACCTGGACCTGATCGGGCGCCTGGTGGCCAATCACCGGCTGGAGCTTCTGGCGGGCGGCTTCTACGAGCCCGTCCTGGTTTCGCTTCCTCCGGAGGACCGGGCCGAGCAGATACTCTGGATGCGCGAGTACCTGGAGCGACGATTCGGGTATCAGGCCCAGGGATTGTGGCTGACGGAGAGGGTGTGGGAACCGTGCCTGGCAGCCGACCTGGCGGAGGCCGGCATGTCGTTCGCGCTTGTGGACGACCGGCATTTTCTGGTCAACGGCTTTGAGCGCGACAGGCTGCACGCACCGTATCGAACCGAAGCGGACGGCAGGCCCATCGCCCTGTTCCCGATCGACGAGAAGCTGCGGTACATGATCCCGTTCCGTCCCCCCCGGGAGATTGTGGACTACCTGGCCGGTTTGCGGACAGACGGGCAGCCCATGGCAGTGTTCGGCGACGACGGCGAGAAGTTCGGAGGCTGGCCGGGCACCCGGCGCTGGGTGTACGGAAAGGACTGGCTGGGCCGGTACACGCGGGCCCTGGCCGGCATGGTCCAGGACGGCGAGCTGATGCCGACCACGTTTGCCGAGGCGCTACGCGAAGTGCCCAGCGCGGGCCTCGCGTATCTGCCCTCCGCCTCATACCGGGAGATGGAAGGCTGGTCGCTCTTCCCCGTCGCGACCCGTCGTCTGGCTCGGCTGGAGAGGGACCTGGGAGAGGAACGGATGTCGGGCCCGGACGGACGCCTGGTGCGGGGCGGTCACTGGAGGAACTTCCTCGCCAAGTACCCCGAGTCGAATCGGATGCACAAGAAGATGCTCGCGCTGTCGCGTCTCTGCAGGGAGCGGGGGGATCCGCCGGAGGCGCGGCGCGCCATCGCCAGGGCGCAGTGCAATGACCCGTATTGGCACGGCGTGTTCGGCGGTTTGTACCTCCCCCACCTCCGCCACGCCACCTGGCGGAACCTGGCCCTGGCCGAGCGTGACCTGCGAGCGGGAGAGGAACTCACGTTCGAGGTGGTGGACTTCGACGCCGATGGGCACCCGGAGATCTGGATCCATTCCAGCGCCTTTTCGGCCATCGTCAGCCCCGCGCACGGGGGAGTCGTCGAAGAGCACACGTTGTTCAATCTCGGCGTCAACTGCGTGGATGTGCTCACCCGAAGGCGGGAGGCCTACCATATCGTGGAACCGCCGGGAGAGGCCGGCGCCGACAGCCAGGATGTCGAGGACGCGCTGCTCCTGAGCACGCTGCCTCCCGTCGACGCGGAAGCCAGGGCCCTGTTCGTGGATCGTGTCCTGCCGGGCGATCTTACCAGGAGGCAGTACGCCGGCGGGGCCTACGAGCCGGTGTTCTCATGGGCCGCCACCGCAGCGCACGTGGATGCGCGATCGGCCCAGGAGCACGTGACGCTCGTCATGCGGCTCGAAGCGGACGACGACAGCGGGATGTGGCTCGAAAAAGAGATGGAGTTCCAGAGGCAGGGCGGCGTGGTGGTGACCTACCGGTGGGACCCGGACGCCTTCCCCTCCTTTTCCTTCTTCGCTCCCGAACTCTCCGTGGCGCATGATGTCGAGCTGCAGTGTGAGCCCGAAGCGGAAATCTGGAAGTACCCCATCACGACTGTCGGCCGCTCCGAGACCGGTCTAGAGGAGACCGTGCAGGGCATCTCGGTCACGCCGCGCTGGTCCACCTCGCTGGGCGAGGCGCGGGTCCGGCCGCTGCTCCCCTGTAAGCTCTGATCCCCGCGGCCGGGCCGCCGTTCCGTCAGCCGTCCAGTCGCGCGACCACCATGGCACCCATGTCGGTCGTGGAGATGCCGCTGCGCGCGTCGGCGGATGGTACGTCCCCGCTGCGCAACAGCTCCGCCACCGCGTCGTCCACGCGCTCTGCCGCCGCGGTCTCGCCCAGGAAGTCCAGCATCATGCCCGTCGCCGAGATGGCGCCAAGCGGGCACGCCACGTTCTTGCCCGCGTACTTGGGGGCCGAACCATGAATGGGTTCGAACATGGACGTCCGTCCGGGGTGAATGTTGCCGGAGGCCGCGATCCCCATTCCTCCCTGGAGCATGGCTCCCAGGTCCGTGATGATGTCGCCAAACATGTTCGTGGTGACAATCACATCGAACCAGTCGGGGTTCTTCACCATCCACATGCAGCACGCGTCCACGTAGGCGTGGTCCGGCTCCACATCCGGGTACTCGTCTGCGACGTGCGCGAAGGCGCGGGTCCAGACGTCGTGCGGGCGAACCGCGTTGGCCTTGTCCACGAGTGTGACCCGGGCCGGCCGTGACGTATCACCGCGTCGTTCCCTGTCCGCCACCCGGCGGCGGGCCAGGTCGAAGGCATACCGCGATGCCCTCTCGCACCCCTTCCACGTGTAGATGCCGTTTACGATGGCAACCTCATCGGGCGTGTCCTTCTTGAAGTGGCCGCCCACCTGCGAGTAAAGGCCCTCCGTATTCTCCCGGACGACCACGAACTCCAGATCCTCGGGACCCACGTCTTTGAGAGGACAAAGATGCTCTGCGTATAACTTTATAGGACGTAAGTTAATGTATTGATCGAGGCCGAATCGCAGTCCGAGAATGACGGATCGCTCGACCAGGCCGGTCTCGACTTCCGGGTGGCCAATCGCACCCAGGAGCACGGCATCGAGAGTACGCCACTCGTCTATCACCTCCTCGGTGACGAGCTCTCCCGTCTTTAGATAGTGCTCCCCACTGTGCGGATAGTCGATCAGCTCGTAGTCCACCGCTTCCAGCACGGCGACCTTCTCCAGAACCTTCAGCCCTTCCAGCGCTACCTCAGGGCCGATCCCGTCGCCCCCGAGCACACCGATCTTGTATGTCGACATGAGTACCCTCCCTGGCTGCAAACAGTGTGAGCCGAGAGGGGCGGGATGGGCAATAGGGAGATCGTGCTGCGTAGCCAGGCCCCTGGGGGGTGGCCCCCGGGCGGGTGGTCTCTGCGGGGCGGAGTCGAGCGGGCGGCGAACCACCGGTTACCGGCGGAGCGCCGCCCTCCCCTGTCGGGTCATGCTGCGGGATTGACTACTCGTCGTGGTTCCAGCTCCTCTCCCAGCGCACCTCGCGGCCGCAAATCGTGCCTTCCACCACCTTGTTCATCGCATCGGGGTGACGCACCGAGGTCAGGTCAAAGCGGCACGCGCCGTGGCGCTCAGTCTCCAGTATCCGCCACTCGAACCCGCCGCGGACGTGAGTGGTCTGGGGGCCGATGGGCACTCCGTTGACCAGCTTGCGCGCTGCTTCCAGCTGAAACCTGCCGTCGAGCTGTAACGCGTTGTCCCCGCGCGAAAGCCGGCACTCCACGATGCCGCCGTTTCCCTTCGCGAAGTACTTGACGGCGCCCTCGCCTTGCGGCTCGGCGACGATCCGGCCTCGGGCACCGACCCAGCCGCCTTCGGGGCAGCGGCGCCGGCGTGCGAACGGGCGACCATCCTGGCCTTCCTCGTCGAGCGCCAGCAACAGGCCATCCGCGTCTTCCTCGCTTCGCTCACCACCCCGCGTCATGCCCGGCGGCGCCAGTTCATCGAACAGCATCACGCCCAGCGAAACGTCCGTATCGAGGGCGATGGCCTCCGCGTCCGCCTGGTTCAGGTCGAGTCCCGGATCATCGGCGGGAGCCGTGGTCCGGTCGTCGCTACAGGCAGCCAGCCCGACGGCAGCTATCGTCACAAATGCCGAAAGCGCAGCTTGTTTTCGCATGCTATCCGCTCCTTGCTCAACGCCGCCCTGTCTCGCACCCGATCGGTTCTTGTACATCGCTGGGGACGTCGGCTGATGCGGATCTGTTAAACGAGAGAGCAGCAGCGAACCCGCAATCCGGGCCTCAAAGCGTTGAGGGATAAAAGCTTACAGGCCTGCTAGTACGCCACGCCAATCGCGTTGCACAGAAACTTCTGCAAACCGGTTCCCGCCTTGCAGAGCGCCGTAAACTCCGCTGGCAGATCGGGGCCGGTTACCAGCTTGTGCGTCAGGCGCCGGACACCGATGAAGTCCTTGCGTCGCAGGTCTTCGATCAACGGGTGCTCCGGGTCGAACCCGCGAGGATGAGTTTTCAGTGAGTCGCCCTCGAGCTCGAAATTCTCCTTGAAGCGCTTCCCGTTCCGCACCCGCTTCCACTTTGCGGGATCCTCCACAATTGCCTCCCGGATCTTGAGCAGCGACCTGGAGTCCGGGCGCCAGATTCCACAGCCCATGAATACCTCGCCCGGCTGGAGGTGCAGATAGTAGCCCGGAGTATGCGCGTCCTTGCTGGCTTCGTGGCGGAACTGGATTCCAGTGTGCGTCTTGTACGGGCTCTTGTCCCGGGAGAACCGGGTATCGCGGTGGATGCGGAACAGCGAGCGCGGCGTCGCCATGAAGTGCGGGCTGATCTTCGTGAGTAACGGATCCACGTCTTCGATGAACCGGAACGCCGGCGCCTTCACATGCTTCTCGTACCGATCCTTGTTCTCGTGAAACCAGGCTCGGCTGTTGTTCTCCTTGAGATCCGTCAGGAACCGAAAGGTCTGCGGCGTGAAGTAGCGTCGTGCGCCCATCGCTCGAGCCTCCCTTGTGCTCATCCGTCTGTTGTGGTCATGGGTCCTGTTGCGGGTTTGCGCGAGGCGCCGATCGGCGCCCGGTCTGCCAACCAGTGATGCGGGCTGTGAAATATCCAGGGTGGAGCCCGGGGAATCCAGGAATCCGTGTCTGGATATTACTCCAGACTTTCACCCCGCTATCAACCGCCCTACAGATCACGGCGCCGGAACCATAGGAACGATCCGACGACGAAGAAGGCCAGCCAGGCTACCGCCGTGATCAGCAGCGTGCCGCCGTCCCAGATCTCGGGCGGAGTGCGCTCCGCCTCGATCGCCCTCTCGGTCGCTCGCTGGAGCGCCACGGGATCCCATTGCAGGTAGTTGGCCAGTCCCCCCTGCACCGTGCTGAACGGCGCGAAGCGCAATGCCGGGCGGATCCACTCGCCCAGTTGTGACAGACCTCCCAGGAGAAGACGCTCCCCGAAGCCGATATAGAAGAACCAGACGGCCATCGCGGGACCCTGGCTGCGGATGGCCATGGCCGCGGCGAATCCCATGGAGGCCAGAAGCATGAATCCCAGCATCAGGCCTCCGATCGCCGCCCATTGGGTTGCCCCCATCAGCGGTCCGCTCACGGCGCTCGCGTCGGTGCCCAGATACGCAAAGAAGCCACCCACGACGGTCAGCTCTCCGATGAATACGACCGCCAGCATCGGGATGAGGATCGTCTTGGCCCAGTACCAGCGGCCCTTGGAGAGCCCGTCGATCACATTCTGGCGCGCGGTGCGCCAGCTGAATTCGCCGGCCACCATGAGGATCAGCAGCACAGTACCGAAGACAAGGCCAACAAACGCACCGTCGCCGAAGATCTTCGGCCAGGCGTCGGGTAGCGCGAAGGTCCGCTCCGGATCCTTGCGCGCGCCCAGGTACTCATCGCCAAAGTTCATGAAGACGATGAACGAGAACAGTCCAAGCGTAACCCAGGTGGCAAGCCGCTTGAACGTCTTGAGCATTTCGTTCCTGAACAGCGCGACGGGGCGGCTCATGCGACCTCCCCCATGCCATCGTCCGCGGCACCGGTGAGCTCCATGAACACGTCCTCCAGCGTGAGTTGCTGGAGGGCCAGGTGCGACACGTACACGCCGCGGTCCGCCAGGTAATGGTTCAGGCCAGCCAGGTCCTCTTCCGCCAGCTCCGCCACGACCGTGTCTTCCGCGACGCGCGCCGAAACGGTGCCAGGGAACGATTCCACCATGCGGCGCAGCGCAGGCAAGTCATCAGACCGGAGGCCGGCCAGGATGGTTTCGGCGGTGATCTCCTTGACGCTGTCCTGCCGGATGATCTCCCCTTCCTTGATGATCGCCACGTGCGTGCAGGTGCGCTCGACTTCCCAGAGAAGGTGGCTGGAGAGGAAGATGGTCTTGCCTCGCTCGGCGAGCTCCTGGATGACGTGCCGGACCTCGCGCATGCCTTCCGGGTCCAGCCCGTTGGCCGGCTCATCCAGGATGATCAGTTCGGGGTCGCCCAGCATCGTGGCCGCCAGTGCCAGCCGCTGCTTCATCCCCAGAGAGAACGCCTTGAACTTCGTCCTCTTTCGCTTTGCGAGGCCCACGATGTCCAGGACCTCCTCCATCTCCTTCTTCGTCTTCCCCTTCACGTTGGCGACGATGCGGAGGTTGTCCCAGCCCGACAGGTAGGGGTAGAAATTTGGAGTCTCGAGCGTGGCACCGATCCGCTGCCGGGCCGCGTGCAGCTCGGCCGCTCCGCTCCCGCCGAACAGGCTCACGCTCCCGCGTGTCGGGGTAATGATCCCGAGCAGCATGCCGATCGTCGTAGTCTTGCCGCTCCCGTTAGGGCCCAGGAAGCCGAAGATCTGGCCCTCTTCGACTTCGAAAGAGATGCCGTTGACGGCGCGGGTCTTCCGGAAGTGCTTGGTTAGGTCCGTGGTCTGGATGACGGGCATCAGCCCTCCTGCTCAGTGCCGACGGCCTCACCCGCTTCCAGGCGACGCCGGAACAGTTCTGCATCGACGAGCTGATCGATCTGACGATTCTGGTCCAGGAGCATCTCCTCGACCCGGGACAGTCGGCGCTCCAGGCTCTCCTCTTCGTTCTGGCGATCACCTTTGATGGCGCCCGTCAGGTCCCGAATCAGCGGTCGCAGCACGAAGTGCGCGGCCACGGACATGATTGGCACGCCGATGATGAAGAAGATCCCGAGAAGCGGAATGAGCAGGGCAAAGTCCATGGTTCACCCTTCGCGTGCTGGGTTTATTCCGGACCAATTGGACGGATATACGGACGCGGAACCGGCGCTGGAGGTTTCACCGGCCGGACCTCCGGCCCGGCGCTCGAGGCTTCAGAAGAGCGGACCGGGCTCGTGCGGGCAAGCCCGCCAGCGGAACAGCGGCCCACTTACGGAGGCCGACGCGTGGTTGGCTCGCGAGCTGACGAAGCGGGCACGCGGTGTGCAGCCTGACAGGTAACCGGCTTGTGCAAGGCTCGTATGAGGAACTAGGGTCACCCGAGCCCGCAGTACGGCCGGTTGCGGGTGACTGATGGGTTAGATGACAGGAGGGCAGACATGCGCATCTACGTGGCCGGAGCCCTGTTGGGTGCCTCGGATCTCGAGGAGGCCTGCGCCAGATACTGGGAACTGGGCAACAACCTGCGTGAACGGGGTTTCGACATATACCTGCCGCAGGAACACACGCACCCCAACGGGACAAAAGAGCTGCGCGCCCGAGAGGTGTTCGACCGTGGTGTCCGGGAGCTGAAGAAATCGACGGTGCTGCTGGCGCTGCTGGACGAACCGTCGCTCGGGACGGGAGCCGAGATCGCACTCGCCCTCGAGGAAGGCATGACCGTGATCGGAGCCCACCGGTTCGGCACTCCGGTGTCCCGGTTTGTCGTGGGTCTCCTCGAGTCTGTTCCCAACACGCAGATGATCGTGTACGAGACCCTGCCTGAGCTGGCGGCCAGAGTGCAAGAGGTCCTGGCAAAGAGATCCTGACCGTCAGAGGGGAGCGACTCGTCCCCCCATTTCGCCAGCCGGCTCAGCCGACCGGCATCGTCCAGCCGTTGTGGTATGTGGCGGCGAGCATCGCGTTGGCCTCGTCGTCGCCCGAAAACTCTCCGCGTACTTCATCCCAGTACAGCTTGCGGCCGGTCTTGAACGCGATGTTCCCCAGGTGTGCGTTGACGGCTGCCAGGTAGCCGGCTTCGATCCCGCAGTGGGTCAGCGAGGGGTCCCCGGCCTTGATGGCCTCGACGAAGTTCTTCGTGTGCACGTTCAGATATCCGCCTCGTTGCGGCTGACTCGGAAGCGACATCGACTTGAAGATCCTGAGGTCTCCCAGCCAGTCCGTTTCCGGCACGACCCACCATGATTCGCGATTTACCACCAGCGTCCCGTTGCTGCCGATGAACGCGATCCCTTCCGTCCGGTCGTACGGCCCGCCGTCGATTCCGGTGGCGTGCTCCCAGAGCATGGTGAAGTCGTCGTACTCGTAGATGGCCTGCAGCGTGTCCGGCGTCTCCGAGGCGTCTTCGGCGGCCGTGTATCCCAACTTGCCACCGGTGGCCATCACGGAGCGCGGCGCGGTGGCTCCCATGGCCCACAGCACGACGTCGATCTCGTGCACGCCCCAGTCGGTCATCAGCCCGCCGGCATAGTCCCAGAACCAGCGGAAGTTGAAGTGGAACCGATTGGGATTGAACGGGCGGGCGGGGGCCGGTCCCAGCCACATCGCGTAGTCCACCCCCTCCGGGGCATCCGCATCCGGTTCGGGTGGAATCGGTTTCATCCACCCCTGGTAGGACCACGCTTTCACCAGGCGGATCTTCCCCATCTCGCCGGAGTTCAGGTGAGCCAGTGCCTGATCGTAGTGCATTCCGCTGCGCTGCCACTGCCCCACTTGGACCACCTTGCCGGACCGCTCCGCGGCGGCCCGCATCGCGTCGCACTCCGCCACCGAATTGGCCAGCGGTTTCTCCACGTAGACGTGCTTGCCGGACGACAGAGCATCCACAGTGATCAGACAGTGCCAATGATCGGGTGTACCCACGACGACTGCGTCGATGTCATCGTCCTCCAGGAGCCGCCGGTAGTCCATGTACTGCTGCGGTCGGGTGCCGCGCAGCTCTTCCACGTTGCCGGCAACCTCGTCCAGTACGCTCTGATCGACATCGCACACGGCAACGCAATCCACTTCGTCCAGTGTCAGCAGAGATTGCATGTCGGACCAACCCATGCCGTTACAGCCAATCACGCCGCAACGCAGCATGTCGCTGGGGGGAACCTGCTTAGCTGGCGCCTCCTGCCCTTCCGCGTCGGTGGGCGCCACGGCGGCCAGTCCGGCACCGGCAAGCGCGGTGGACGAGGTCTTAAGAAACTCCCTGCGTGACGTGGTCATGCGGCAGACTCCGGTCTGAGGATCCTGCGGATGTAGAGAATCCGTTGGCTCAGATCGAATCTGCACCGGACGGGGCCGGCCGTCGAGGCCGGCGCGGAGAATGGGGCGCCGGCGCGTGCCGGGGGCCCTGCCGGATCTAGCGGGAGCCGTCCCGTTGCCGGGAGATGAGCCCGCGGCCGTAAGTGTTGTTGGCCCGGTTCGCATCCGGAAGGCGCGCCAGGGGATCTATCTGGACGTGCCGGACCGGGCGATCCGCAGTCACGATGTACGTGCTGTTGTCCCGCCAGATGTCCACGGGCCAGTGCTGCGTCTCTTCCGACCCGTCGGAGAAGATCAGGCGAACCTCCAGAGGCATGACCAGGTCACCCTGATTCTGGATGGTCACGTTGGTGGTGCACGCCTCCTGCGTCTGCGTGGACAGATCCGCCTCCCGGCAATCAGACTCGACGTTCGTGACGGCCTGATCCAGCAGGCCGGTTGTGTAGATCCAGCCCTCGAAGAACCACCCCAGGTCTTGCCCGGACACGTCTTCCATGGTGCGGAAGAAATCGGCCGGCTGCGGGTGCTTGTACGCCCAGCGCCGGATGTACTCCCGGAAGGCCTCGTCGAACACCTCCGGCTTCAGGACGGCTTCGCGCAGCATGACCAGGACCGCCGCCGGCTTGTTGTACGCCAGGAAGCCCAGAGCGAACTCGGAGACGCTGTCAGGGACTGTGAAGATGGGCTGCTCCGAGTAGTCGCCGCGCATCCCGCTGGCGATCTGGAGCGGCTCCATCTGGGCAGCCAGGATGGGCTCGCCGCCGGAGAACGCCATGGACGAGTAGTAGTTCATGAACGTGTTGAACCCCTCGTCCATCCACGCGTAATTCCGCTCGTCGGATCCGACGATCATCGGGAACCACGTGTGACCGATCTCGTGGTCGGTCACGGCGAACAGGAATCCCCCTCGTGCCTGGTGCGAGCAGAACACGATCATCGGGTACTCCATGCCCAGCGCGAGGCCTCCCACGTTGATGGCCACGGGGTACGGGTAGCGGAACCACTGCTCCGAGTAGTACTGGACCGAGTGCCTGAGGTATTCCGTGGAGCGCTCCCAGCCGGTGAACCCCTGAAAGCCGATGCTCTCCTCCGGATACACCGACATGATCAGAACATCTTCCCAGCCCGCCGCGTCCCACACGAACGCCTTCGAGGCGGCCCACGCGAAGTCGCGCACGTCTTCGGCCCGGTACTTCCAGGTCAGCGGACCGTCGCCGTCGGGCCGGGAGCTGCCCTCTCCCACCTCGTCGCGCGAGATGATCATGACGGTTTCGGCACTGCCCCGCGCCTGTTGCAGGCGCTCCTGCTGCTGAGCGGTGAGGACTTCCTCCGGGTTCAGGAGCTCACCGGTCGCCACGACGATCATGTCTCGCGGAACCGTGATCTCTACCTCGAAATCTCCGTATTCCAGGTACCATTCGCCCTGCCCCAGGTACGGCGTGGGGTTCCAGCCATCCAGGTCATCGTACGTGAACACCCTGGGATACCACTGCGCCAGCTCGTAGACGACGCCCTTCTTCGCGTCCAGCATGCCCATGCGGTCCGCGCCGGTCTCGGGAATCTCGAAGGTGAAGTCCAGCGTCAACTCCAGGTTGCCCCCTTCGGCCGCGAGCGGCTCGGGCAAGAACACTTCCAGCATCGTGTCTTCGACCTGGAACTCGGTCGCGTACGTCTCCCCGCCCTGCTCCACCGTCATGGCCGAGACGTCCACGCCCCCGCCTCCAAAGAATCCGGCATGCCTCTGGGCACCGGTCTCCTTGGCCCGTTCGGCCCCGTAGCTGTCGTTGCGGAACAGGTTCTGGTCCAGCTGAAGCCACAGGCTGGTGAGCTCGTCCGGGCTGTTGTTGGTGTAGGTAATGGTCTCGGTGCCGGTGATGCGGTCTCCTTCCAGGCTGACCTTGATGGCGTAGTCCACATCCTGCTGCCAGTACGCGTCGCCGGGAGCCCCCGCCGCCGTCCGGAACTCGTTCGGCTCCGGCACATCGGGCGAGGCGAAGGGGTCGCGCGAGGCCGCCTGGTCTCCCGTCTCCTCTGCCCCGTCGGCTGCAGGGCCATCGGAGGACGCCGACTCCGCCGCCACGTTCGGATCATCCGATTCCTGGGCGCGCAGGCCGGACACACCGGGCCACACGGGGACGGCTTGCAGGGACACGGCAGCGGCACATACGGCCAGCAGAACACGCAGCGACGCTTTCATTCTAGGCAGACTCACCTTAGCGGAGTGCATTCACAATTGATCTCCCAGCTATGTAAACTCTCCGGGCGAAGAAAAGTTCAGTTGAGGGTTCCATCGGATATGGAGCGGGGCTGCGATGGGTGAAGACGGGGTGCAGGACAGGCTGTCTACTCCGACTGCTTACTCCGACCCGGCCTCAGGGTCGGGCTCCTCCACCAATCGGAACAGGAGCCCGCTGGTGCTCACGCGCAGCTCGTACGTGCCCTCCGCCGGTACGAAGGAGGCGGATCCGTACTCCGCGTCCACGACCGGAAGCAGCACAGGCCGGTTTCGCGCGACGTCGAAGAGGTCAAACGGCTTGCGCCGGGCGATGGAGTATACGGTACGGGGGCTGGTCTGCTCATCCTCCAGATCCGCGTAGCGACCGGCAACGCGATCCAGTTCGTACTCCGTGTGAAGCCCCAGGAAGTTCACCCACGGCTTCCACTTGAGGATGTGCGCGTCCACGTAAAGCTCATCGCCCAGCAGCGTGACCGATAGGGTGTCGCCCTCAGGGAACTGGAAGTGGGCGCGGAATCTCTCGTCATCGATCCGCTCGGTGTGGACTATGGCCGCCACTTCCTCCTGCGTGAGCGCCCGGTAGCCCTGTGTTCCGATGGCCAGCACGCCTGCGAGCAGTCCCGTCATCAGCAGGAACGCGCCGAGAACCATACCCAAGAAGACGCTGCTTCCCGACTTCCAGCGCGAACCGAGCGCCGCCACGAGAAAGCACACGAAGGCAAGGGTCAGCGAACCCAGCGCGACCTGAGATAGAAGGCTCATGCCGTTAACAATCGCACGGATCTCGATCCGCGTAAAGGCACGGCCTCAATCCGCCTGCCGGTCGGAAAGGACCACATTGTAGCCGGTGTCCGGGTCGAACACCGTGATTTCGTATAGCCCGGGCCGTCGTACCCTGGGCTCGAACGAGCGTCCCCGAATCCGGATCGTGTAGACTATCTGACCGGTGCCGCTGTCGCTCACCTGGATCACCGGATCCTCGATCTCGGATTCGATCAACCCCAGACTGGGGCCACCGTACGGGAAACCGTTGTCCAGCTGGTTGATGGTGATGGGCCACCCGGCGTACGGCTCCCCACCCTGGGCCGGATCCACCCAGCGAGGCCAGGCGGCCAGGTTGATCTGCCGGCTCTCTCTGTCGAACCTCGCGATGCCGTAGCCCGGAGCGCGGTGCGTGATGGCCGTGGGCTCCACGTCGTGGGCGGCGGGATTGGCCACCGCGTGCACGGTCATCCGGTTGCCGAACCCGTCCAGATACTCCCCGGTGTAGGGGGCCCTCCCGGCCACATGATTGCCTCCCGGTTCTGGAGGAAACCAGCGGCGTGGCCAGATGTTGGCCACCGAAGGCACGCACAACGCCCACCCGGCGTCGTTCCACTCCTCGATCCCGTATTGAATGGTGCTGGCCAGGTGCTGATCGCCCGCCAGGTGCACCGCAAACGCCTTCCGCATCTTCCGCACCGCGTCATCGCGCGGCGTCTGCGGCCAACCGTTCGAGTCGTGATCGGACACCGGCCGCTCACCGATCGCATACTCGCCCGGAGCTGGCACCGGGAGGCTCGGAATGATGGCCCCGGAGGTAGCGCCGGCCGGCAACGTCGCCACGTTGGCAAAGATGGTCTGCGAGATCACAGCCTTCATCCACGCCCCACCGCTCCAGTCGGCCGCCCAGTGCTCCAGGAACTCCAGCTGACGTTCACCCAGAAGAACCGCACCGTCCACATCGCCCTGCGTGGCAGCCACGTAGTCCGGGTTCTGCGACCAACCGTTCACGATATCCGCAGCGGGCACGGCCACCGTGGGAGACGACTTCCACTTGCGGTCCTCCAGCACGGCGAAGCTCACCCCGCCGTACAGAACGTCCGTGTAATAGACGGTGATCCCCTGCTCGACCGGCGTCGCGTCGAACGGTTCCGGAAAGTGACTGGTCTGCGTGCGCTGGACCGCGTTCACGAACCGCGGCGCCATGGTGTAGCCGCCCGCGTCCTGTCCCCGCTGGCCGTACGGCGACGCGGCGCGCCCGCCGGCGCCCCACACGTTGCCGTGGTACACGTCGTGATCGTCGGGAATCGATACGGAGGGGATGTCCTTCAGCAGCTCCCGATACTCCCAGCCGAACAGATACCACTTGCGCAGGTAGTCCAGGATCGCGGTGTCCGTGGGCTCGCGCTGGATCCCGTATTCCCCCACCCGCTCGTAGATGTTGTCGCCGGTGTAGGCCAGGAAGTCGGGCTGGTGCCAGCGGACGCTCCGCACGATGTCGGCGTGCGGGAAGCCCAGATCGTTGTTGCCGGTGAATGCCGCGACTATCAGCTCGGGCTTGTCGACGGGATCGCGGCGGATGGTCCCCGAGTACGCGTGGCGGACCGTCCGGCCGGCACCGTCCGGCATCTCGTAGATCACGCGGTACGGAGTGTCCCGGGTATCGTCCCATTCAGGCACGCGGAAACGGGCCGTGCGGGCGTCGGGATCGATTGCCGACTCCCCCGCCCTGCGCCAGCCTTCCTGGCTGGCCTGTGCCGCCGCCCGCCCCGGGTCCGTGTCGTCCGCGATCTCCAGCCACACGGCGCGCGGCGCGTTCCCGACCGGCGCCATCTGCGCCGTCAGATTGAGCGTTCCGCGGCTCAGCGTGTGAAGCGTGAACAGAATGGGGCCGTAGGCGCGCTCCGGGTGGGCCGCCACGCTGGAGCCCGAGACTTTCCAGTCGCGGAACCAGAAGCGCACCGTGCCGCCGCGCTGCGTTCCCGGCTTGCCCGTCCAGCCCGTCTCGCGGATTTCCTGCTCCGGCAGCGGTGTATTCTCCACCGGGCCGGAGTGAGAAACGAGCGCCAGGCCGCCCACGAGCCATCCGGCGGGCACCTGGCGGGTGAGGACAGCGCGCTCGTCCCCGGCCGGCGTGAGGACGGCAAGCCTGACCTGGTAGCGATCTGCGGCTTCGGTCTCGGTCTCCGCGCTCCGCGCATCCACGGGCTCGGCGTCCAGGCGCAACTCTACATCACCCGGAATCCCGCCGACCAGGGGCCCGGCCAGTGAGTCGGGATTGCCTATGAACAGCCGTCCGTCCGTGAGCAGGCCTGCGTTGAGTCCCACTCCGCGAACCGCGCTGTCCCGGTAGTCGTCAAAGGAGCCCCGGATTCCGACGCGAAAGCCGACGAATCCTTCCTGGAGCGAATCCGCGTCCTCCTCAAGCCGGCCCAGATCCTCCTCGAGCCGGCCGAGGCGCACGCGCAGGTGAAGGTCGCCGCCGTTTCCCGACACTTCCCGGGTCAGCAGAAACACGTTGCGATCGCCGCCGGCCGCCACGTTCTCGATACGCCCGACTCGCAACCGCCAGTCCTGCATCGGATTGGACCAGTATTCCGGACCGATCCAGACGCGGTCCGCCTCGCTGGAGAAGCGGCTCTGGAAATCCTCGCCGAACTGGCTATCGCAGGCCGCGGGCAGGAGCAGCGTCGCCAAGAGCGAGAGCGCCAGGAGCGGAGACGCCGGGCCCGGGGACCTACGCCTCCGGCTCAGCCTCTCCGGACGCGCGCGCTTGCGCACGCCGGCTAGCCGTCGGCCAGTGGCTCGAGCGTGGTAAAGCACCACGGCCACCATGTCTGGCTGGGCCAGGCGCGGCCGAACTCCGTGCCGTCGGCCAGTCTTACGCGAAACGGTTGCCAGGACTGCGTCATGTCGCTGACAGCCGTCTCGTCTCCCTGGAAGGCCTCTCCGACCCGGTAGCCGGCCGTGACCGTTTCGCCGGCCTGAACGCCCGGAACGCTGCGCAGCGCCAGCGTGCAGAGTCGCTCACCCTGGCTGTCGCGGAGGTGCACCAGCCCCTCGAACCCGGCCAGTCCCCGGGCGCTGAGGTCCGTGATGGCCAGGCGGATCACGTCCCCCGTCTTCTCTAGCACTTCCACGGTGAGCAGCGCCTCCATCTGCTCCATCAGCTCCGACCGCCGCGACCGTGCCTCGCGGATCCCGGTGATCCACTTCTCCTCCGCCTCCGCCGCCGACAGCGCGGTCGCGTCCGGGGTGGGGGAAGCGGGCCCGGCACGCGTTCGCCAGACGCCGGCTACGATGACGACTGCCACGACCAACAGTAGAACCAGCTTTTGCAGGGTACTCATAGCGCGCTCTCCCGGGGTGCCTGAGGGAAGTGGACCCTATGCGGCCTTCTTGCGGCCACCAAGCAAGACTCCCACGGCCCCGATGACCGGGTTGAGGAGGGCCATCCAGACCGGTTGGATCGCCTCCTGCATCGCTTCCATGCCTCCCAGGCCATCGCACGCCACGGCGGACGCCTCGCCGGGACCGGTGAACACAGGGATCGCGAACACCAGCCCGAGGACGATGACCAGTCCAGCCAGGGCCTGTACCGTGCCGCGCGTCTTCCCCACGGCCAGACAGACCTTGCCGCCCAGCAAGGCGGCCACGAAACCAAGCACAATGCTCGCGATGATCCACGCAGCGGACACATCGCAGGAACCCGCCTGGAAGGATCTTCCAGGCCCGAGCAGGAGATAGGTAGTCGAGAACAGGATGAATACACCTGCAAACATGGTGACGTAGCCAAGAACGACGGCGCCGATCTTCCTGCCCATGTGACTTCTCCGCGTGCCAGGGTGATCCAAGGATAGGGCGAACTCATGAACGATGGTCTGGTTGCCGGAACTTGGCAAAGGGTGGCGACAGAGTGGCTGTGGGGTGGCGGCTTGTACGGGTCCGGGTTTGCGGGCAGATTGCCCCTCTCTGAGATGACCGAGCCGTACGCCACCAGCGCGCGATCAACAAACACCCGGAGACCTCACATGACCGGAAGCTGCACCACCATTCGATTCCCGGCGATGGCGCTTGCCGCCATGCTGTCCCTGACCGTCGTTCCGTGTGTAGCCGTCGGCCTTCTCCCGGGAGGCTTGCACGCCCAGCAGAGCGCCCGCGCAGGAGATGAGGCGGCCGACCGCTGGACGCCCGCGCTGTCGATGGAGTACCGCGCCATCCAGGGCACTGCCATCGCGCCGGACGGCCAGCGCGTTGCGTACATCGTCCGCGAGCCGTTGATGGATGGCGACGAGTCCAGCTACCTGAGCCACATCTGGGTCGCCTCGGCCGACGGCTCGAGCAATCGGCAGTACACCCAGGGAGAGAAGTCCGCCGGCAGCCCCCGCTTCTCGCCGGACGGAAACTGGCTGGCGTTCAGCACATCGCGCTCGGACAAGAGCCAGGTGTGGCTGCTCCCGATGCGGGGAGGCGAGGCGGTCCAGGCCACCGACGCCGAATCCGGCGTCGGTTCGTTCCGCTGGTCTCCCGACGGGACACGGATCGCCCTCCTGATGCGAGACCCCGAGACGAAGGAAGAGAAGAAAGCCAAACAGGAAAAGCGCGACGTCATCCTGGTCGACCAGGAGTTCAAGTACTCGCACCTGTACGTGGCGGAGATCGAGCCTGGAACGGATGAGCCCGCGAAGGCGATCCGCCTGACTGCCGGGGACTTCCACATCACCGGCTTTGACTGGTCGCCCGACGGATCCGCGATCGTCTTCTCTCACCAGGCGGACCCGCGCATCAACACCGCCCGCCTGGTCGGCGATATCTCGGTCGTGACCGTGCCATCCAGCGAGGAGGCCAGGGCGGCCCTCGAGGCGAAGGCCGAGAAGGAAGCGGGTGAGACGAAGGACGACGAGGCAGAGGGCGAGGACGGCCCGGAAGCCGAAGAGCAGGCGGATGAGCCCCAGGCGCTGGGCGTCGTGACTCCGCTCATTACCGGCGCGGGCGTCGAGGGGAGCCCCCGCTGGTCTCCCGACGGCCGCTGGATAGCCTACGTATCCACTGGCAGCCAGCCTGAGCCGATCGGGTTGGGCGACGTGTTCATCGTGCCGGCGGGCGGAGGCGACGCATACATGCTGGCCGAGACGCCCAATCGCAGCGCCAACATTCTTGGCTGGGCGGCCGACAGCCGGGAGCTGTACCTGGGCGAGGTGATGGGCACCACGGTTCAGGTCGTCGCTCTGCCCATCGATGGAGAAGCTGTGCGTCCAGTGACCTCCGGACAGGGGGTATTCGGGTCGGTGTCGATGACCCCGGACACGGACCGGATGGCGTTCACCTGGCAGACCCCGGATCAGCCCTGGGACGTCTACGTATCGGATACGGATGCGTTCGCCCCGCAGCGCGTGACCGACATCCATGCCGACGTCGCGCGTCCAGCGATGGGGCGCACGGAACTACTCTCGTGGACGGCGCCGGACGGAACCCCGGTAGAGGGGCTGCTCACCTACCCGGTCGACTACGAAGAAGGCCGTCAGGTGCCGCTCATCCTGAACGTGCACGGCGGACCGGCCGGCGTGTACACCCAGGGCTTCACCGGGAGCGCCAGTATCTACATGCTCCAGTACTTCGCGCAGGAAGGCTTCGCGGTGCTGAGGCCGAATCCGCGCGGCAGCACGGGCTACGGGAAAGACTTTCGCTACGCCAACTTCAGGGACTGGGGATACGGTGATCTGAGCGACCTCATGTCAGGGGTCGATCACGTGATCGAGATGGGCGTCGCACACCCCGACAGCCTGCTGCTCATGGGTTGGAGCTATGGTGGGTACATGACCTCCTTTGCGGTCACGCAGACGGACCGCTTCCGGGCTGCCAGCATGGGCGCCGGGCTGCCGAACCTGGTCAGCATGACCACCACTACCGATATCGGCGACTATCTGGTCGGCCACATGGGCGCCGAGTACTGGGAGGATTACGAGACGTACGAGAAGCACTCCGCCGTCTATCACATCGCCAACGTGGTGACGCCCACCCAGGTGATCCACGGGGCAAACGATCTGCGGGTGCCGTTCACGCAGGGGCAGGAATTCTACCGGTCGCTGCTGCGGCTCGGAGTGCCGACGGAGATGATAGTCTACCCGCGGACCCCGCACGGACCCAGAGAGCCCAAGTTCGTGATGGATGTCTCGGAGCGCATCCTGACGTGGTTCAACAAACACCTGGGCAAGGACCCGGATGAGCAGGACGTCACGGCCAGCGCCGGCGGAGCCGAGTAAGCGCAGGCCAGCTCAGGCGGACCGCGGCAGATAGAGTCAGCAAGAGAGGATTTCGAGATGGTGCAGTGGAAGACGGCCCGGCGCAGCAAGAACGGTCGAGGACCGGAGAGGACAGCGCCGCGCCATGGGGCGGATGCCCGGCGGCCGCATGGGGGGTGGGATCGGCGGCCTCATTCTGATCCTGCTCATCGGGTACTGCATGGGGGCGGATCCCTCGATGCTCCTGCAGATGGCCAGCGAATCCGGCGCCGGTCCGGCGACACAGATCGGAACGCCGGAGAGGACGCCGGGCGGGTCCACCGAGATCCCCGAGGACGACGTCCACGCCAACTTCATCTCCGCGATCCTGGCCAGCACCGAGGACGTGTGGGGCGCGATGTTCGCGCAGGCGGGAAGCCGCTACGAAGCGCCCACGCTGGTGCTGTTCGACAGCTCCGTGAGCTCTGCCTGCGGCATGAACACCGCGGCTACGGGACCGTTTTACTGCCCGGCTGACCGGCAGGTTTACATGGACTTGAGCTTCTTCCGTGAGCTGGCCCGCTTGGGAGGCCCCGGGGACTTCGCCCAGGCGTACGTGGTCGGACACGAGGTCGGTCACCATCTCCAGAATCTCATGGGCACGTCCAGCGAGGTGCATGCCGCTCAGCGCGGACTCGGGCGAGCCGAGGCGAACCAGCTCTCGGTCATGCTGGAGCTGCAGGCGGATTGTTACGCCGGCGTGTGGGCGCACTACCTCAACCGGGCACAGGGTCCAAGCGGGGTGCGGCTGGATCCGGGAGACGTGGAGGAAGGTCTGGCGGCGGCAGCGGCGATCGGCGACGACCGGCTGATGAGCCGCGCCGGGCGTGCCGCCACGCCCGATGCGTTCACGCACGGATCGTCCGATCAGAGGGCCTACTGGCTCAAGCGAGGCATATAGAACGGGTCCGTGGAGGCTTGCGACACGTTCTCTCGCGACGGACGCTAGTCCGGGTCAGGCGGCCTCGCGAGCGGCGATGTATCGCTCGCTAGGCCCCGTGCTCAGCCATCCGTTTCGGACGCCGCACGAAGAAGTAGACCGCGGCCCCGATTAGGTGCGTGAGCGCGATCACCAGGATCCAGATCACGCGCTCGTCCCCACTCGGCTCCTTCGTGGCGCATTCGATCAGCATCCAGATCCAGAAGACCGTCGTGATCGCCCCGAATGCGAGCGACATCGAGAATGTCATAAATTCCACCATGCCAAACATGGCACCTACTCCGCTGCTCTGAGTTTCCGGGTCAGATCGTCCTGCCCCTGGTCATTACGGATGACGTCCCTCTCCGGATTCACTGCACAGGCCCGCGAATTTCGGATCGCCACGTTTCGAAGAAGCCGGTTCCCGTCTCCCGGACCGCCAAGCCGCCGACCACGCCTTCCAGCTCGGCTTGGCCCTGCATCTGGTAGAAGACCCGGCCCGAGGAGTCCGCAGCCGGCGTGGCCCGCACGTGTTCCGGCCTGACGCGCAGGACCAGGCGGTCGTCGCCGCGGGCCGCCGTCAGCTCGAAGCCGACCGGGTATGCCCGACCTGAATCTCCCCCGGCAGCTCCGCCAGCCGAATCAGACCACTGGTAGCGAATCCCCCGTATGGGCAGCAGCCCCGCGAAACCGTCGTCGTCCACAACAAAGGCAAAACGCGAACCGACCGGCTCTCCTTCCCGCAAGACGCCGCCGTAGAGCAGCGAGTAGCCGCCGGCATTGAGCTGCCCCCAGTCCCAGGTCACGTCCCGCCAGAGTCCCCAGTTGTGGTCGTGGTAGGCCTTGGCACCCACGACCTCCGTACAATCCGCTGCGTCGCACACCCGGCCGTTCGCTTCGGCGGAGAGCAGCGGCACCGTGTAGCCGGACGGAAACGCTTCGTCCGACAGTTCCAGCGGCGGTAGATACCGTGGCCGGGGTGCCGCCAGGACGAGGTCCACGCGGAGCGTGTCTCCAGCGGGACCCGGGACAGAGGCCGTCAGTCGGTACCGGCCCTCGGGAGTCACGGTCACCGTGCTAGACCCGATTCGGAGGTCCGCCCGGCGTGTCGAGAATCGGACCCGTTCCGGCTCGATCCAGTCCTCGAACACCCTCTCGCTCGCGGCGGCGCGGCGGTCCCACGAGCCGACTAGGGTGGCCAGCATGCGGCCGCCCCACTGTCCGTCAGGCACGGCGCCCGCGACCATGTAGGTCAGGTACAACCAGGCGTCACGGTCCGGAAGTCGCACGTTGAAGTAATGCCACTCCGCCCATGTCGAATCGCCAACCGCGGCCCCGTACGGCATGTGAAACGCGTCGATCTCATGGTACAGCGCCGCGGGCTCCGGGATACTCCACTGCCGGTCGGCGGCCACGTCGTCCCACCGGCCCCCCAGCAGGCTGGGAGACACCCCGAGTGACGCCGCGCGACTCGGGATCTGACCGCTGGCGGCAATCGGCTGGGGCTCTCCGCTGCCGGCCTCGTCGCCCACCCTGACGTACAGCAGGGCGTCAGCGATCCAGGGCGCGACGGCAGCGATCTCTGACTCGTACCGAGGACTGGTGAGCAGTTCCCGGTACAGATACGGGGCCTGGTCGATCCTGAAGTACAGGGAGCTCACGCCTCCGGTCTTGAAGGTCTCGAGATCCAGACCGGCCGGCAGGACCAGAACGTCTCCCCCGCCAAACAGCTCCTCGTCGCGGGATTGCTCCAGGAGCGCCGTGCCGATGGAAAGCAGGGCCAGTGTGACGCCCACTCCCAGTGCATATCCTACCTGGAACAGCGCGGTTCGACCCGGCCGTTGTGCCATGGAGGCAGAGATCAGCCGCCAGATCATCGTCCGCCACTCCCCGGTCCCCGCAGTTGGCCGTCCACGATCGCCACCTGGCGATTTGCGCCCTCGGCAAGCGCGAGATCGTGCGTGGCGACCACGATGGTCGTCCCCTCCGCGTTGAGACTCTGGAACAGGTCCAGGATTTCCTCTGACGTGGACCGGTCCAGCTCGCCGGTCGGCTCGTCGGCCAGCAGGAGGCGAGGTCGGTTCGCCAGGGCGCGCGCGATGGCCACGCGCTGTCGCTGGCCGCCCGAGAGCTGCCCCGGCTTGTGGTTCCGGCGGTCCGAGAGGCTCACGCGCTCGAGCAGAAGCCTCGCGCGATCACGGCGCTCCCCGCGGCCCGCCCCGGCCTCCGCCATGGGCAGCTCCACGTTTTCCGCCGCCGACAGCATGGGCAGCAGATGAAAGCGCTGAAAGACCAGTCCCACCGTCTCGAGGCGAAACCGAGCCCGTTGTGTCTCTGTGAGTGAGCCAAGATCCTGGCCCGCGAGCCGCACGCGCCCTCTTGTGGGAATGTCCACACCGCCCAGCAGGTGCAGGAGAGTGGACTTTCCGGAACCGCTGGGTCCCGTGATCGCCAGGAATTCGGCCGGCTGCAGGGAGAGAGAGACACCTCGTAGCGCGTTCACCTCGGTGCCCTGCAATCGGTACACCCGGTGCAGGTCTTCCGAGATCAGCATAGGCTCGGCTGGTATCGGATCGCTCATGGTTCGTCGGTGTGAAGGGTGGACACGATGTGAAGCTGCATCGCGCGCCATGCCGGCACGAACGCAGCGACCGCTCCCGAGAGGAGAATCGCGCCGTACCCGAGCGCGAGGTCCGTTGGCGAGAGCACGAAGAAGCGCACGGCTCGGGGAAGTCCCGGGAAGTCCGACAGGATCGATTCCAGGTAGCCGGCCGTGACCAGGCCGATGGCCAGGCCGGCTGCGCCGGCGGCGGCGCAAAGTGCCAAGCTCTCGCCCGTGAGCGCCGTCAGGATACTGCGGCGGGAGATACCGATCGCGCGCATGGCGGCGATCACTCCGTACCGATCGTTTATCGACACGGCCATCACCGTACCGACCAGCAGCACAGCCACGAACAGGCTCACCACGCCGAGGATCAGGGCCAGCTGGCGGAAGTAGGAGAGCCGCTGCTCCGCCTGCTCGACCAGCCCGCCGACGGTGACGACATCGACGCGGGAGAGCTCACCCGACAGTCGGTCGGCCACGTCCGCTGCCGCCGCGCCCGGCGCGAGCCGGACCATCGCGAAGGACACCTGGTCTTCATGGGAGGTGAGACGCTGCAGGTCCTCAAGGTGAACGGCCGAGGTCATCTCTTCACGTGCCGCGTATACGAACTCGGCGATTCCGGCCACCTGGAAGGCGAACGTGGGCTCCTGTCCGGCCAGCGTGCCGGGCAGCGCGACGCCGATCGAGTCTCCCACCTGGACGTCCAGGCGCTCCGCGGTCTCGGCCGCCAGCAAGACCTGGCCGGCTCGCTCCAGACCGCCCTCCACGACCCGCAGCACGCCCTGCTCCGCCGGATCGATGCCGAGAAAGAACGAGCGCGTCCCCGCCCCGGGCGCCCGTCCGACCGCCAGCAGGTTGGCCGCCAGCAACGGGGCCACGCCCTCCACCCCCTCGGCAGCGAGCAGTGCCGTCTTCACGTCGGAGAAGTCCTGGATCAGCGCTTCAGTGTCGAACGGCAGGGTTCCCGCGGGCGCCACGCGCAACTCGTAGCCCCGGGCCGTCAACAACTCGGCGAAGCTCTGCCGAATGCCGCTCCCGAGCATGAGCATGTCGAGGAGCATGGCCGTAGCCACTGCGACCCCGACAAACGTGAGAATCGTGCGAAGTGGGTGATGCAGAAGTTCCCGCGCGGAGTACCGAGCCAGCACAGGACTATCGTCCGGCTTCGACGAGTGGCTGTACGCGAAACAGGCGGAGCGCCGCAAGCAACCCGGCAACCAGGCCAAGCACGATGGCGAGGAACAGGGCCTTAACGACGATGATGGGCGTGATGAGCGAGAACACCAGCGTGGTGTCGTAGGCGGCCTGGTAGTACCCGTTGATGATCCACGAGGCGAGCTGTCCGAGCCCGAAGCCCGCCGCGCCCCCCACCAGCGACACGACCGTCGTTTCCGCCACGATCCACGCGCCCAGCGTGCGCTTCGAGATGCCGATCAGGCGCAGCGCGGCTACCTGGGTACGCCGTTCCTGGACCTTGAGGATCATAATGCAGGCCAGGAAGGCGCCGCCGGCCACCAGCGTAATGGCGCCGATCGCCTCGTGGAACCGGCTGACCACCTGAAACGTGGTGGAGCTGCGAGCCGTGACCTGCGCTGTGGGAAGGGCCTGTGCCCCGGCCAGCCGCTGGTTCAGAGAGCTGGCCACTGCCCCCGGGTCCTGCCCGTCGCGAAGCGCCACGGAGTAGCGGTCCACTTCGGCCGGTCGGTCGAGCAGTCCCGCAAGCTGCGGCAGGTGAAAGATGAACCGCGGACGCTCCACGACCAGACGGGACGGGTCCGGCGGCGGTTCGAAGATCCCCACCACCACGGCCGGGCAGCCGGGACTGTCTGGCAGCCTGGACACCGCCAGCGTATCCCCTACTGAGACACTCCGCCGGGTCGCGAACGGTCGCTCGATGAGCACCTCGAGGTCCAGCGGACAGGATCTCGCCATCGGAGCCGTCCCGGGGCCTGCCTCCGGAACCTGGGCTCCAAGCGAGCCCGTGCCACCGGCCGTGAGTGCGAGAGCCAGAAGAACCGGGATGCCGGGTGCGAGGCCCATGATCTGCTGCCGGCCCCGGTTCCTGGCCGGACTCACGCGTTCAGACGCCAGATGGCGAAGTTGAGCACGCTGGCGAACGTCACCCAGGCCCAGTACGGTACCATGAGCAGTCCGGCAGGCATCGACACGCGGAAGAACAGCACTGTGGTGATGCCGATCAGGACCCACAACAAACCGATATCGACGAACGCCCACCCCGGCATTTGCCATCCGAAGAACAGCCACGACCACAGCCCGTTGAGCAGCAGCTGCAAGGCAAACAGCAGCACCGCGACGGCCACACCTTCGGTGGCCAGGCCACGACTCCACACCAGGTACAGTGCCAGGCCCATCATCAGGTAGAGCGCTGTCCACACCGGCCCGAACACCCAGGAGGGTGGGTTGAAAGACGGCTTGACCAGGCCCGGATACCAGGTCTGGACACCATCGGACGTGGCCGCTCCAGAGACCAGCCCGACGGCCAGAGGCGCAAGCAAACACAGGACCAACAACCCGAACTGCATTCGGTTCTCGCTCATCAGAATTCCGCGTTTACGCCGATCGTCGGCAGAATGCCGATCGACTCGTCAAACTCCGGTTCATTCGTCCTCGGGTCCCAACGCACGGCCGTCACGTTCTTGCGTCCCAACACGTTCTGTACGTCAAGGTAGACTTCCAGCTGCCAGCCACGGAAGCTCCACCTGCGGTCTACACGCAGGTCCAGCGAGCGGAACATCGGGAACCTTTCGCCCTGGTTGTACTGCGTGTAGTCGCGGCGACCCGTGTCGGGGCCGTCCTCGATGAACGGGGTGCTTGGCTGGCCGGTCGCCATCCGGAATTTTCCGCTCACTTCCCACTTCGGGTTGAAGCGGTACCCGAGCAGCAGCGTGCTGATGAACCGGCTGTCGTAGCGGCCGGGACGCGCCACCCCTTCGAGCGATGTGAACTCCGACCGACTGAGCGTGAGCGCCAGGAGTCCGTACAGCGGGATGTCGCTCAGCTTCTTCTGCACGAACGCCTCGGCGCCGTAGGAGCGCCCTGTGGCCGTGCTCACGAGGGGTTCGAGCCCGAGCGGAATGTCGTCCGTGGCATCATCGAAACCGGACGGCGCCAGCACGGCCTGGGGCCGGAACAAGCGGCCCGGGTAGTCCGCATACCACTTGTAGAAACCCTCGAACTGAATCTTGAGGTCCCGCATGGGCCGGGTCTCGTAGCCCAGCACCACCTGGTCGGAACGAATCGGCTTCAGGCTCTCGGGGTTGGCCGGGTCCCCAACCAGCCAGATGTATGAGGCAGGCTGGTAGTAGCGGCCGCCACTGGCATACACGGAGGAGCTCGCACCGACGTCGTAGCTCAACCCCAGGCGTGGACTGACGCGGAATGCATCGCCCAGGAAGGCGTAGTAGTCGCCTCGCAGGCCGGCGATGGCGCGGAGATGGTCGGTCAGCCAGTACGCGGCCTGCACGTACGTGCCGTTTCGAAAGGCGGTGAAGGCGGTGTCCACGCGGAGCGGGGCCGGCTCGCGGTTCTGGTCGACTCGGAGCTCGCCGGGGAGGGTGATGTCGTACCTGAGATCGCTCGCGTACTTGAAGTTGGTGCCGACCGTCAGCTCCAGCTTGCGGGCCGGTTGGCCGGTCCAGTCGACTCTCAGGCTGTTCTCTCCCTCGCGCGAGGTGTTCTCGAACAGGGTCTGGGGCGGCTCCGTGAATGCGGTCTGCGTGGTCTTGAAGCGGGTGTAGGTCCGCCCAAGCGTCACGGACAGACGGGACGTGGAGAAGAAGTGATTCCAGGTCACGCCACCGAAGTACTGGCGGCTGTCCGGCTGCAGAATCCGCGTGTTGTCGTACCGGTCGTCCTCGGTCTCGTTATTGAACGACAGGTCGTTGAGGGCACCGATCAGCAGCAGCGAGAACTCGTTCCGCGAGTCCGGCCGATAGACCGCTTTCGTCTGGAAATCCCAGTAGGAAGGGATGAAGCTGAAGCCGGCGGTCTGGAAGATCAGGTCCAGGTAGCTGCGGCGCGCGCTAAGCAGAAACGACCCCTTCCGGCCAAGCGGACCTTCCAGGATGGCCCCGAAGCCGGTGGCGGACAGGTTGACCGTCCCCGACAACTGGTCGCCGCCTTCGCGCAGGCGTATGTCGGTGACCGAGGCGGTACGGTCACCGTACCGTGCCCCGTAGCCTCCGCTCGAGAACGTCGTCTCATCCACGAACTCGATGTTGATCATCGAGAGCGGTCCGCCGGTGGACCCCTGGGCACCGAAGTGGTTGATGTTCGGGACCTCGATCCCATCGACCAGAAACAGGTTCTCGTAAGGTGCCCCGCCCCGCACGGCGAGGTCGTTGCGCCCACCCGAGGTGACGCCAACCCCGGGCAGCAGCGCCACGGACCGAACCACATCCTCGTTGACTCCCGGTGCGCGGCGCGTGTCCGCCGCGCTCAACCGTCGGGTGCTCGAAGCCGCATCGATGGACCGCTGGAAGTAGGAGGCCTGCACCTCCAGCGGGTCCAACTCCAGCGGCTGCACGGCCAGCCTCACCACCACGGTCAGCGGCTTGCCGCTCCCGACGATGATGTTGCTCTCGAGGTACGTTTCATAGCCGATCATCCGGACGCGGAGGTCATAGACGGCCGGAGTCACTCCGGCGATCGCGAAGCGTCCGTCCTGGCCCGAAAGCGCCTGCCCATCTGTCCCCAGAAGCTCGACCAGCGCGCCTTCCACGGGTCCTTCCGTGAGCGCATCGATCACGCGCCCGCTCACCGCTCCGCTCGGGCGCGCCGGATCCTGCGCGTGGAGCGGTCCGGACGTGGCCAGCAGGCAGGCGAGGACGCATATGAGTAAGGGCCCGGCGACGGCCCGCAGTCTTCTATTCAAGAGGCTTGCTCCTGGGCGTGGGTGTCCGCTGAAGCCCGTGTCAAAAAGTGGGCAAGGCCCACAATTAGACACGCTCTACCAGGGAGGGTTCGCCGTGTCGCCATCGTCTCGTCTCGCTATCGAATTCTGCCGCTCGCCCGGCTAGCTGCCCTCCCCCATCCCCGCTAGCGCCTCCTCCAGCCCCGGCACGTGCTCCGCGCCGACCGGGACCGTGATGGTCGAGCCCGCGAAGTCATCGCCAATCGGCTCCACGCGCCCGCCGCCCAGGCACTCGTTCAGAAACGCCTCGGCCACGGCGTGGAACGACATGTTGTTCGGCGGCCGCCGGAAGCCGTGCCCTTCATCCGGATAGACCAGGTACGTGACCGGAATCTGGTTCGATTGCATCTCTGCGACGATTTGATCCGACTCTGCCTGGTTCACACGGGGATCGTTGGAGCCCTGCGCGATCAGCAGCGGCCGCACGATCTGATCGGCGCGCGAGATCGGCGAGCGGGACATCAGGTACTCCCTGCCCTCCTCGGTGCGATGGTCGCCGCCCACGCGCGCCACCCAGCGCTCGATCCGGGGACCCCAGTACGCCGGGAAGGATTCGAACAGCGTGACGATGTTCGAGGGGCCCACCAGATCCACTCCGCACGCGAAGGCCTCGGGGGTGAACGTCATGCCTACCAGGGTCGCAAAGCCGCCGTAGCTGCCGCCCATGATCGCCACCTTGTCAGGCTCGGTGATCCCCTGTTCGACCGCCCAGTTGACGCCGTCGATCAGGTCGTCGTGCATCTTGCCGGCCCACTCACCGGTGGAGGCGTTCACGTACTCCTTCCCGAAGCCGGTGGATCCCCGGAAGTTGACGCTCAGCACCGCGTAGCCGCGGTTGGCAAGCCACTGGTGCCACGGATCCAGCCCCCACGAGTCTCGCGCCCACGGACCTCCGTGCACGGAGAGCACCATCGGGATGGGACCGTCGTCGGGGCGGGCGTCGCCGTCGGCATCGGCCCAAGGCGGCAGCGTCAGGTAGCTGACCAGCTCCAGGCCATCCCGGGATTCGATCATGCCGAAGTGCATCTTCGACAGGGGGAGCGCCTCCAGTTCAGGGTGGCTGGTAAACAGCAGCGTGGCCTGCTGCGCCTCGCGATCGTACAGGTAGTAGCGCACCGGGCCGTCGTCCATCAGGTACGTGACGATCCACCTGGTGTCGTCCAGCGTGCGACTGCCGATCCCCATTTCGCCATCCGCCACGGCGCCCAGGTACTCGAAGTCCCCGGCTATCGACTCGTCCAGCACTTGCCACTCGGACCGTCCGTGCGTGAACTCAGCGGCCTGCGGGAGGCCCGACAGCGGGTGAATCTCCGTGCCGCTCAAGTCGGCCATCGGGTCCTCCGCCATCACCTTGCGGGCTCCGGTGGATGCGCTGACGGCCGTGAGCGCCGCCGTGTTGCGGCCCCGGCTGTCCTGCATGTACAGCGTGGCACCGGTATCGTCGAAGCCGAGTGCGAAGGTGCTCTCCGAATCCTCCAGTCCCCAGTCCAGGAACGGCTCCCAGGTTCCGTCCGCCGACGGTTTCAGCAGCTCGAAGTCACCGCCTTCCACGAAGCGGCCGGCCGCGCGGACGTTGTACTCACGGTCCGTGACGAAGCGCTCGAAACCGTCGTTCTGCAGCACGAGCGTGCGCTCGCCCGTGGCGAGGCTCACCCGGTAGATGTCGTGCAGTCGCGGGTCACGGTCGTTGAGGCCTACCAGGATCTCATCCGGGATGGTCGGGCTGAAGCCCATGATTCGAGCCTGCACACCCGCCAGGGGGGTCAGATCCGTCGTCTCCTTCGTGCCGAGATCCACGCTGTACACGCGCCAGTTCTCGTCCCCGGCTTCGTCCTGGATGTAGATCAGGTGCTGCCCGTCGTAGGCAAACCCGTA
>JBDHIQ010000282.1:0-2124 GCA_039587395.1 Gemmatimonadota bacterium
CGCGATCCAGGCTTGCTCGACCTGTTCGCGAATCGGCTCGGGCACCAGATATCGAATCGACCGGCCCGCGCGCAGGCGCTGCCTGACGTCCGTACTCGAGACGTCGATTCGCGTTACGTTCACGGTAATATAGGCAAAATCCGCAACGGCATCCGGCAGCTGCGGCTCCTGGCCGGCGCGGCGCATGACCGCGATGGTGGCCAGTCCTGGAAGCCGCCGGTACTGGTGCCAGGTGTCGATCACGGCCAGCTGATCCACGCCCATCACCAAGAACAACTCACCGTCGTCCAGTCCAGCGCGCAGCCGCTCCAGCGTGTCCACCGTATAAGACCTTCCGGCCCGCTCCAGCTCCATCGCGCTCACCTCGAGGCCAGTGGCGCCTCGGAACAGCGCCCTTGTCAGCTCGAGACGCACAACGCCGGGTAGCACGGCTTCCCTGTGTGGTGGACTGGCCGTGGGAATGATCAGGAGCCGATCCAGCTCTAGCTGTTCCCCCACGTCCTGGGCTACGACCGCGTGCCCTACGTGTGGTGGATCGAACGTACCCCCCAGAACGCCGACGCGCTCAGCCATCCGGGTCCGGTCCCACCAGGGAACGCAGCTCCTGAGCCTGGGGTGAATCCGGGAAGTCGCGGAACAACCTGTCCTGAACGGTCAGCGCCTCGGTCAGAAAGCCAACGGCCGTATAGCTCCGATGCAGGTCGAACAAGATCTCGGGCACCAGGTCGGCTCTCGGCGGCGCCTTGGACAGCGCGTACTCGAAGTAGATGTTGGCAGACTCGTACAGTCTTCGTCTGAAGTAGTAGATGCCAATCTCGTAGTCCTTGGCCGCCAGCTTGGCGTTCGCCTCCTCGATGATGGTCTCCGCCGACTCTACCAGCGGCGACGCCGGGAAAAACTCCAGGAGGCGCGTGCACTGGGCGATGGCCTGCCGGGTGAAATCCTGATCCAGCGGCAGCTTGGGCGACAATGCCCACAGGGCGCGACACGCCCCGAACTGCGCGTCGTCGGCGACGGGGCTGTTTGGCCGGGTGGTGGCGAGCCGCTCGAACTCTCCGACGGCCAGCAACTCCTGCCTGTTTCGCAGGTAGGACTCGCCGAGCATGAACTGGGCGCTGTCCACCAGCGGGTTCAGTGGATCGCGGATGATGAAATCCTGGTAGCCTCGCGCCGCCGCTCCGTATGAGCCGGTATCGAACTTCTCCTGCGACCACTGGAAGCGATCCACGGAGGACAGACCTTCGGGTGGAGCGGCGGGCGAGCATGCGCCGACAACCACGCCCGCCAGAGCCGCGCTGACCAGCCACGGCGCACGGCGCCGCTCGTTCACTCGCCTGCGCTTCATCGCTGCCGCCCGGCTCCTGCCGGCGACGGGTCTATTCATTCTCGAATCGAATCTGCCTGATACGCTGTTCGGCCCGCTGCACCAGTGGTCCGCTGCGCGCCGGATTCAGTCTCAACACCTCCTCGAACGCGGCCAGAGCCCTGTCCGAATCTCCCAGAATCAGCAGAAGCTCTCCCCGGTTGAAGTGCGCTCGATCCATCAGGGTTTGGGGTACGCCAAGCTCGACCATTCGATCCAGGCGACGCAGCGCGCCACCGGGCCGGCCCGTGGCCCGATCCTCCTGTGCCACCTGGAACAAGCACCGTCCCAGGTGCCATTCGGCGCCGGCCCGGTCCTCGCCGGATCGCGGCACGAGCGACAGGTACGTCTCGAAGTACTCCAGCGACCGGGCGCACCCGTCCAGCTCCTCATACGCGCGTCCCGCTTCATAGAAGACCCGGACGTCTATCTCTTCGCTCCGGCCGACCGTATCGGACAGCGCCTCCAGGTACAGCGGGAGAGCGCGAGTGTAGTCCCCTTCGCTCCAGAAGTACCGGGCCAGTTCCAGTTGCAGATCTGCCGGAATCAGCCCGAAGCTCCAGCTCAGCAGCGGCTGGAGCGCCCGCGCCATGTTCTCGCGTGTCCCCCGTTCCAGGGCGGCACGTCCCAGCGCCGCGAAGTCGGCCGCCGCCTGGTACCGATAGCTGGAGTCCTGCGAGAGCAGGATGCCGTAGTAGCGGAAGCTCTCGTCGACATCGCCCTCCAGCGCATAGGCGTGGCCCAGCCGCAGGAAGATCTCG
>JBDHIQ010000283.1:0-2398 GCA_039587395.1 Gemmatimonadota bacterium
ACCGACATGGAGTACATGCTGCGCGACTGGGTGAACTGGACCTGGCTCGGAGGCGATCACATCGTCGAGCAGCACCTGCACAACATCGATGTCGCGAACTGGTACATGGGCGACGCTCCTCCCGAGAAAGCCCTCGGATTCGGGGGTCGCTGGCGCCGCCCCACCGGCGACGGATACGACTTCTTCAGCGTCGATTTCACGTACGAAGGGGACAGGCACGTTCACAGCATGTGCCGCCAGATCGCCGGCTGCAGCGACTACGTGGGCGAGCTGGTGCGCGGCACCAACGGATACACGAACGCCATCAACACCATCTGGCAGCCCGACGGGACGGAGCTGTGGACCTACCCGTACGGAGTCGACGAAGAGGGTGAGGAGGTTCAGCCGCAGCCGTACCACCAGGAGCACATCGACCTGAGCCGGTGAACGAGGCGGAACGAACGGCGATCGCCACGATGACGGCGATCATGGGCCGGATCAGCGCCTACACGGGCCGGGAGGTCACCTGGGATGAGATGATGGAGTCGAGCCTGAAGCTCGGCCCGGACGAGGTGACGCTCGGGCCCTCGGATCTGGTCCCTGCAGTGATTCCGGTTCCGGGGACGGACTAGCGTCCGGTACTCCGACAGGGGCGTAGCACCATGCGTCTGAAGGAGACCCTCCTGGGCCTGCTGCTGGCGGCCACGCCGTCGGCAGCCATGGCTCAGGGCGTGCTGGGCGGCGGAGGAGGGCAGGGCGGCCGGATCGAGGGCACGCACAAGATCATCCCGTTGCCGTACTTCAACTACAATCGCTCGATCGGCGCGTCGTTCGGCGCGCTGCCCATGGTGATGTTCAATCCGGTGGCCCGCGACACCGTCTCTCCGTCCTCCGTGGCGGGACTCCTGGGCATGTACTCCACGAACAAGACGTGGTTTGTGGCGGGCTTCGCCCGGGTACACCTGAAGGAGGATGACTGGCGCCTCACCGGCGCCGGCGGCTCCGGCTCCATCAACTTCCAGTTCTACCTGGACAACCCCATCAATGTCTGGGTCCCGTACAACACTCGGGCCGGCTTCGCCTTCGTCGAGGTGCAGCGTCGGATTGTCGGACGGCTCTACGGGGGCGTGAACTACATCTACACCAAGTTCCGGAATACGACCGAACTCGCTCCCGACACGACAGTCACGACCACGCTCAACGGGATCGGGCTCAGTGCCTCCGTGGATGTGCGGTCCAACGTTTACTACCCGCGCACGGGGTTCCTAACGAACGCGAAGTACTCCGGGTATCCGGAGGCCTTCGGCAACGAGGTCGGGTCGAACACGCTCGATCTGGACTACAACCACTACTGGCCGGCCCGGGAGAAGGACGTCGTTGCCGCCCGGGCGTTTGTCGGGCTCGGTCTGGGCGACCTGGCGTTCAACCAGCAGTACGTGCTGGGCAGGCGCAGCGACATCCGTGGATATTCACAGGGGGCGCATCGCGGCAACTACCTGGTAGCCCTGCAGGGCGAGTATCGCTGGAACATTTGGCGCCGGTTTGGAGCCGTCGGCTTCGCCGGCCTGGCTTCCGTGTTTGAAGCGATCAACGAGGATGACAACGGGAAGATTTTCCCGGGCGGGGGAGTCGGGATCCGGTTCACCGCCTTCACCGACAATCACATGAACGTGGGGCTGGATTTCGCCGTCGGGGATGGGGACTGGGGACTGTACTTCCGGGTAGGAGAGGCATTCTAGTGGAAATGCGTAAGATCGCGTTTGTCGCCGGCGGAGCTGCCCTGCTCCTCGCCATCTATGCCACCGTCTACTTCATCGCGGATGCCCAGCTGATGAAGCTGCTTCCGAAGGCCGTGGCGGAAGCCGTGGGCGGACAGGAAGCGGATCGCTACGCGGTTCGAGTCGGCAGCGTGCGCCTCTCTCCGATGCTGACCGGCGTGGCTGTCGAGGATCTCAGCGTCTCGGTCGATACCACGGGCGCGGAGACGGCGACGGAGCCGGCGCTCGTGCGGGATGCCAGCCTGAGGTCCGTAAGCGTATCCGGACTGCGGCTGCTGCCGTTATTGAGCGGAAAGGGGCTGGTCATCTCGACCATCGACATCGAGGGCCCGTCGGTGGTGCTGGATTTCGCGGTGGTGGAGGCTGCCGCGTCCGAGCCTATCGAGGAAGAAACGGCCGCGGACATGGGTGCGGCCGCGCCCACCGGCAGCTCGCTGACAGCCACCCTGCAGCGCGTTCGGATCAGAGACGGATCGGTCGACCTGACCCGTGTGACGGATCGCGGGGTGCTGACCTCCTTCGTACACGGCCTCGATCTCGAGTTGACCGAGATCCGTATCGATTCCGTCAGTTTCGCTAACCCGGTTCGCGCTCTGACCAACTCCAGAGTGGTAGTCTGGTTTGACAGCACCCGCCATGTG
>JBDHIQ010000077.1:0-14135 GCA_039587395.1 Gemmatimonadota bacterium
TTAACGGTTCCCGTCTGGGCCATGATGAAATGCTCCTGTGTCGGCGGATCTTTGAGGGCGTACCATAGCCACCCTAACTGAAACAGGTGCGCCCTGACAAGATCTTTTCCCGGCGCGGGGCCATGAGCCTTGCTGTAGGTGTGCCGGGGTAGCATCGACTCCCAGGGCCTTCTACCTTTGCCTGCACAAGGTTCGTGGTGATTTGCGGCATATTGCGGCCACGTAAAACAACCCGCTAAAAAGCCCGGCTCGGCGCTTACTGGCGGCGGGTCTTTTTTTGTGGGAGGCTGTATGGAGCGCTACGCCCGTTTGGATGCTGCCCGCCGGGCCGTCGGGGAGAGGATTCTCATCCTTGACGGTGCGATGGGGACCATGATCCAGACGCACGGGCTGGAAGAGGGTGATTTTCGGGGTGCGCGCTTCGCCGACCATCCGGGGTCGCTCAAGGGGAACAACGACATTCTGTCGCTGACCCGGCCCGAGATCATACGGGACGTTCACAGGGCCTACCTGGACGCCGGTGCAGATCTCCTGGAGACCAACACCTTCAACGCGAATCGCATCTCGCAGGCGGACTATGGCTGCGAGGAGATTGTATACGAGATGAACCGGGCTGCGGCTCGCCTCGCCCGGGAGGCGGCCGACGAGTTCGAGCGGATCGAGCCGTCCAGGCCACGCCTGGTTGTCGGGTGCCTGGGGCCAACGAACCGCACCGCATCCCTCTCGCCCGACGTGTCGAACCCGGCCTATCGAAACGTCACCTTCCAGGAATTGGCTGCAGCATACGAGGAGCAGGCAAGGGGGCTGCTGGACGGGGGCGCGGATCTCCTGATGGTGGAGACAGTGTTCGACACGTTGAACGCCCGAGCGGCGCTGTTCGGCCTCCTCGGTCACCTGCAGGCCGTGGGGATCGACGCACCGCTCATGGTCTCCGGAACCATCACGGATGCCAGCGGCCGAACGCTTTCCGGCCAGACTCCGGAGGCTTTCTACAACTCCGTGCGGCACGCCGATCTGTTCAGCGTCGGCTTGAACTGCGCACTCGGGGCGCGGGAGCTACGGCCGCACATTGAGGAGATGAGCCGGGTGGCCGGGATGGCCGTCAGCTGTCATCCCAACGCAGGCCTCCCGAACGAGTTCGGCGGCTACGATCAGACACCTGAGGAATTTGCAGCGGTGATGGGGGAGTTTGCCGAGAGGGGCTTCCTCAACCTGGCCGGCGGGTGCTGCGGCACGACGCCCGATCACATCCGGGCGCTCTGCGCCACATTGGATAGCATAGCGCCCCGCCGTCCCCCTGAAGTCCCGGTGCGTTGTCGGCTCAGTGGTCTGGAGCCTGTGTCCATCGGACCCGATTCTCTGTTCGTGAACATCGGCGAGCGCACGAACGTGACCGGGTCCGCACGCTTCCGGAGGCTGGTGCGCGACGGTGATCTCGAGACAGCCCTCCAGGTGGCACGACAGCAGGTGGACAGCGGCGCCCAGCTCCTGGACGTCAACATGGACGAGGGGCTGCTGGATTCGGTCCGGGCGATGCGCACCTACCTGAACCTGGTGGCCATGGAGCCCGATGTCGCCCGGGTCCCCATCGTCATCGACGGGCTCCGATGTATCCAGGGCAAGGGGATAGTGAACTCCATCAGCCTCAAGGACGGGGAGGACGAGTTCAAGGAAAAGGCCGCCCTGGTGCGCCGCTACGGCGCCGCCGTGATCGTGATGGCATTCGACGAACAGGGGCAGGCGGACTCCTACGAGCGTAAGGTCGAGATCTGCACGCAGGCCTATCGTATCCTTACGCGCGAGATCGGTTTCCCGCCCGAGGACATCATCTTCGACCCGAACATCTTCGCGGTCGCTACGGGGATTCCCGAGCACGATCACTACGCGATTGCCTACATCGAGGCCTGCCGGACTCTCAAGGAGACGCTCCCGCATGTACTCGTGAGCGGCGGCGTGAGCAACCTGTCGTTCGCATTTCGGGGCAGTGACACCGTGCGCGAGGCCATGCACTCGGCGTTCCTCTACCACGCGGTTCAGGCCGGAATGGACATGGGAATCGTCAACGCGGGCGCTCTACCAGTCTACGATGACGTTCCCGAAGAGCTTCGTCTGGCTGTCGAAGACGTGATCTTTGCGCGATCAGCCGATGCCACCGAGCGCCTGACGTCGCTGGCCGGAAGATATCGAGGCCGATCGGCCGAGCAGGAAGCGGACACGTCGTGGCGCCAGGCAGCAGTCGAGGAGCGCCTCGTTTACGCGCTCGTGCACGGGATAGACGAGTGGATCGAGACCGACGTGGAAGAGGCGCGCCAGGCACGGGACCTGGCTCTGGAAGTCATCGAAGGTCCGTTGATGGACGGAATGAACGTAGTCGGCGACCGCTTCGGCTCGGGACGGATGTTTCTGCCGCAGGTGGTCAAGAGCGCGCGGGTGATGAAGCGAGCCGTGGCCCACCTGTTTCCATACCTGGAAGCCGAGTCGGCCGATCGGATCGGGCTCGGAAAGGGCAAGATCCTGCTGGCGACCGTGAAAGGAGACGTGCACGACATCGGCAAGAGCATCGTCTCCGTGGTCATGCAGTGTAACGGCTACGAGGTGATCGACCTGGGGGTGATGGTGCCGGCCGACTCGATACTCCGGGCGGCCCGTGCAGAAAAGGTGGATGTGGTCGGGTTGAGCGGACTCATCACGCCATCTCTGGACGAGATGGTGCACGTGGCCGCCGAGCTGGAACGCGAGGGTTTCCAGGTTCCGCTGCTGATAGGCGGAGCCACTACCTCGCGAACCCATACGGCGGTGAAGATCGAGGAGCGCTACTCGTCCCCCACGATCCATGTGCTGGACGCATCCAGAAGCATCGGCGTGCTCGCGCGCCTCCTCGACACGGCGACCAGCGAGGCGTTCGTATCCGAAGTCCGGGACCTGTACGCCGAGGTCAGGGCGGAACACGCAACCAGGCAGCAGAAGCGGCAGCTCCTGACTCTCGCCGAGGCCCGCGAGCGCCCGCTTCACACGGCCTGGGAGGAGTACGAACCGCCCACCCCGGAACGGCCGGGGATCCACGCCATCGACCGTCAACCGCTTGACGAGCTGGTCCCTTACATCGACTGGTCCCCGTTCTTCCATGCCTGGGAGATGAAGGGGAGGTTCCCCGCCATCCTGGACGATCCCCGGGTGGGCGAACAGGCCAGGAGCCTGTACGACGACGCGCTCCAGCTGCTTGAATCGCTGACCCGCGGCGGTCGCTTGCAGGCGCGAGCGGTGCTGGGCCTGTTCCCGGCTGCCGCCGAGGGCGACGACATCCAGATCTACGCGCCGGGGCGGGCGGAGGTGATCGCGCGGGTGCCTGGACTGCGCCAGCAGTTCCCCAAGGGCGGGAACACGCCGAATCTGGCGCTGGCCGATTTCGTAGCTCCGGTCGATTCTGGACGGGCGGACTGGATCGGCGCGTTCGTCGTGACCGCGGGACACGGACTGGACGAGCTGTGCCGGGAGTTCGAAGCCGACAACGATGACTATCGCAGCATTCTGGCCCGGGCGCTGGCCGACCGTCTGGCGGAGGCGTTCGCGGAGCGCCTGCACGAGGTGGTGCGGACGGAATACTGGGGATACGCCGCGGGCGAAGAGATGGCGAACGAGGGGTTGATCCAGGAAGAATACCGAGGCATTCGACCGGCCCCCGGGTACCCGGCATGCCCGGACCACTCCGCCAAGCGGATTCTGTTCGACCTGCTGGCCGCTGAGGATCGCGCCGGTGTGGAACTCACCGAGAGTTGCGCCATGCTGCCCGCAGCCTCGGTTGCCGGCTGGTATTTCTCGCACCCGGCGTCCACCTACTTCGGGATCGGACGTGTCGGACGCGATCAGGTCCAGGACTACGCCGCCCGATCCGGCATGGAGATCGCAGTGGCCGAGCGCTGGCTGGCGCCGAACCTGGCATACTCCCGGGAGTCTCAATGAACTCTCCTGAAGAACAGGCACCGCGCGACACGCTCAGAGAGCGAATTGAAGATGGCCACGTCCACATCATGGACGGGGCCATGGGCACGATGCTGTACGGCCGGGGCGTGTTCGTAAACGTCTGCTACGATGAGCTCAACATGACGCGACCGGAGCTGGTGCGCGGGGTCCACGAGGCGTACGTGCGCGCCGGGGCCGAGATCCTGGAGACCAACACGTTCGGCGGGAACCCGGTGAAGCTGTCCAGCCACGGGCTGGAGGACCGCACCGAGGAACTGAACCGGGCAGCCGCCCGGCTGGCCCGCGAGGCGGCCCGTGGCAAAGCATTTGTTCTTGGGGCCATGGGCCCGCTCGGGATCCGGATCGAGCCGTGGGGCCCGACGTCGAGAGAGGAAGCGGGGGAGCTATTCGCGCGCCAGGCGCAGGGTCTTGCCGAAGGGGGCGTGGATGGCTTCATCCTGGAGACCTTCTCGGACCTGGACGAACTGGAGTCCGGGGTGCGCGCCGTTCGTACGCTCTCGGATCTGCCGCTGTTTGCCCAGATGAGCTTCGGGACGGACGGCATCACCTCGTACGGGACGCCGGTGGAGCTGTTCGCTGAGCGCGTCGCCATTCTCGGAGTGGACGTTGTGGGTCTGAACTGTTCCGTGGGGCCGGCCGCCATGCTCGAGACCATCGAGCGGCTGGCATCCGTCACCAACCGGCCTATTTCCGCCCTCCCCAACGCCGGACTGCCTCGCTCCGTGAGCGGACGGATCATGTACCTGTCCAGTCCCGAGTACATGGGTCGATACGCTCGCCGGATGATCGACGCGGGCGTGCAGTTCGTGGGCGGTTGCTGCGGCACCACACCGGCTCACATCCGGGAGGTCAGGAGCCAGGTGATCAGCCTCCAGCCGTCACGCTTCCAGGAACGTCTCGACGCCGGTGTGGAACGCGAAGAAGAGCACGAACCGCTGCCCCTCGAGGAGCGCTCGGGGATCGGGGCCAAGCTCAATGCCCGCGAGTTCGTGGTTACGGCCGAGATCCTGCCTCCCCGGGGCTGGAAGCCGGACGACATGCTGGAGCACTGCCGGCAGCTCGAGGCGGGCGGGGTCGATGCGATCCACGTCCTGGACATGCCGCGGGCGAAGAGTCGCATGGGCGCCATTCCGGCCGCTGTTCTGATCGAGCGTGAAGCCGGTGTCGAAACGGTACTCCACTACACCTGCCGGGATCGCAACATGCTCGGGATGCAGAGTGACCTCCTGGGCGCCGCGGCTGCCGGACTGCGCAACGTACTCGCGGTTACCGGTGATCCGCCGGTGACAGGGGCATATGGGGACTCGACCGCCGTGTTCGATATCGACAGCATCGGGCTGACCAATCTGGTCAACCGGCTCAACGTAGGACTGGATCCAGGCGGAAGCTCCATCGGCGAACCGACCCGGTTCGCCATCGCCGTTGCCCTCAATCAGAACGCCCAGGACCTGGACGGCGAACTGCATCGCTTCTACTGGAAGGTGGATGCGGGAGCGGATTTCGCGGTGACGCAGCCCGTGTTCGACCCGGCCGGCCTGGACGACGTGCTGGATCGACTCGTGCGCGAGAAGCTGCGGATACCGATCATAGCGGGGTTGTGGCCGCTGGTTTCGCTCCGCAGCGCGGAGTACCTGGCAAACGAGAAACCGGACGTGGTCGTTCCCGAGCCGATCCTTGAGAGGATGCGGAAGGCTGAGAGCCAGGGTGTGGAGGCGGCTCGCCTGGAGGGCGTCGCCATCGCTCTGGAAGTGTTCGAGGCGATTCGGGACCGGGTGGAGGGCGTCCAGGTAGCCACCCCCAAGCGCGGCCACCTGTCCACGCTGGAGGTCCTTGCAGGAGTTCGATCAGGACTCTGAGGTTCCCGTCTCGAGATCAGGTGAGCCGTAAGACTGGCGTCCGTATTGAGTCGTCGCGTCTCTACGCCTCGACGGCAGCCTCAATGTCCCCGTACAGCCTGTCGATGTGCCGCAGCCCCAGATTGCTCACGTAGACCTTCTCTGCCCCGATCCGACGCAGCGCCCGGATGGTTGCTGCGCAGATTTCCGTCGGTGACAGCCCGCGGTCGAAGTCGTGCAGCAGATCCTCCACCGGCACAGGGAAGAACCGGGACAGCCAGTGAAGAGTTTCGGGCCGGGCGCTCCGGTAGAAAAAGACCCCGAATACCGCGGGAGCCGAAGAACCGCGCCGTTCCAGCTCCTCCATGAACCGCTCGACCACGTCCAGGCGGTGGTGCGACACGATCTGCGTAAGGTAGAAATCGATCTGGAACTCGCGGCTCCCCACAAAGCCGGCCTGTCCGGCGGGATCCCTGTGGGGATTCGCCCAGCCGCCCAGCCGCAGAGCGGGGAGCCGCGAGCGGATGGACCGTCTGAGCTCCGCCGCGTGAGGCACGCAGCGGGGCGGCCCGACCGTCTGATCGCCACCCAGCACGGTGATGGCGTCGAATCCCGAGTCGGCCGCCCGGCTGGCGTACAGGTGGCAGTATTCCAGGCTGTGTTTCGACGTCAGGAACGGCACTACTCGCCTTCGATCGACCTCTTCCGGGAGATTTGCGGACAGGTGGCGCAGGTTCTCTTCCTCCGCCTGACCGACGGCGTTGTCCGTCAGAAAGATGACGGTGTCGCGTCTCGACAGGCGTTCCATGGCATGGTGCATGTCGATCCACACGTCGATGCTGTCCCCATGCGACATGCCGGTGCGAGGGGGGCGAAGCTCCACGCCAAGCAGCGGGGTCGGTTGCGCCAGGCGATCCATGAGCCCTTTGCGCCGGGAGCCGGGACGGCTATCCACTGGCTTCTCCGTCACCGGTCAGCCGTCGCCTCATAGCCGCAATCTGCTGCGCGCCGACCCGACAGCAGCCCCCGACCACCGTTGCACCCGACCGGATCCAGTTCGTGCAGGCATGGGTCACATCGATGTCGGTCGATGTGGAAATCCAGGTTTTGGTCGTGGCATTGTAGGCTTCCCCGGAGTTGGGATAGACCATCACCGGCCCGTGCGTGGCGAGACGCGCCTCCTCGATAAGCGACGGGATGAACCGTGGAGGCGTACAGTTGATGCCGACGGCCGCCAGTCTGGATGCTCGATCACATTCCTTGACCACGGCTGCCAGCGGCGTGCCATCGCTGATATGCTCGCCGTCGCGGCAACTGAAGCTGATCCATGCCCAGCGGCCGGGCGTCTCGTCCAGCAGACGGAGCAACACCGATGCCTCCAGCCGCGAGGGGATGGTCTCGCACGCCAGCAAATCAGCCTCACTCTCGGCCAGGATCTGCCAGCGCCGCTGGTGGAAAGCGTACAGGTCGCTCTCGTCGATGCCGTAGTCGCCAGTGTACTCGGAGCCATCAGCCAGGTAGGCCCCATACGGACCGATGCTCGCCGCCACCAGCGGACGGAGACGCCCCGACCGGTTCTCGGGCCGGCTCCAGAATTCGTCGCGGGCGCGGGTGGCCAACCTCACGGATTCCTGCAATAGCTCGGTGGCCTCGCGCTCCGTGAGACCGCGCTTGCGGAGTCCTGGAAGCGTAGCCTGGTAGGTGGCTGTGGCAATGCAGTCAGCTCCGGCGGTCAGGAAATCCAGGTTCACATCGCGTATGAGTCCGGGATTCTCCAGCAGTACCTTTGCAGACCACAGATCGTCGTTCAGATCGCAGCCGCGCGCCTCCAGGGCCGTTGCCAGTCCTCCATCCAGCAGACAGAAGCCCTGGTTTCGGACAAAATCGGCAATGGGATTCGAATGTGAAAGATCTGCATTCATGTCATCGAACTGACTGTGCCCTGAATGTTGCGTATGTTCCGCCACCAGTTATCTGTCGCCAATCTACAACGGAAGGGTTACACAATGCGCCGAACTGCGTTGCTCACTGTATTTCTGGCCGCGTGCGGCGGCGAGACTCCACAAACCGAAGCAGACGCGGGAAGCAACCCGCAGGCACAGGCCGCTGCCCAAGACGAGCCGGCCGGAAGCGGGATGGCAGTAAACGAACCAGCCGATGGACCCGCAACCGACCCGAGTGAGGTAGCCTGGGCTTCTGAGCTGGCGGTCGATCTGGATGCGATGGAGAAGCAGGCCAGCGGACTCTACATACAGGTGCTGGCCGAGGGCGATGGGCCTCCCGCGGCCTCGGGTGACCAGATGGAAGTCCACTACACGGTCTGGCTTTCCGACGGCAGCAAGCTGGACTCTAGCTTTGACCATGCCCCACCGGCGCCATTGCCGATGGTTTTGAACCAGACCGCGTTGATAGATGGCTGGACCGAGGGCGTGACCGGTATGCGGCTGGGCGAGAAGCGCCGCCTGGTCGTCCCGTTCGAGCTTGCGTACGGAGCCGCCGGTCGACAGGGAGTGCCACCGTTCAGCGCACTCCTGTTCGAGGTGGAGCTGGCAGGGCACGAGCCGGGCGGACAGTAGCCGATGGGCCGACATGGCGAATACAGGCGGCTGAAACATGCGTGATGGGCCCGCACGCGACGAGCCGGCTCCTGTCGTGGACAACGGCGAAACCGGCCGGTTCGAGATCACCATCGGAGGAGAGACCGCGTATCAGGAATACTCACGCGGTCCAGCCGAGCTGGTCCTGGTCCACACGGAGGTTCCCTCCGCCCTGTCCGGACGCGGGCTGGCCAGCCGACTGACCCGTCACGGACTCGAGTTGGCCCGGCGCGAAGGGCTGCGGGTGGCGCTGGTGTGTCCCTTTGCGCTCGGGTGGGTGGATCGGCATCCGGAGTACCGGGACCTGCTGGACAGACCCGGAGGCACGGCGGCGCCCGATTTGCCGTGGATGTAGGCGGTGGATCCTGAATCGCTGGCGTGACGTGAGTCGCGGCGCAAAGTGAGTCGGGGCTAGTCCGCGGCTTCCGAGTCCTCCGCTCCCGCTCTGGCCAGAAAGCGGCGAGCCAGTCGCTCGAGCCGAGCGTCGTCCTGTTCCTGCGCTTCTGCCAAGATATCTCGCACGTAAGGCACGAGCCCGGATTCGCCCCACTGGTATCCCGTCGCCTTCTCGGCGCTCGCAGTGTTGCCCTCGTTGGCCCCCTCAATGAGCGCCCACGCCGCCGCTCGGTCATAGTGCGGAGACTCGCGCTCGGGCAGGACGTAGCGCGGCTCCGGCTCGTGGGTGGCATCTTCGTTTACGAATGCCCGGGACATCAAGTGGCTCCGGACTCGCTTGCAGGCGCTGCGATCACGTCGGGATAGGCCTCGCCCAGCGGGTAGTCACTGCCATTCATCCGCTCCGCACACCAGCTCAGGATACGGCGGCGCGTCTCCTCCGGTACGTCTTTGTGGCGATCCGCCGTGCCCTTCACGAACAGCTCGGCATCCGTGGCCAGCAGGTGCGGCGGATGCATCTCGAACGTGTCCTCATGCTCTCGCATGTATTCGAAGCCACACTTCCTTACGACGTTATCGATCTCCGCTTCCGTGAACGGCTCCAGCTCGAGAAAGCCCGCCACCCTTCTCACGACGCCGGGCAGGTCTCTCTTCATCTCTTCGAAGTGAACGAACAACACGTTGTCGCCTCTCGCAGCGCGTTCCCACCAACCCCGCACGTGGCTCGGCCAGGTGCCCCACCACATCAGCTCGTCGTCACAGTACCACTCTTCCACCTGATCCAGCTCGGGGGCCATGGCGCCCACGTTTGCGGCGATGAAGTCCACACAGCTTGCGAAGCACGAGACCGGGTGCCTTGCCACATACACGTAGCGGGCCTCGTCCGAGTCAGGGCACAGCGTGGCAGGCAGGTGTGTCTTGATCACCCGGGAGGGTCGCTCGGAGCCTAACAGCGGCGCGTCTTCGACGGGCACCGTCTTGAACGCTTCCAGCCACGGTGAGACGGCACACAGGGCCGTTTCCGATGGGACCAGGTCGCCACGGCCACGGTGCAACACCTCGTACACCACGTGCTGCATCCAGGTCGTACCGCACTTCATCTGGGTCGCCACGAACACGTCGCCTTCCCGCACCACGTACTCGTCAGCCCGCTCGAAGCTCTGCTTGCTGCACGTGCCCCGTGGGCCTGCGATGCCCCGGTGTTCGAAGCTGGCCTTCTGAAATGTGAACCGGGAGAATCTGCTCATGAGCCGGAGGATCGGACGGAGCAGTCGCGCCTGCCGTCGGAGCGAATCCTTGAAGCGCCGGCGCTCCCCGGCCGGCAGCCCGTAGTAGGCCAGTCCCGTCGTCTTCTGATCAGCCCAGGCCAGCACGGTGGACAGGTGGATCAGCTGTACCACGAAGAAGGCAACCACGGCGCCAGCGGCGACCGCAACCCACGTGATGAGACTCCAGTTCATCCCGGCTCGGTTCTCTCAATCAGGAAGCTCTTAGGTCTGTCTCGGGCGAACGAGCACACTACTACATGGGGGATCGATGCGGGAGCAGGGGTCGGTCGAAACGTACCCGGGGGTCAGACAAGCGTCGCGCCAAGCTTTGCCAGTCGGCTCGTGGTAAACTGATGTGAGTTGTAGTGATCCGGTGCCGTGGTCCAGCGGGCGGAATGCCTACGTGAGAGGCATCTCGCCGCCGCTTCCGCCGGTCTCCGCGACATGGTCTCGTATGGCGCTCACCCAATCGGCAGGGAGCTCGCTCACGTGCCGCACGCGGATAGACATCTCGTGCGCATCCTCGGAACCGCCGGAGCGCACACACGCGTAGACCACTTCTTCACCTCTGTCGATCTGGAAATCGAGAATTGGGCCCTTCAACCCTACCTCCTGGAAGCCGGGTGGTTACTGATACGAACGCACCACCGCTGCGGTTGCACGAACACCCCACCCTCCCCCGGTCGCGTAGCCAGTCCCCGGGCTCGCTGGGCGTTACACTATGGTTACGAACCGCGGATTTCAACAGGTCGGCGAAACAGGGCGGGGGCGAGTGGATTCAGTCGTCCGTCTTCTTCGGTTTGCTAACCAGCTTGTATATGCCGAAAGCGACCAGCGCCAGGACTGCGAGCGTGGGGATCCAGCCGATGAGATTGTACACGAAGCCGATCGCGATGACCGCGCCGCCCCCCTGTACCCAGCCTGCAGCTTTGGCCTTCCGACGCGCCCGCGTGAGATCCCTATCCGTATATAGCTCCGGCAGATAGTCGTTCGCCGCTTCGTTCCCCGTTTATCAGGTGTCGAAGAAGCCTCGCTTTGGGGGAGGAGCGTCATCCTCAACAGCCTCGTCGGGAGCGTCGTCGTTCTCAAGGTCGTCCGCAAGCTCCAGATCGCCCTCGCCGTCCGGGGCGATACCGCCCTGCTCGGCCAGAAGTGCTTCCTTCTTGAGCCGCTTTCGCTCCGCCTTTGCTTCCTTCTTCTTCTGTTTCTTGAGCTCTCTCTGCCGCTTTTCAAAACCGTAGTTGGGTCGCCGGGCCAAGCTGCCTCCTTGTTTAATTGTCGTTCGTGCGTGGTGCAGTCTATCAGTTTCGGGCAATAATTACGCTCCAGTCAGGCAATAACCGCCAGACCGATGGTCGTTCCTGGTTCGAAACCTATCTGTCATCTCCACACTGCCCACAGGAAGGCGTCTCGGGAAAGACCAGGAGGCGTTCGAATGGAATCGGGCCGGCACAGTCCAGACACGTGCCGTACGTGCCGGCGTCCAGCCGCTCCAGTGCCTGCTCGAGCATGGCCGCCTTGATCTGCTCCCTCTCGTGCAGGTTCTTCGTCAGAGCCTGGTTTTGCATTTCATCCATGCGCGACAAACGCCCCACGGCCGTTTGATCCAGCTGCACCGGACGGGCCGCCTGCTCGGTCACCTTCATGCTGCGTTCCAGACGCGCCAGCTGTCTATAAAGCTCCTCGCGGAGCTCGACAACCTGACCATCGGAGAGCTGGTTCATCCTGCCCTTTCACCCGGAATCCGAAGAACACTCCAGGGTGGAACGTAGCGTGGAAGGGGCGCACGGCCACCCTGAGTGGTTGGGATGCCTGGATCTAAGAAGACTGAACCAGTTGCTGCGGGATCGTTGCGGGCTGCCCACAAGCCTGCCTATCGTGCCGGACTCTGTGGCGAAACTGCCCCGGGACTAGTCTTTCCTGGAGGGACCTCCTGGACCAGCCGAGTCCTTTGTCTTACGGGAGCCGAATATGAAAACGCGTAGTGGGTTCATCCTCCGATCTCTGTCGGTCTTACCGTTGCTGGTCGGTCTAGTGTCGGCCGATGCACGGGCCCAGGATCGACTTCGAACCATGCCGGGCTACGATCGCTACGCGGAGATGGCGCCGCTCATCCGGGAGGCGGTGGTGTCAGGCGCCCTCTCCGTCACGTGGGCGGAAGACGGCTCAAGCTTCGAGTACGGTCACGATGGAAAGCTCTACCGCTACACAGTGGCCGCGGGCGAATCCGTTCTGCTTCCTGGCTCGCCACCCAGCCCGCAACGCCGTTTCGGCCGTCCGGGAGGCCCGGCCAGAGGCAGGCAGTACGACACCGCTGACTCGCCGGACGGGAGTCTCCGGGCTTTCCATCGCGATCGTAACCTCTATATCAGCGCGCCGGACGGGAGCGGTGAGATAGCCGTGACCACCGATGGCAATGCAGCCGAGCGGACCAAATACGGCATCGCCAGCTGGGTGTACGGAGAAGAGCTGAACCAGATCACGGCCATGTGGTGGTCCCCGGACGGTACGCAGCTGGCTTACTATGGCTTCGACGAGAGTCCGGTCCAGGATTACTTCCTGCAGATGGATCAAACCGAGATTCAGAGCGCGATGGACATCGAGGCTTATCCGAAGGCCGGAACACCCAACCCCCTGGTAAACCTGTTCGTTTACGATCTCGAGAGAGCCACTTCTACCCGCCTCGCGGTGCGTGATGGGCAACCGTTTACCAACGATGTGGTCGGCCATTACGTCTACCGGGTGGAATGGACTCCCGATGGGAACGAGCTGACCATACACCGCACGAATCGCCGCCAGAACATCCTGGAGTACGCGGCGTGTGCACCGGACTCCGGCGAGTGCCGCGTCATCCTGCGGGAGGAGTGGCCGGAAAGCTGGGTCGAGAACAGCCCGCCGATGCAGTTCCTGGAGGATGGTCAGCGGTTCCTGTGGCTCTCGGAGCGGTCGGGGTTCCGCAACATCTATCTGTACGATCTCAGTGGAGAGCTGCTGGCCACGGTAACGGACCATGACTTCGAGGTGGCCAGGATCGTGGCTGTGGATGAAGATGCCGGGGTGGTTTACTACATGGCCCGGGACGGCGACAACCATATGAAGCTACAGCTGCACCGGGTCGGCCTGGATGGATCCGGGGGACGGCGTCTCACGGACCCGGCGTATCACCACTCGGTGAGTCTGTCGCCGGACAACTCGTCCTTCGTGGATGTGGCCCAGACTCACGACCACCCGCCGTTCACGAACCTCGTGGACATGAACGGAGAGGTCGTCGCCGAGCTCGCGACCAGCGACCTTGGCCGCTTCGAGGAGCTAGGCCTGAACCGGGTCGAGCTGTTCACTTTTACAGCGGCCGACGGAGTCACGGAGCTCCACGGCCTGCTCCACAAGCCTTCCAGTTTCGATCCGACGCACAAGTACCCGGTGCTGGTCAGCGTGTACGCGGGACCCGCAACCAACGGCGCGCGGGAGACGTTCGTTACTCCCAGCTCGTTAGCGGAGTATGGCTTCCTGGTGGTGTCGATGGACTCGCGGAGCGCGGCCGGTAGAGGCAAGCGATTCCTCGATGCTATCTACCAGAAGCTCGGGACCGTCGAGGTGGATGATCAGGCTGCCGGCATTCGATCCCTGTGGGACCGGCCGTACGTGGACAGGAACCGGGTGGGGATCTTCGGTACTTCCTACGGCGGGACCGTGTCCGCCCTGGCCTTGCTGCGGCACCCGGACGTGTTCCAGGCGGCTTCGGCCTCATCCGGCGTCACGGACTGGCGCCACTACGATACGATTTATACCGAGCGCTATATGTGGATCCCGCAAGAGAATCGGGACGGCTATGAGGCCAGTTCGGCCATGAACCTGGCGGACAAGCTGGAGGGCCGGCTGATGATCTACTTCGGTACGGCCGACAACAACGTACACCCATCCAACTCCATGCAGCTCATCGCTGCGCTCCAAGAGGCCGGCAAGAGCTTCGAGGTGCAGGTCGGGCCGGACCGCGGACACTCTTCGATCAGCTTTGACCGGATGATGGAGTTCTTCATCGAGAACCTGGTGCTCGCACC
>JBDHIQ010000078.1:0-19889 GCA_039587395.1 Gemmatimonadota bacterium
CTCTCGTCGTCAGTCCTCTGCGTCCTGCCATGCCTCTCCCTCGTCAGCTGCTCTGGTGAATCGGCAGATTCTCTTCTCCTGCAGAGCGCTTCTCCGCTGAAGCTCCAGGAGCACCTGGATGCGGCAACGGTCACTGGCTCTCAACTGCCACGAGACCTTCCCCAGCCGGTCGAGTGGCACTTCGACCAGCCCCAGCCGGAGTGGACCCCGTTTGCCAATCCAGGGACCCACCCGTTCCTGCCCATGCAGGCCGCGGAAGTGAGCCGGGAGGCAGATGCGTTGCGACTGAGCGTGGACGAGCGGAGCCGGACACTGAACGGCCGGCAGCTCATTGGCACGCTGCTAACCGCCGTGCCCGATTGGGACGCAGCCGACTGGCCTGTGGTCGTCGTGCGGGCCCGCACCTCGGACCCGGGGCAAACGATGTTCCTGCTCGGCGAGTTCGGACCCCAACTGGGGCCGCTGGCGCAGGCACCTCTCCACGGCGATGGGCAGGTCCAGACCTACCGACTCGAGTTGCCACAGTCCGCGGGTCAGATCCCGCCCCTGGAGAGAATCGGGCTGGCTCTGTCGAGTCAGGCTCCGGGCTCGGTGGATATCCTGTCGGTGAGCGCCAGACCCGCCGAGGTCGAGTATGGCCAGGCGTCTACCGGTGTACGAAGCGTCGCGAAAGGAGACGAGATACGGGAGGCGATCTACGTGCACGCTCCGGCCCGACTGTCGTTCCCGGTTCGCTTGGCCGGCGAGGCGAATCTCGCGTTCGCCGTTGGATCGGTGCGAGCGGGAGACACGCTGCGCTTTCGCGTCGCGCTGGAGATCCCGGGCCAGGAGCCCCGGGTTCTTCTGGAGCAGACAGCGACCGACCGAGACCGCTGGCTGGAGCTGTCGGCCGCGATCGAGGACGCCGCACCAGTGTCTGCGTCTCTGATTCTGGAAACCGATGCGAACCGTCCCGGCGCCGTGGGGCTGTGGGGAGCCCCCATCGTGAGCGAGCGGAGGGACGCATCCGCTCCCGACATAATCTTTTACGTCATCGATGGCGCGGGCGCTGACTGGATGAGCCTCTACGGGTATAATCGACGCACGACTCCCTTTCTCGAGCGGCTGGCCGAGGAGGCGGTGGTGTTCGAGAACGCGTACAGCAACGCCACGTCCACACCGGTATCCACCCCCTCCTACATGACGTCTCTGCTCTACAGCGCGCTGGATCGCTACCGCTCCTACTTCGACAAGATCCCGGACGGTGTCACGACCATGGCGGAGCATTTCGAGCGGGCAGGCCATCAGACCGGGGTCTTCGTATCGAACCCGTTCGCCTCCACCGCGAAAGGGCTGGAGAGAAGCGTGGACTTCGTTCGCGTGATGGAGCCGCCCGTGCCTGCCGTATCCTCCGAGCATCTTCACCGCGCCTTCTGGGACTGGCGAAAGCGATACCCCGGCGCCCCCTACTGGGCCCACTTTCAGACCACGGACGTTCACGAGCCGTTCCGGCCGATGGCGCCGTTCTCGGGGCTGTTCATCACGCCCGAGCTGAGGGCCAGCTATATCGAGTGGGACCAGGCCGTGCGATGGAGCGACACCGCCTCCTACGCGGCGGCCGGGATCACCGTGGAGCAGCACGCGCTCGCGCAGCAGGCGCTCTACGATGAGGGGATGGCGCACCAGGACCACCACCTTAAGCGGTTCGTGAGGCGCCTGAAAGCCGAGGGCCGGTGGGAGAATACGATCCTCGTGATTGGGTCCGACCACGGGTACCCGGCCGGTAGTCACCGGATCATGCCCGGTCATCCGAACGACGCCCCCTACATCCACCCGTTCGCAACGCGCGTGCCCCTTCTTTTCGTCTGGCCGGGGCACATCGAGGGAGGGAGGAGGATTCAGACTCCCGTATCCATGGTCGACGTACTCCCGACGCTCCTGGAGCTGGCCGGACTGCCTCAGCCGGAGGCCAAGCAGGGCCGGTCGCTCGCACCCCTGTTGCTCGGCAAGGTCGCGGAGGCGGAGTGGGAGCCCTATCCCGTGTTCGTGGACGTGCTGGTGACCGACAGCCGCTCCGGGGAGCTGGTAGGCAATATCGAAGTGATCGATGGCCGCTGGGGCGCCGCATTGTGTGTGCGGCCGAACGATCCCGGCGAAGAGGTCAGCGTAGCGGCCGTTGGCGATGGGCTCACGGATTGCACGGCATCCGAGCGGGATCGGCTGCTGGTCTACGATCTCTGGGACGACCCGCTGCTGGAGCGTCCGCTCAACGAACAACGACCGGACCTGGTGCGGAAGTACACGGAGCTGCTAGAGAAACAGGTCGAGATCAATGCGACGCTGCGACAGCTCATAGAAGGGGGTGGGCAATCCGTGGAGCTGCTGCCGGAGCAGCTCGAGCAGCTGCGCACACTCGGCTACATTCAGTAAGGGTGCCGGAACGCTGCGCCAAGGGCCGGCGGCGGGATTCGGGCGCGCAGCGTCAGCAAGCGCAAGCTAGCCGCGAAGCGGCGACGCGCTCACTCGCGACCTCCTGCCGTCGAGCTGAAAGCGAGACACTGAGTCAGGCGCAGCCTGCGAAGCCCGGTCTTGCCGTCCGTAGCCGCCACCAAGAGCTTTCGTCCGTCCTGCACCCGAAGTAGAAGTCTCTCACCGAGAGGTCCACCATGAAACGCTCTATTGGCCCGCTTGCCCTGTTCGCCGGCTTTGCCATGCTCCTGATCCCGTTCGAGGCTGAGGCGCAGTCAGCCGCCGAGACCATCGAACGTGCTCTGGCCGGGGCCCCCGCGAGGGTTCGCGAAGACGCCACGGTGGTGAAATTCAACTCGGACCACACCTGGGAGACGCTCAAGGAGGGCTCGAACGCGTGGGTATGCTACGATCGTTCGGGCGAGGGGCGGCGTCCGGCGTTTTCCGTGCAGTGCACCAACATCGGTAACCTCGCCCGAATCGCGCAGAACCGCAGATTCGCCGCCGAAGCGGCTGATCGCGAAGCCCTGCAGGCGATGGTCGCCGCGGCGGAGGCGGACGGAACTCGCGAGCCCGCTGTATACGGGTCGATGTGGCTTGCGATGAACGGCCCCGACATGGCCAGCGCGAGGACACACACGACCATCGCGGTTCCCGGCGCTACGTCAGAGTCAACCGGCTTCCCCACCTGTGGCGATGGCGGTGGCGCGTGCATCATGGCGGGCGGCACCGGTGCGGCTCACATCATGGTGCCCACCTCGCGGTAGCACCCGGGTTCGCCGGGCACGCAGATGCACGAAAGCCCGCATGGTTGTGGGCTTTCTGCCAGTCGGGGTGGCGAGATTGTGACAGCTACGGTGACGTTTGCCTAGCACTCCCAGTCTGGGGCCACAGGATTGAGGGACGTAGGTTGTGGTGATGGTCGATGAACAGACTGGCACATTCAACCTGAGAAGTGAGAGCATGTCTGCCAGGAGGCGGAGAATGAGGAAGCACGTTCTTTCCGATCTGTTCCTGATCGCCCTGATCGCATTCCACGCCGGCTGTGCTCCCGAGACGGCACCGGACGCCACAGAAGCAGGGGACGGTCCCCCTAACATCCTGCTCATAGTCGCCGATGACTTAGGCTATTCGGACATCGGTGCGTTCGGGGGAGAGATTGCCACCCCGACCCTGGATCGACTGGCCGAGGAAGGGATCCGGCTGTCCGGATTTCGCGTGCTCCCGAGCTGTTCACCCACGCGATCTGTCTTGCTTTCAGGCCTGGACAACCACCAGGCGGGGTTGGGAACGATGGGAGAGTTCAAGACTCCGGAGATGGAGGGCTATCCCGGCTACGCCGGGTACCTCAACTTCGAGGTCGCCGCATTGCCGGAAGTGCTCCAGGCCAACGGCTACCGGACGTACATGGCGGGTAAGTGGCACCTGGGCTTCGAAGAGGAGACCAGTCCCCACGCCAGGGGTTTCGATGAGACTTTCATTCTGGTCCCGGGCGGCGGCAGCCACTGGAACGACCGCAGGCCTCTGTCTCCGCCCCAACCCATGGTATACCGGCGCAACGGTCAGCCGGTGGATGAGCTTCCCGCAGATTTCTATTCGACCACTTATTACACGGACGTGCTCCTCGAATGGATCGAGGCCGGTCGCGACGAGGATCAGCCGTTCTTCGCGTATCTATCGTACACAGCGCCGCACGACCCACTGCATGCCCCCAGGGAGTTCATCGACAAATACGCGGGAGTATACGACGAGGGTTGGGACGTCCTGCGTGAGCGCAGACTGCAGGCACTGAAAGATCTCGGGATCGTGCCGGCGGGTGCGCAAGCCTTCCCTCGCCTGCCCAACGTCGAGGCGTGGGCTGACATGTCGCCCGAGGCCCGACAGGAGACGGCCCGCGACATGGAAGTGTACGCCGCCATGGTGGACTACATGGACGGACAGATCCAGCGCGTGTTCGACTACTTGAAGGAGACTGGAGAGTACGACAACACGTTGATCATCTTCTTCTCGGACAACGGAGCGAACGGCGCGTACCCGACCGCATATCCTGGCTGGACGGAAGAGTGGGCCGCTTCGTTCGACAACAGTCTGGAAAACCGGGGATTGCCCAACTCGTTCATCGAGATGGGACCTGGCTGGGCGCAGGCAAGCGCGTCGCCGAGCCGGATGTTCAAGGGGTTCACGGCCGAGGGAGGAATCCGATCCCCCCTGATCGCCAAGGTCCCAGGCCGTCAGGCCAACGCTGGCGCGATGAACCACTCGTTTGTCCACGTCCGGGACTTGTTGCCCACGATTCTCGATCTGGCCGGGATCGTGGCCCCGAGTCAGATCAAGGGGCGTGACGTAAGGGCGCCGCAGGGTCAATCAGTGCTCGACTTGCTCAACGGAGATGTCGAGGCCCCGTACGCCGGCGCTAACCAGGTTGGATACGAACTCTTCGGGCTGAAGGCGTTCTTTGATGGCAACTGGAAGATTCTGTGGATGCCGTCGCCGTTCGGGTCAGGCGAGTGGGAGCTGTACAACCTGGCCGAGGACCCCGCAGAGCTGAACAACCTGGCGGGCGATCATCCCGAGCGACTCGAATCAATGATCCAAATGTGGGAGCAATACAAGGAGGAGAACACCGTCCTCGACATCTCTTCGCTCGATCTCGGGGACGTCATGTAAGGGCGGCTTGCTTCGGTGACAGTAGACGTGACAGTGACGGTTTCGAGGCCGAGCCCCAGATGCACGAAAGCCCGCATGGTTGAGGGCTTTCTGCCAGTCGGGGCGGCGAGATTCGGGCGCGCAGCGCCAGCAAGCGCCAGCTAGCCGCGAAGCGGCGACGCGCTCACTCGCGACCTCCTGCCGTCGAGCCGCAGGTGAGACACTGAGCAAGCGAAGCTTGCGAAGGACCCCATTCGCCCGGGGTACAGACGTAGGTTGTGGCAAAGGTCGATTGATAGCTTGCCTGATCAGCGCTTTCAGCATCCTCAGACCCGGAGACTTATGACGATGGTACGAGCCGGATTCACCGAGTGCGCGATGATCTTGGGCCTGGTCGCGGCGCCTCCCTTGTTCGCCCAGTCGGGAGAGGTCTCGGAGACGACGCGGGTGCTCGTCCTGGGCACCTACCATTTTGCGAATCCAGGGCGGGACATATCTAAGCCCGAGATCGCGGACGTGCTCCTGCCCGATAAGCAGGCCGAGATTCATGAAGTGGTGCAAGCGCTTGCGGGTTTCCGGCCGACCAAGATCGCCATCGAGTCCCTTCCCACATCGGCGGCGCGCCTCGATAGCCTCTACGAGGCGTACCGATCGGGTCGCCATGAGCTCTCCCGAAGTGAGGAACAGCAGCTGGGCTTCCGACTGGCCGCGATGCTAGACCACGAGACCCTCTACCCCATCGACTACCGGAATGACTTTCCCTTCCCGGCCATGATGGAGTACGCCAAGGTTCACGATTTGGACTTCGTGACCTTCGTGGAGGAGGAGCTGGCTCGAATCGAGGCGGAGGCCAACCGTCGCCAACGGGAGAACACGATCGGAGAGATCCTTCGGGCAGTCAACGAGCCACAGCACCTGGCGGAGGATCACGGTACCTACATGCGGTTCGCGGGTGTGGGAGCGGGAGATACCTATGTCGGTGCCGACCTGGTCACCCGTTGGTATGAGCGAAACATCAAGATCTTCGCCAACCTCCAATGCATCGCCGAGCCGGGGGACCGGGTCCTTGTCATCTTCGGTTCGGGGCACGCCCCGATCCTCCGAGAGCTGATCAGGCATCACCCGAAGATGGTCCTGATCGATGCGCTGGAGTACCTGCCGCCGAGATAGGCGGCCGGCGCGCTGTCAGCGACGTGGCCCCGCTAAACCGCCTCCGGACAGCCTTCGTGACCGTCAATTCACGGACTGCGGGCGAGGTCTCGGAGCTCGTTTCCGGCCGAGTCGTAGACGACCACGCGGGTCGCCCCGACCCCGGCCTGGATCAGCACGCCGGCGCGGGCGACACCAGAGGCCTCGAAACGCCGCAGCAGCAACAACCTCCCCACAATTCCGTTACAGCTACCGTGACAGTCGTGGCTGGACTCTAGCTAATGACAGGTCCACCACAGAGTTGCTAGCTTACCTAGTCAGCACTTCCAGCCACCCGAGGCCGTTATGTCCGTGGATGTTGAGCACCTCAAAGATGCTCTGGGTGACCGCTACGAGATCGAGCGAGAACTCGGCCAAGGCGGAATGGCTACCGTCTATCTGGCCAGGGACCTGAAGCACGACCGACAGGTGGCGATCAAGGTCCTCAAGCCGGACCTCGCCGCCGTGATCGGGGCCGAGCGGTTCCTTGCCGAGATCCGCACGACGGCCAATCTCCAGCACCCGCACATTCTGCCTCTGTTCGACTCTGGTGAGGCGGGCTCTTTCCTCTTCTACGTTATGCCGCTGGTCGGGGGCGAATCCCTCCGCACGCGTTTGAAAGAGGAGAAGCAGCTTGGCCTGGAAGAGTCGCTCCGCATCGTGACTCAGGTGGCCCAGGCCCTGGATTACGCCCACCGGCAAGGGGTGCTGCACCGGGACATTAAGCCCGAGAACATCCTGCTGCAGGAAGATCAGGCGGTGGTGGCCGACTTCGGTATCTCGCTGGCTGTGAGCGCCGCAGGAGGAACCCGCCTTACCGAGACGGGGATGTCGATCGGGACACCCCAATACATGAGCCCCGAGCAAGCGACCGGCGATCGTTCTCTCGGCCCGGCGAGCGACATCTACTCGCTGGCCTGTATACTGTACGAGATGCTGAGCGGCGACACGCCTCACGCTGGCTCGACGGCACAGGCAATTCTGGTCAAGGTGCTGACCGAGAGCCCGACGCGGCTGTCGCTCTTGCGTGACACTGTACCCCCGGCCGTGGAAGCCGCCGTCCACACGGCCCTCGCCAAGACGCCCGCCGACCGGTTCGACTCTGCTGCCGACTTCGCCCTGGCGCTGGAAGGAGAAGTTGCGGTTCGGAGCCCGTTCGAACCGGCACCTTCGCCTAAGTCCGGAATCGGATCTGGCGTCTGGAAGCTGGCTCTGGCAGGTGCAACCGTTCTGCTCCTGGCGTTCGCGGGCTGGATGGCGACGCGCGGCGACCGTGATGCGATTGCCGCCGAGACCCTGTACGAGATTGAGCGGCTGGCCGAAGAGGGGGCGTGGGAGGAGGCGTACGCGCTGACAAAGGAAGCCGACAATCAGGCACCGAACGACAGCGCCGTTCAGGCCTTGTGGCCTCTCTTCTCCTGGCGAATGAACTTCAGCACGGAGCCTCCCGGGGCCACCGTGTACCGCAAGGCATACAGGGCGCCCGAAGATGCTTGGGAAGTGCTGGGAACGACACCACTGGACAGCGTCCCCTTCCCCTTCGGCCTGTCGAAGCTCCGGTTCGAGTTGGAGGGCTATCGCCCCGCGGTCGCCGCGACAGCCCACTGGTTACCCCTCCCAACGCTGGAGCTCCAACCGGATTCCTCGGAGCCGGACGACTTCATCTGGATCCCGGGTTGGACGCCCCCGGACCTCGGCGTTGAGCTGGGTCCGTATCGTCTGGGCCGGTACGAGGTGACCAACCGCGAGTACAAGGAGTTCGTCGACGCGGGTGGCTACGAGAAGCGTGGGTACTGGACCGAGCCGTTCGTCGAGAACGGTCGGGAGATTTCGTGGGAGGAAGCGATGGCACGCTTCGTCGACCGCACGGGACAACCGGGACCGAGCACCTGGGAGGTCGGAGATTACCTGCCGAACCAAGGTGAGCATCCGGTGGCCGGAATCAGCTGGTACGAGGCGGCGGCGTACGCCGAGTTCGCCGGGGCAGACCTCCCGACGATCCACCACTGGTACCCCGCAGCCTACGGCTGGGCGGCCGCCTGGATTGTGCCGGGCAGCAACTTCGACGGCTCGGGCACGGCAGCGGTCGGGCAGTATGCCGCCATCGCTCGGTACGGAAACCTCGACATGGCGGGCAACGTCCGCGAGTGGTGCTATAACGAGGCCGACGGGGAGCGGTATCTGCTCGGCGGAGGATGGAACGACGCGGAGTATCAGTTCCCGGGCCCTACCGTCGTGACTCCCTTCGATCGCTCCACCTCAAACGGGTTCCGACTCATCGAGTATCTGGATGAGACGAACCTCGATCGAGCTCGCGAGCCGGCCCCTCTGGTTCCGCACACATACGGGCCCGACGCGCGGCCGGTCAGCGACGAGGTTTTCGCGGTGTACCGGCAACTCTATGAATACGATCGCATCCCGCTCGATCCACAGGTGGTGGAAGCGGACACCGCGCGCGACTGGATCCGAGAGAAGATCACCCTCGATGCGTCCTTCATGAACGAGCGCATGATCGTCTATCTTTACCTGCCCAAGACCGGCCAACGCCCCCTCCAGACCGTGGTGTATTGGCCCGGTTCAAACGCACGTTGGCTGAATTCCATCGACGAGTACCGCGGATTCAACATCGACTTCGTTGTCAGGAGCGGTCGGGCGTTGCTTTTCCCGGTCTTGACGGAAACGTTCGAGCGACGGATCCGAGCCCCGACCGACGTCGAAGAGGGCAGCATCGCGTATCGGGATATCGTCATCGAGCAGGTCAAACAGATTCGGCTCGCGCTGGACCTCGTGGAGCACCGCGCAGACCTCGATGAGACGAAGATCGCCTATTACGGCTGGAGTTGGGGCGGCCAGCGAGGACCCATTCCCCTCGCGGTAGATCCGCGTCTCCGTATCGGCATCCTCGAAGTGGCGGGGTTGCGGAACACCGGACAGCTGCCCCAGGTGGAGCCGTTCAACTTCGTGACCCGGGTGACTCAGCCGGTCCTCATGCTGAACGGGATCCACGACCGAAACTTTCCATACGAGGACTCGGCGCTGCCGTTGTACCGGATGCTCGGTACGCCCGATGCCGACAAGAGGCTCGCCAGCGAGTCCGAGGGCCACAACCTGCCGCGCAACCTGGTGATCCGGGAAACGCTGGCCTGGCTGGACGAGCGCCTGGGGCGGGTGGAGCGCTAGGAAAGCAATAGATGCACGAAAGCCCGCATGGTTGAGGGCTTTCTGCCAATCGGGGCGGCGAGATTCGGGCGCGCAGCGTCAGCAAGCGCCAGCTAGCCGCGAAGCGGCGACGCGCTCACTCGCAGGCGAAGCCGACGAAGAACCCCATTCGCCCGGTATAGAGCCCGCACACTTCAATACACTCCAGTACAGGCCAAATCCGGGCTCTTGAGTTCAATACACTTCAGCACACTCCCCCACACTTTGTTACAGCTACCGTGACAGTTGCCGTAGTCCCTTGCGTGACCTGCCCGGATTTCGAACCCTCGATGCGGGACCCAGACGAACCAGCCGGCAGAATATCATGCGGACCGAACGTGCTAGCGTCCGGCCCGGAAGAACTCGTGATAGTGTTCGCGCAGCGCTTCGCCAAGAACGGTCTCGAAGGTCAGCAGATCGATGGACTGCTGCTCTGCCACGGATCTCAGGAACGGTGAGTGATGGAAACAGCGCACGAAGATCCTGGCATCCGAGGACATTCTGCGCAGCAGCAGGGCGGTTCGCAGGTTCAACAACTCGTCGGATCCGGCCAGCACATACACGGGCGTCGCGGTTACCTCAGCGAATCTTGAAATGACCTGCTCCCACGTGCCTGGATCGTCAACCTCCAGGTCCAGGCCGTCCACCTTCACGTGTGTACGTCCCACGTCCGCGTCGAACTGCCGGAGCCGTGGCGCGACGTCCGAGTCAACTACTACCACGGTCTCCAGGTCCGCCCCCGCCTCCGCCAGTAGAAGCTCCAGGATGGTCTGAGCGAAGCGGCCGAAACCGCCCAGAACCACCACGTCCCGGTATTCAGTGGACTCGAAATGGAGGGCGAGGTGAATCTGGTACAGGTAGGCCGCCGTACTCCGGTGCGTATTGAAGCCCACCGGCGCAGGCACTCCGGCCGCTGCGCGCTCGACCGGGCGCAATAACGCGAGATCCCGCACGTGCACTGCGACCCGGAGATCCGGGAACGCCGCACTGGCCGACCATGCGATCTCGAGATTGGCCAGGTCATCGCCGGTCACCGCCACCATGCCACGTGCCGTCTCGAGCTGGAGACCGTCCAGAGTTGGCGGCTGCAGCGATGCGATCTGAAGTGACTCTACGTCCGGGAATCCCTCAGCCGGATTCGACTCATCGACAACCAGGATCGGCCGGTGGGGATCCAGCGAGCGGACAGCGTTTACGTACAGCCGGCCAACCTGGCCGGCGCCCACAACGACCATGTGATCGGTCAGTCTGCGGCGAAACCAGCGAGGTCGAACCAGCTTGAGGAAGGCCTCCGCCACGGCCGTCGTTGTCACTGCGGGAGCCAGAATGTAGGCAGTCCAGAGCAGAATACGGCCTGTCAGGGGTCCGCCGGTGGGAATCCCGAGGTCCATTCCGCCGAATACGAACAACCCAGCGGCGTAGTAGATCCATGCAATCCAGGGCGCAGAGCCCAGCTCAGGTTCACCGGTAGTGACGACACCCAGGCTGAACGCGGCCATACTGAGCACGAAGACAGCACCGAATGAGAACCACCGAATTGTGCGCGCGGCCCCTGCAAGCCTGTTCCGCCAGCCGGACCGGGTGCTACCCACCGATTTAAGTATCTCGCACGCTGCGTACTATCTCGATTACCCGGTGGCGGCCAGCCTCATCGACAGCCGCAACGAACGGACCTTCGTGATGCACGGGATCGATCGGTTCGTCGTTCAAATCCGCCACTCGTCCGCCCGCTGCCTCCACCAGGAGGAGTCCGGCTGCCAGATCGTAGGCGGCAGCCCGGCGCTTACCCCACAGGTTGGCGTAGACGTACGTGCCCTTCGCAGCCTCGAGAAGCGCCCATGACGGCGAACCGCCCGGAGATTTAATCATCGATATCCGGCCTTCGCGCCATTCTTCGTACAGAGCACCACTCAGAGGGCCCGCATTGGGGCCGGGATGCAGGTTAACGAGCGTTTCGCCCCTGTCGAGCCGCGGCATCGGGAGCGTGCTGGCGGAGGTCTCCTCTCCGAACACGGGTAGTTGTAGCAGTCGCGCTTCTCCTCCCCGGGTTGCATACCCGATCTCTCCCGTAGCCGGGTTCCCGATCAGACCGAGAAACGGCTTCCCGTCCCTGAACACGGCCATTACGGTGGTCACGGTCTCCGTGCGTCCCAGAAACGACCACGTCCCGTCGATCGGATCGACCGCCACGCCGATTCCGACCCGCGGAAGCTCTCCTCCCGTCTCTTCTCCTACGATGGAAGCGTCCCTGTCGAAACCTCTCAGTCTGCGCGCCAGCTCAAGCTCGATCTGCTCTTCCATCTGTGTCACCGGCGAACCATCTGCCTTGTAGGCTGCGTCGGCCAGGGACGTCATCCGATGCTCCCTTACGAGCCGGCCGCTGAACAGCAATAGTCCGAGCCCGAACGAGATCCATTCATCCAGGGAATCTCCATTCGCGACCGAGGGATCCCGGCCGGCCCGATACGCTTCGAGACACCGTCGCTCCAGTTCGTTCATCGCCACACTGCTATCCCGTTCTCTCGAGCAGGCTCTCTCCTTCGGAGCGATCGACCATGCCGGTCTCCATCAGCCTGGTAATCGACTCGCGAATGAAGCGGGCCTGGTCCGACGGCACCCGGTTGACCGTATCTGCATCCAGTGGCCACCACCCCACCTCGTCGAATTCGCCTCCGGGTTCGAATCCTCCCGAACGACCGTCCGCTCCGCCGTGCAGCAGAAACGCACGAGTCTCCACCCACGCATGGTCTGTCTGTCGCCGATCATACGTAAACCCCTCGAAAACCACGTCGATTTCCAAGGCGCCCCGTCGCCAACCGAGCTCGTGCTCGAGTACACGCCCAACGGCGTCCTCCGGAAGCTCTTCGCGCAGCACGAAACCCTTCGGCAGGGCCAGATCCGGTCGGTCGTTCACGCTACCCAGCATGATCTCTGTGTCGCCCGTGTCTGGATTGGCTCGCGTCACCGTGGCCGCGACGGACAGGTTGGGTCCCCAGTATCCCAGCAGCCCGCGGCCGGCGATGCCTGTTCGACCGCGTGGGTTGAGCGGTCTCCCTTCGTCATCCCTGAACCGGGCATCGAGAGCACCGAGATCATCTGCGATCAGGCCAATGTCCTCCGGGTCGGCCCAGCCCCCCTCCACTTTCGTCCGGTCATTCTCGAGTACCACCGGATCCACGTGATACGGCGGATCGTACCCGTCACAATCCAGCAGCCACGGGGCCTCATCGATCGAGATCCGCTGGCGCGACGGATACGAGGCGGGTCGTTCCGCCCGAATCTTGAGATGGAAGTCGTCCGATACGAGATCGAAGACGAGTGCTTCTACCGAATACAGGGCGTGCATGAGCTGGGGCAGGTCACATTCCCCGCGATCGCGGCGTTTGTCGAAGCTGAGGGTATGCAGGGCATACTTGAGGAGCGCGATTCGATAGACCAGCCAGTCATCGTCCGCGCGCAGGCCAAAGCATGTCTCCCGAATGCGGCGAACCGCGTCCAGGATCTTTCGGAAGCGCAAGTCCCATTTGACGAACTTCAGGTCTTCCGGAAGGCTGCCGGCCTCGGCCGGGATGCGGTGTGAGAGGAAGTACTCCTCGAGTCGGCGCAGGCGACCCAGGTCGTGTACGTCGAACTCCTTGCTCATGACAAACTTCGCATCGCTTTCAAGCTTGGCAAAATCCAGTTCAACGGGCGCTTGACCGCTGTGCGTCCAATCGATAAACCAGATGTTGTCACCGTCGTCACAGATCACATTGGCAAAATTCAGGTCGCCGTGTGTCAGGCACACCTCGCTAGTCAGACCATCCTCGTTCGACGTGACCAGCCGCAGGAGTTTGGCTATCTGCTCCGGATTGACGACGGGCTGCTCCGATCCGGATTCTTCCAGGTAGGACAAGGCCAGTTTCGAATTGTCCAGCATCCACCTGACTTGCTGCTCCGTGTGCAGGCCGAACGCGCGGTACGGTGCGACCCAGGATCGGTCCTCCGTGTTGGAGTAGAGCTTTTCTGACAGTAGCACGAGCGCGCGGTCGAATCGATGGAGAAACCTGGATAGGTCCGCTTCGCCTTCCGCAGCCTCGAAAGAATCTTGCAGGGTCTGCGGACGACCTTCCATCGCGGCAAGGTCCATCCCGACGCCGATGGAGTCGCCACCCGTGATTGGATAGCCGAAGGTCGGCACATGCTTGCCAAAGAAGTCCTTGACCTGATGATAGCCGTTCAGCTCCCGTCGCATCTGCGCGAAGTCATCGATCTTGACGACTAGCGGCTCCGTCCGGGCACTTCCCTTCCAGCCATCTGCCAGAAACAACAGACTTCCGCTGAAGCCGCCGGCCAGCGGACGAAGGCGGGCGCGAGTCCAATGCATGCAGAGGAGCTCGACGATTCGCTTCTCCGAGTCGTCCAGCTCGTTTCGCGCCTCCTCAGGCTCTATGGTACAGGGCCGGCAATCGAATTCCGCGAAGTCGGCGGGTTCCAGTCCGCAGTAGGTGGCCGCATCTTCCAGGTCGAGCAGCACTTCGATCCCCGCGCTTGGAAGGGTGTGTCGAAGCGCCGCAAAGTGTGCCTCCTGTGTGGCACTCCCCACCAGATGGGAGCACACGGCTACGTTCGCACATCCCAGTACGTTCCTGAGAAACGAGGAGATGCCGAGGATCCGGCGCTCCGTGTGACACCCCACGATCAGGAAGTGCGCGTCTTTCCACCTTGAGGACGCCGGGCCCACTTCCGCGAAGGCACGTGTGAGCTCATCAGCCGGGATTGCCTCGGATGGCGCCGAGACCAGCGTGAATTCGTGAGCCAACCCGGAGATGGGATCGACGAACTCTGTGCCGTGTTCGGACACGGCATCCTGCTCTCCGTCCTCATCCTGCTCCGTTCCTCGTAGCAGGACGACATGGGCCCGCGGTGCTCCCGCCTCCGCTTCGGCTGCCAGTCGGAGAAACGTCGGTAGCGGCCCATCGCCATACGCCCGGCCCGCTCCCATCAGGCGCTCGATCTCACGTCGGCCTACGTTGGACCGAGAACCCCGATGCGGGTGATCGAGACTCAGATTCTCGAGGGTGAGTCCGTCACCGATAATGATCGCGTTCATATCCTGCCCATAGTCGGTTATTGTCTTGAGGTTAAAGTCAGAGGATAACGCCTTCCAGCACGAGTTCCGAGATTCGGTCCGTCCTCTCGGCCGCGACCTTCTTCAGGACTTCCCGAAACTCCCCGTACTCGGTTTTGATGCGCGAGAAGTTGGCGCGATCCAGCACGAAGACATCGCAGAAATCGAGCGCTTTCACCGATGCGGTGCGGCGCTCCCCCAGAATCAGCGACAGGTCGCCAAAGTAGTCTCCGGGACCGAGCGCGCCGTGCGATCGCTCGTCGGCCTCGGATAGTATCTCCAGGGTCCCCCGGCTGATGAAATACACTCCGTTGCCGGGCTCTCCCTCCCTTACGACCACCGTTCCAGGTGCGAAGATCTGCGGCTTGAGAGCCATCAGAAGCTCGTTGCGCAGAACGGGGCTGCAGTGTTGAAACAGGGGCACCCGCTCGATCAGTCGGCGAGTCAGGTTGAACAGAACCTCGAGTCGGAGAGGCGCCGGGAGATCAGAGAACAGAGATTCCTGGTCCATCCCCCGGTATCGGGACCAGATGTACTCGTAGTAGCTCCGGATCTGCTCGTTGAGCTCCGGTGGAACGCGCCGGGACCGGAGGTACTGATTGACGCTCTCGACCCGGTGCCAGAAGGCTGCCTTGGTGGAATCCAGGTTGCTGACCAGGGATGCGATGTTACCGATGATGAACGCGTATAGCGTTGCTCCAAGCAGCATCACCACCATGGTAAACACGTACTCGATGTTGCGGTGGGGCGTAATATCGCCGAAGCCCACGGTCGTCATGGTGACGATAGCCCAGTACATGGACCGGATGTACTGCGTAGCCGGAGTCGACGCCTCGATTCCCTCTGAAGTGGCCCAGGAGTCGACCGGAAAGCCCTCCATGAAGGGAATCAGAAACCAGGCACAGGCCACCCAGTGCAGCAGGAGCAGTATGACCGTGAAGAACTTGTTGATCCGCAGGAAGCCGGCGTTGGTCCGGCTCTGACTTTCCCAGCGTCGGAAGATCACGAACAGCCGTACGATCCGGAGAAGTCGAACGAGGCGCACCAGCAGGACCAACGATACGCCGTTCAACTCGACTCCGGGCATGGTCAGTAGCAGCGCGTCCAACGGGAGTGCTGCCAGGAGGTCCACGGCAAACAGGCCGGTCAGGTAGCGCCTCCGGATCATGGCCCGGTCCGTCACTTCCGCTCCCTGGTGGCGATAGCTGGTGCGGAAGTTCAGGAAGACATCGAAGAGGAAGAACAGATCGACGACGTAAAGCAGGACCGTTCCGGCCCAATCCACCTGGTGCTGGAAGGCAACCTGATAAGGAACGAGCACGCACGTGAGCACTATCAGCGCGAGGATTAGTGCATCCCAGGTGCTGCGAAGGCGAGAATCCTCCCGGATGACAGTCATGTCGTGAAGTCAGAGGGCCGGGGGCTTCGAGTCAGAACGCGGCAAGAGCCTCGCTCTCGTCCACGAATACCTTGAAGATCATGCTGAATCCTGAGATCTCGAAGACCTCGTTCACAGTCTCGTTGAGGGAGCAGATATGGAAGGCTCCGCCCGCTGTCGTCATTCGCTTGGCGGTCGCCAGCAGGACCCTGAGGCCAGCACTGCTGATGTAGTCAAGCTCGCCGAAATCGACAAGGATCTTGTCGGCTCCGTCATCGAGAATACCGCTCAACGCTTCCTGGGCATCGGGCGCGGTGTTCGTGTCGAGATTGCCCTCGAATCCAACGATAGCGACTCCGCCCTCTTCTCTCGTAGTAATGTTCATCCCCACTCCTTAATCCAAGTCTCGATCAGTCGTCCGACAGATCGTCCAGATGTTTGACCAGAATGACGACGTTTGTATCCGTTCGTCGGTTGTAGGAGACTTCGTCCATCACGTTGCGTACCAGGTGGACGCCCAAACCTCCAATATCGCGCTCGCTCACTGAGAGGGACGTGTCGGGTTCCGGCCCCACGAACGGATTAAAGGGGATCCCGTCGTCCACGATCGTCATGACCAGTCGGCCAAACTTGAGCTCGATCTCTACTTTGATCTGGTGTGTATCCTCGTCCTCAAAAGCGTAGGAGATCGTGTTGTTCAGCAACTCGTCGAGGACAAGGTTCATCTGGCGTCGGACGGCAGGTGATAGCGAGTGCTCCTCTGCAAACGCGTTAAACTCGCGATTGGCTTTGTCAATCTCTTCGAGGCGGTTTTCAAGAAGCAGCTCGAACCCGTGAATCTCTTCGCCAGCCCCGGTACCGGCGTATCGAGCGGCCAGGACCGTCACGTCGTCTGCCTGCTGTGCCTCGCCCTGGAAGTGCCACACGTCATCCACCGTCTCACCAACCATCGCTTCTACGGTGGCTAACTCCCGTGACAGGACACTTACCAGCTTCTGCTCCTCGTAGAGTTCCCCGGACACGTTCATGGCCTCCGTGACGCCGTCGGTATACAGGAGCAGCATGTCACCTGGCGACAGTGAGACCTCGTCTTCGCCGTATACCAGATCCTCGACCGCCCCGATGACTGGCCCGTGACGGCGATCGAGACGCAGGACATCTCCGTCCCGTGCCTTCAGGTACGGCGGATTGTGGCCGGCATTGGTGTACCGTAGCGAACCAGATCGCAGATCCAGAATGCCAAGGAAGATCGTCACGAACATGGAGGCTTCGTTCTGATGACTGATCTCGTTGTTGACATGTGTGAGAATGCTCGCTGGTGAGAGGTCGTTGCTGGCCCTGGACTTGATTAACGTCTTGGTGACAGCCATGAACAGGGCCGCAGGCACCCCCTTGCCAGAGACATCACCAATGCAAAGGCACAGGCGATCTTCGTCAATGAGGAAGAAGTCGTAGAAGTCCCCCCCCACCTCCCGGGCCGGGACAAGCGTAGCGTGCACGTCAAATTCGGCGCGGTGTGGGAACGCCGGGAACTCGAGCGGCAACATGCTCATCTGAATATCGCGTCCGATGTTCAGCTCGCTCTCCATCCGCTCCTTGGCGGACGTTGTGCGACGTAGGTTCTCGAACGACTCAACCAGTTCCTGGTTCTTGACCTGCAGCTCGGCCATGAGCTCATCGCGAGACTGCTGTTCCAGCACCCGCCTCAGTCCGTACACGAACTGCTCGTCCAGAGCGGTCGCCTCACCAATTCGGCAGCTCGCACGAACCGCATACTCCGCGGCCGACGACGTTCCCGATTCCAGTCGGTCGAAGAAGGTGGCCAGATAATCTGGTCGAGACACCGGTTCCGAATCGGCAAAGGCGATTTCCAGGTAGGAGCTGCCATCGGAGAGCCTAATTCCCACCTCGATGATCGGCTCCCGTCCCTCGTGTACCAGCAAGCGCGACATCTCCGAAACGGCCGTCGCGACCCGTGTGGATAGAACTGCATCATCTGACAGTTCCAATGCGAGAACCCGGATTTTGTTGCGAGCTTCTCTCACGGATTCCGGGTGGGACAGCCGGACGGTACCCAGCTCGATCACGCCAGACATCTCAGGGCGATGCATGTGGCATCATCGTGTGACCTTCCGAATCGCTCAACGACGGTTTGGGCAACGGTCTTTGCGGCCTCGTAGCGCATCTGGGGATAGTCCTCGAGCTCGAACCGATCGCGCACACCGTCCGTGTAAAAGAGAACCAGTTCCTCCGTGCCCAATCGAACACGTTGCTCCTTGAGAGTACGAAGCTTGGTCCCGAGGTTGCCTTCCACCGACATCAATCGCCTGGCCCGCTGGCCCATGGATCGCACAACCGTGTTCCCGATGCCGACGAAGCGCAGCTCCCGCACGCTCAGGTCCAACAACGCCAGGCCAACCGCGGCGCCGATCGAGCCGGTGAGGAGTGCGTTCAGATCATGCATCGCCTCGGAGACATCGGGAGGCCAATTCCCACGCAGACGGGTCACCGCGCCGGAAGCCACTTTGTGGGCCTCCCGACCGTGTCCGAGTCCGTCGACGAGAGCCACGAACACAAGCTCGCCGCGCCGCTCGAGCAACAGCCCGTCCCCGTTTACACGCTCGCCCAGGCAAGGGCGCGTGAAGTAGGCGCACTCCACATCTTCCCGACCGTCCTCGCCACGGAGCACACCTCCCCAACCTCGGGTGCGGCGCCGTCGATCTTCGCGAAGTACCGCCGTTCGTCGCAGCATCGGATTCGTTTTCGGACGGACCGATTGCCGCCACATCCGGATGGTGACGACCGTTCCCTTGCCGGGCTCAGACTCGATTTCGAAATTGTCCATCATGCGTTTGACGCCTGGCAACCCGAGACCGAGAGTGCCACTCGTGCTGTAGTGGTCTTCGAGGGCTTTTCTCAGATTCGCGATTCCGGGACCATCGTCACGGACAACAACTTCGATCCCTGACCGACCGGAGTCGCTGATCACCCCGATCAACACCGCTCTCGGAGAACCCGCCGCGTCTTGCCAGACGCGACGCTTCTAAGACAGCACGGGCTACATCGGGTTCACCTGAGACAGGGACGCGCCGCCTCTTATCCGTCATCATCGTCCACGAAGGAGTCCGGATCCCAGCGCGCCAGTTCCTCATCCTGTGCCCGGATCTGCGACTCCGAAAAGGCCGGCTCATCGATCAGAGGCTCTGATATCCGCGTGGAGTCAAGGGCTTCGAACGCGGCATCCAGGTTCAGCGTCGTTTCCAGATCTTCCAGATCCACCTCGAGTTCGACGAGAGACGCCACGACACCTGCCTGGAGACCCGCGACGATGCATCGCGAACCCATGAGCTCAGTCATCGCGATGATCTTGCGCAGAGCCTGGAAATCCTGTCCGTCCATGAGATCGACGCCAGACACATCCAAGATGACGGCTACCAGGCCCGATCGGTGAATCAGGCCCAGTAGATCATCTCGGAACCGGCGGAGTACGTGCTCGTCGAGATCTACCTGAATGGATGCTACGACGCAGTCCCGCGAGATCTGAAGCGGTATGCGTTCGACGCCGCCACGACCTTCAACCATCAGCCGGCGGTCGTGATCTGCATCCCGACGCGCGTGAACGCATCAGCGAGAGCGTCCTTCATCGTCGCGGTGGTTTTGATGCGGCCCACCTCGATCCCCAGGTCGACGATCGTCTGCGCGATGGCGGGAGAGACCCCGGAGATCGTACACTCGCAGCCCATCAGGCGTGTCGCACGAGTGATCTTGATCAGATTATTGGCGACTGCCGTGTCGACAACCCCTACACCGCTGATATCCAGAATGAAGATTCTGGCCTGCGTTTCCCCGATCTTGGCGAGGGTGGCGTTCATAATGTCTCGCGCCCGGGCCGAATCGATGATGCCGACGATTGGCAGCAGC
>JBDHIQ010000079.1:0-9719 GCA_039587395.1 Gemmatimonadota bacterium
CGTCAGGGCGGCCGAGGCGGAGGGAGTCGACCATGTGCTGGGCACCCTGGAGGTCGGGAAGCTCGCGGACCTGCTGCTGCTGGATGGGAACCCGCTGGAGGACATCGGGAATCTTCGGCGACCCCGGCTGGTGATCCTGGACGGTCGCGTCGTCCACCGGAGAACGGAGCGCTAGGGCCGGACAGCCGGGGAGCTGGCGCACCGGTTCTCCTGCGGACCACAAGCGGCACTCTGCTGGCGCCCCTCTGTGGCTCCCGGTAGGATGCCTCCACTATGAACGAATACCACATCGCGCTGATCCCGGGCGACGGAATCGGCGGGGAGCTGGCTCCCGGAGGCATGGAAGTCCTGAATGCCGCCGCAGAGGCCGTGGGCAACTTCCGGCTGGCCACCGAGGAGTTCCCGTGGGGCTGCAACTATTACCTCGCCCAGGGACGCATGATGGCGAAGGACGGCCTGAAGACGCTGGAGCCGTTCGACGCGATCTACTTCGGCGCCGTCGGCTTTCCGGGCGTTCCGGATCACGTGTCGCTGCATGGCCTCCGGATTCCGATCTGCCAGGGCTTCCAGCAGTACGTGTGCCTGCGGCCGAGCCAGATCCTCCCCGGCATCCCCAGCCCGCTGGCCGGCAAGGAGGTCGGGGACATCGATTTCGTGGTCGTCCGCGAGAATACCGAGGGGGAGTACGTGGGCGCGGGGGGGCGCGCCCACGTGGGGCATCCGATCGAGACGGCGGTCCAGACCCTGATCTTCTCCCGCACCGGCGTGGAGCGGGTCGCCCGCTATTCGTTCGATCTTGCCCGCAGCCGTCGGGGCCGGCTCGTGAGCGCGACCAAGTCCAATGCCCAGCAGCACGCCTACACCTTTTGGGATGAAGTCGTGGATGAGGTTGCGGCGGATTTCCCCGACGTGACGGTGGAGCGCGTGCTGATCGACGCGCTGGCGGCCCGCTTCGTCCTCGCACCCGAGTCGCTGGACGTCGTGGTGGGCTCGAACCTGTTCGGGGACATCCTGACCGATCTCGGCGCGGCGATCTGCGGGAGCCTGGGCGCCGCTCCCAGCGGAAACATCAACCCGGAGCGGACCTATCCGTCCATGTTCGAGCCCGTGCACGGGTCTGCGCCCGACATCGTCGGCAAGGGGATCGCCAGTCCGCTGGGGATGATCTCGTGCGGTGCGATGATGCTGGACTTCCTGGGCGAGAAGGAAGCCGCGAGCCTGATCGATGGCGCCGTCCGGAACGCGTCGGCGGACGGTGAGACGAGAACGCCGGATCTGGGCGGAACGGCGTCCACCCGCGACGTCGTGGACGCCATCCTGAAGCGGATCGCGCGGAGCTGACGACCGGCGTGGCCGTACCGCGAGCGCAGTGGTGGAGAGCGGCTCTACCCCTCGCCGTGTGGGCCATGGTTGCGCTGCTGCCCACGCCGGACGGCCTCGAGCCCAACGCCTGGCGCTACTTCGCCCTGTTCCTCGGCGTTCTGGTCGGGCTGGTCCTGGAGCCCATCCCTACGCCCGCGATCGGGCTTCTGGGGGTGACGCTCGCCACGACGCTCGGGCACGTGGGGACCACGCCGGCCGAGTCTCTCCGCTGGGGTCTGAGCGGCTTCTCCAACGCCACGGTGTGGCTGATCTTCGGCGCCTTCATGCTGTCGATGGGCTACGAGCGGAGCGGCCTGGGCCGTCGCGTGGCGCTCGTCCTCGTGAAGCACCTCGGCCGCCGGTCTCTCGGTCTCGGCTACGCCGTCGCGCTGGCGGACCTGGTTCTCGCTCCGGCCATGCCCTCCAACACCGCGCGCAGCGGCGGAACCATTTACCCGATCATCCGAAATATCCCGGCCCTGTTCGACTCCGCGCCGGGGCCCACCGCGCGCCGGATCGGCAGCTACTTAATGTGGACCGCGTTTGCCGCCACGGGCGTCACGAGCATGCTGTTCCTGACGGCGCTGGCTCCCAACCTCCTGGCCATCGCCTTCGTCCGGGAGACGGTCGGGCTCGAGATTGCCTGGGGACAGTGGCTCCTGGGGGCGCTGCCGGTGGGCCTGGTCCTCCTCGGACTGGTGCCGCTGCTGACCTACGTGCTCAATCCCCCGGAGATTCGCTCCAGCGACAAGGTCCCGGCCTGGGCCGCCCGGGAGCTGAAGGAAATGGGCCGGGCCGGGCCCAAGGAACGGATCATGGGCGCCCTGGTGCTGCTGGCCTTGGGGCTGTGGATCTTCGGCGGTGACTTCATCAGCGCCACCACGGTCGTGCTCATCATCATCTCCCTGATGATCGTCCTGCGCGTGATCGAGTGGGACGACATCCTCGGCAACAAGACCGCGTGGAACATGCTGGTCTGGTTCGCCACGCTGGTGGCCCTAGCCGGCGGGCTCAACGAGCTCGGGATTATCGCATGGATCGCGGAGACCTTTTCGAGCAAGCTGACGGGTCTCCCCGTGACGGTGATCATGGCGAGCCTGGTGGCCTTCTTCTTCCTGGTCCACTACATGTTCGCCAGTCTCACCGCCCACACCGCGGCCGTCTTTCCGGTCATCCTGGCGGTGGGTCACGCCGTGCCCGGGCTTCCGGTTCTCCCCTTCGCGCTGCTGCTCTGTTACTCGCTGGGCTTGATGGGCGTGATCACGCCTTACGCCACCGGCCCGGCACCGGTCTACTACGCCAGCGGCTTCGTCTCTCGAGCCGAGTTCTGGAGGTTGGGTCTGATGTTCGGCCTGATCTACCTGGCGGCGCTGCTGGCCATCGGCATGCCGTATCTCACGAGGATCATGTAGGAAGCGATATGAACGGGATTCATCGCACCAGCGTTCACTGGGTCCTCGCCTTGCTTCTCGCCCTGGGCTTCCTGACGGCAGCCCGGACGGCGGACGCGCAGGCGAGGGTCGAACGAAACGTCGTGTACGGCATGTACTCGGGCCTCGGCCTGTTGATGGACGTCTACTATCCGGAGAAGCCCAACGGGTACGGGATCGTCCTGATCTCGGGCAGCGGTTGGACGCGGGAGCTCAGCCTGGACGCGACGCCTCTCACGCGGTCCGGACAGGAAGCCGTATACGGCCTGCCGCTGGTGGAGGCCGGCTACACCGTCTTCAACCTCAACCATCGGGCCGCCCCACGGTTCCGGTATCCCGCCCCCGTGGAGGATGTGCTACGCGCCGTGCGCTTCATCCGGCATCACGCGGACGAATACGGGATCGACCCCGCGCACATCGGGGCGATGGGAGGCTCGTCCGGAGGGCACCTCGTCAGCATGCTCGGGGTGCTGGACGGGGACGGAGATCCGAACGATCCGAGCCCGATCAACCGCGAATCCGCGAAGGTGCAGTGCGTGGTAGCGCGAGCTGCACCGGCGGATCTCCGGGGCGATCCGGCCGCGCCTCTCTTCGGCTTCAGGGACAACGCCGGGCGGGAGGGGACCGTCGAACTCCAGCAACTCGTCGAAGCCTCCCCGATCCTGTACGTGACCCCGGACGACCCTCCCTTCCTCCTGATCCACGGGGACGAGGACCCGGTCGTGCCGTTCGAACTCTCTGTCCAGATGCACGCCGCCCTCGAGGCGGCGGGGGTCGAGGCGAGCCTGCTGCGCGTGCCCGGTGGAGGGCACGGCGCGCGATTCGAATCGGTGGAGATCGACGGTCGACGGGTGAGGCGGGAACCGGAGAATCCGCCCGACTACATCGGTGCGATGGTCGAGTGGTTCGACCGGCACCTGGTGGGGAGGTAGGCCTGGCGAGAACGGGTCGCCCCGGAAACGCAAAGAGCCCCGCCGTAACGGGGCTCTTCTGCCATCGGGAGCGCGCGAACCTATGCGGAAGGCCACGGCACGGGCCTGTCTTTATGGTAGGCCATCCGTGCTAGCCGTCCCCACACCCGTAGATGAACTCGCGACAGCACTTGTCGGCCAGCTTGAGAGACCCGAAGACCGACGCGCACCCATCGCACATTTCTTTCGCTCGAGAAGGCGAGGCCTTGTCCGAGTCCGTGCCGCGTTCCGCGTCTGCCGGGTGCACCCCGTCCCGAAGGGCCTCTGCCAGGATCTGCCGTCCGCGAAACAGTCGGCAGCGTATCGTGCCCTCGCTGACGCTCAGAACCTGCGCGATTTCGCCGGTGGTAAGGTCTCCGTAGTAGCGGAGCACCACCGGCAGTCGATAGCGGATCGCGAGCCCGTTCACGGCCTTCCGAACCCACTCCAGTCTCTCCGTCACTTCCGCCGGGTCGGCAAGGTCATCCGCCGCGGTCCTGCTATCGGCTCGGCAGACGCAGTCCATTTGGCGGGGCTGTCCCGCCCGACGTCGTTGCACGCGACGATGGGCGTGGACCGCGATCGTGTACAGCCAGCTGGACGGCTCACATCGGCCGTCAAACTTGTCCCAGCCTTGCAGCGCGTGAGCGAAGGTCTCCTGCACCAGGTCCTCGGCAAAGGCATCATCGTGGCAGAGACGGAGTCCCAGGCGGTAGATCATCTCCCGGTGGCGCCGGTACAGCCCCGCAACGGGCACCTCGGGCGGAAGATAGTTGAGCCTGGTCCCCGGCTCCGTCCGGGCCGGAGTGGGCCCTCCCCGGGAACGACTTCGCCCCCGCGCTCGTACCCTTCGCCTGACGCCCGGTCTGCCTGTCAAGCCCGTTTCCCAAGCCTTCCGCCGGGATGTTGTGCCACCGCTCGATGCCCGGATGCCGGCTCGAGCGATGCGCGCGCTCGCTCTTCGCTACGCTTACCGTGAATTCCCGGCGCAGCGCGCAAACGCCGGCTGGTGATGGTCTCGCGAGGCCGCCTGGAGGTTCAGGAACACCGTGCGGACGTCGGCTGGCAGCTCTCCGGCCAGCAGGCCGTCGTACAGCGCGACGTTCGCCTCCTCCAGCGCGACTCCCGCCTCGCACGCCAGCAGCAGCGTGGCGAAAGACGGGATATCCTCCGGCTGCCAGTCGCTGCCCGGGACCGGCCACTCCCGGGCGGCATACAGCGCCGACAGCGAGCCGACGTGTGCGGTTTCTGCCACAAGTATATTGCTGAATGGCGTCACGTCGCCATGTTCCGCCAGCACCTTCGCGTACGTACCCTGCGTCCGGTACTCGTCCTGGATCGCCAGCCCAAGACTGACGTACAGGTCCGACTCCTCCGGGGGTTCCTCTGGCGGCTCCTCGGGAACCTCCTGCTGCGCCACGCACAGCGCGAACGCCGGCAGGTGATGGTCCCGCGAGGCCGCCTGGAGGTTCAGGAACACCGTGTGGACGTCGGCCGGCAGCTCTCCGGTCAGCAGGCCGTCGTACAACGCGACGTTCGCCTCCTCCAGCGCGACTCCCGCCTCGCACGCCAGCCGCAGCGTGGCGAAAGACGGAATGTCCTCCGGCTGCCAGTCGCTCCCCGGAACCGGCCACTCCCGGACGGCATACAGCGCCGTAAGGGCGTTGATGTGCTTCTGTTCCGCGATCACTACACGATCGAATGGGCTGACGTCGCCATGCTCCGTTAGCACCTTCGCGTACGTCCCCTCCGTCCGGTACTCGTCCTGGATCGCCAGCCCGAGCCGGTCGTACAGGTCCGATTCTTCCGGCGGTTCCGTCGGAGGTTCTGCGGGCGGCTCCTCGGGAACCTCCTGCTGCGCCACGCACAGCTGGAAGGCCGGCAGGTGATGGTCTCGTGAGGCCGCCTGGAGGTTCAGGAACACCGTGCGGACGTCGGCTGGCAGCTCTCCGGTCAGCAGGCCGTCGTACAACGCGACGTTCGCCTCCTCCAGCGCGACTCCCGCCTCGCACGCCAGCCGCAGCGTGGCGAAAGACGGAATGTCCTCCGGTTGCCACGGGTCGGACGGCGCGTTCAGTCCCCGGGTCGTGTAGAGCCCCGTGAGGGCGTTGATGTGCTTCTGTTCCGCGAGCACTACGTGATCGAACGGGCCGATGTCACCATGCTCCGTCAGCACCCTCGCGTACGTTCTCTCCACCCGGTACTCGTCCTGGATTGCCAGGCCGAGCGCCTCGGTTGGATCCTCGCTGGACACTTCGAAGACTGGCGAACCGGCCCGATCCTTGGCATCGCAGGCCCCGCCGATCACAGCCGCGGCAAGGAGCGCGAGTGCCAGAGCGATCCCTGGTGTTACGGTTCGCGCATTCATATCTCTCCTCCTGGTCAATCCGCCGGTGCCGGGGGAGAACGCTCCATCCCGGCATCGGGAGAGAGACGGGTGCCACGCCCGACAGGATTGGGCAGGGCGGGCGATCCCTCCGTGGCTTTGGAAGCCCACGGGTCCTGTCGGGCGCGGTACCCGTCGTCGGTGTCTCTATCTCATGGTTAGCGTCAGGTTGCCGCCCAGGATTTCCTTCTCGCACAGCTTGCACGGCCAGGGGATCTCGAGCTCCGCATCGATGGCCGACTGGATCGCGAGCACCTTCGGAGCGTCCGGCGCCATCCATTTCCAGGAGATGCGATCGCCCGCCACCGCGGGCGTGGCACCATCGAGTGCCCAGCCGATCACCACCTGGCCAATGCGACAATCGGCGCCCGTGACTCGGCCGCCCGGCCCGCCGGGCTCGCCACCGCCACCGGGTTCGTGCCCGCCAGAGCCGCCTCCTCCTGAGCAGCCGCCGTCGTCGTGCGTCGTCCCGTCGTCGTGGGAGCAACCACCGTCGTCGTGCGTCGTCCCGTCGTCGTGGGAGCAACCGCCGTCGTCGTGCGTCGTCCCGTCGTCGTGGGAACAGCCGCCATCGTCGTGCGTCGTTCCGTCGTCGTGGGAACAGCCGCCGCCGTCATCGTGTGAGCAGCCGCCGTCATCGTGCGAGCAGCCGCCGCCCCCGTGCTGCGAGCCTCCGCACGGCTTGGTGTCCGAGATCACCACCCCCACGAACCGAACCTCGCCCGGGTTGGTGCTCTGATCCTCCAGGCCGACATAGGTCAGCTTGACGCCGATCTCCCGGTGTACCGTTCCGTCCTCGTTGACCACGCGGTACGTGAACTGGCCCTGTCCGGGATTCCCGGCCGGGACCCCGGGGAACGCCGCGATCTCCGCCTGCGAGATGCGTGCGGAGCCGCTCGGCGCGCCCGCTCCCTTGCCGCCCGGCCAGGTCAGATCCAGGCTGCCCGTGAAGTGGACCCCGCCACTTCGGCCGGCCCTGGACTCCGCCAGGTCGGGTTGCATGGGGAGCGCGTCCGCGCAGCCGGCGATTCCGACGAACAGCGCCGGCAGCAGCCGGCTGGCCGTGGAGGCTCTCGCCTTCCGTCGTGCCCGTTTGGCCCTCATCTCATTCATCCTTTCTGCCCCCGCCGGGCACCACGCACCCGGCGGGGAACTCCTGGACGCGCATGCGTCCTAGTTGTTCTTGCCTTTGCCGCCGCCGGTGGGCTTGCCACTCCCACCGCCTGCTCCACCTCCCCGCTGGAGGATGCGGACGTCGATGTAGGTCAGGTCGTTTGTGAAATCGATTTCGGGGACGGCGCCTCCGCCGCTGCCGTCGTCGCCCTCCGTGACGGCCTCTTCTTCGGCCGGCGGCAAGATTTCAGTGACGCCGTCGACAAAGAACGTGTTCAGGTTGTACGGGCAGTTGGCCGTATCGAGGCTGAAGGTGACCCGGTAGTCCCCGGCCCCGTCGTTGAGGGATCTCACATTCCACGTGTAGCCGTAGATGACCTTGCCCTTGACGTTGATCTCCGCCGAGTAGTAGCCGGGGCCGTCCCCGCCCTCATAGACCGCCTTGTTGAAGATCGGCGCGTTGATCAGGCTCGCACCCGTGGGGTCGGTCCAACTACTCGTAGTCGGGTCCCAGGTGAGGGCGACCAGGGCCGGGTCTTCCCGCAGAACGTTCAGCCGCTGGATGGCGAGGCGCGCGCAGCCGGAGTAGACGGTGGCTTGAAGACTGGGGTATGAAACCGGAGCGCCGCCGGCCGCCTTCACGCCCCACAGCTCGTCGATGCCCCACCCTTCCAGGTGCAGCATTTCGTAGCCGAGCATCGGGGTCGCAAGGTCCTGGATCAGCACCACCTCGGTGCGGACCATCGATCGGGTGTACCAGTCGACCGATTCCAGGTTGTCGCCCCAGTCGATCCACCTGACGTCGAGCGGACCAGACGAAGACCAGTCCGCGGACTCCGCTTGCCAGGTGCTCGGTCCCTGCTGCTGGTAGGCGTAATCCCCGGGCGGCAGCGGGTTAGGTGGAGGTGTGCCGTCTCCGAGGTAGATGGGGAAGGTGCCGTCCGACGGCACGTACCAGAGGTCGAGAAAATTGAGATCCGGTGTGCCGTACGTCCCGCGCAGGGCCTTGGTCACCCCGTCGGACCAGATCACCGGAAACGAGAGGTTGTTGCCCGCCGTGGTGGGCGGCTTGCCGCCCCCACCGCCTCCACCCCCTCCTCCGCCTTGCGCGAACGAGGGAGAATCGGTGTGCTTGGGTTGCAGGGGGAAGTTGCCGTCACATGCGGTGGCTAGGAGACAGACCACGGGCACCGCCACCAGCAGCCCGCGTAACGCTGACGTTGACATAACACATCTCCGCATCTCTGGGCCGAGCCCATCGGCCCTGTCATCAGATGCGGCGGCTTCACCGGCCTCTTTCGCCCACAGCGAGGATCACCGGCCTCTTTTGCCCACGGTCAAAGCCCGCCGGCCCTTCTGCCCACAGAATTCTCCATCTATACATCCGGCACATCCCGGAACGGACAGCCCTGTCGTCGGCCCACCGCGCGCCCGCTAGCCGCCGGACGCCGGACCGGGACCCTTCCGCTCGAGTCGTGCATTCATGCCTCCGCGATCACCAGGACGAGCAGACCGAGTCGCTGGGTCCAGCCCTCGGCCCAGCCCTGCTGCAGGTTGAGCTGGTGCTGTCCGCAGTCGTTCCACTGCTGCTGTTGCTGCAGGCGGTCCCGTTGGCGTATCCGCAGCTTCTCCTTCTCGCAGCCGTCGCACACGGTCTCGGGGTCGAAGCGAATTCTCACCCGGACGCGTGCCTGGAGCTGGAGAGCCTCCGGCTGGCAGTCGTACGCGTGCGTCTGCACGCCGTTGCCCGGGATCTCGTGCTCGGAGGCACGCCGGCAGACAATCTCGGTCGGCTGCAGAATCGCCCCCGCCGGAAACTCCAGGGTCAGGTTTCCGTCCTCCGACTGCACGATGCCGCCCTGCGGGCCTACCGTTTGCCTGATCACCGGATCCTCCGGACCGAAGGGGTCGGAGTCGCACGAAGGCAGCGCGAGGACAAGGAGAGTGCACAGGATGTAGAACGCTTGGGGGGAGTGGGAGGCTCGCATCTTCGCCTCTCTTACGGCGGCGCAGAGGAGGCAACCCGCTCATGCAATGATCGGCAGGCCCGAGCTAGCAGACAGGTCGCCCTCCAGGTGCGCCGCCCAGCCCAGGAAAAATGCTCGCCGTTTCCGGCCCCAGCGCCTCCTGAGGCTGAGGTCACCGAGTGGCCTGCTTACTGAGTTAGAGTCACGAAGGAGCGAAACTGCTGCGTTGCATGGGAATCGGAGCCAGGAGCGGGCGTGCGGTCGGTCGGAGCCCTGCCATCAGCCCGGCCCGTCGTAACGGTGTCGGCCCACAAGATGCCGTGTACGAGGAGGCGGCCTCTCTCTCCGGCGACTGGTATCTGGCGCCAAGAGTTCCCCGCAGTAGCTTCCACTCAGAGCCGTGACGTGCAGCGTGGGCAGTACGCCCGGTGTCGGCTCTGAGAGTCACTCCTTATGGTGCTGACCATCCGGGTTGCCCCTTCATAAGGAGGTGCTTTGAACTGGACGGCCA
>JBDHIQ010000284.1:0-2071 GCA_039587395.1 Gemmatimonadota bacterium
ACCGGCGAAGTGATCCGGGTGGATGGCGGTGCCCACCTGTTGAAGGCGAGCGGGAGCGACCAGCCGCCGGCTACACGCGCCGAAACGGCAGGTTGATGGTGAACGTGGTGCCCTTGCCGGGCTGACTTTCCACCGATATATCGCCGCCCGCAGCCTCCACGAATCGAGAACAGATCTTCAGCCCCAACCCGTGCGTCCAGCCGGCACCCCTGCGTTGCAGGTAGGAGTCAGCCGCGGCGCTCTTCAGCAGATCGCGCAGCTCGTCGCCGTTGTCCCCAGGGCCGTTGTCGTGGACCAGCAGCCGTACCCACCCAGTTTCCGGCTCCGTAACTCGCACATCCACGGTGCCGCCCTCCTCGAGTGCCTGGATCGCATTGCTGACCAGGTTGATCAGCAACCGGGACAGCATCTGGGAATCCCCGGATCGCGGGCCCAGCGTCTCGAGCTTGAACCCCAACTCCACGTGTCTGTGCGCCGCCAGAGGGGCGAGAAGGCTCTCCACATCCTGGAGGACCCGTTCAACCGAGAACGTAGCCTGTGCGATGAAGACATCCGTTCCCGAACCGAGCCGTGCGGCGTCGATCAGATCGTTTACCAGGCCAACCAGCGTGACGGCGGCGGTGTAGAGCACACCCACCTGTCTTTGCTGAATGGGATTGAGCGGCCCGCTGTGCCCACTCAATAGCGTATCCGAGAGGAACAGAACGGAGTTCAGCGGCGACCGGATATCGTGGGATACATCCTGGAGTAGCATGCGGCTATCGGTCATTCCGCGCTCGACCAACGTCCGGCCCAACCGGAAACCCTCGCGATCCAGTCTCTCGTGCCAGCCTCGCACGGCCCGGGGAGGCGCACCGCGATCCGAGGCCTCCGAGATGGCATCCCGGAACGCACCGACAATCGCCTGGATCGACTCGAGGGAAAGTCCGGAGGGCACCTCCTCGAACGTCTCATCCGCGGCGTCGTCGGGGAGGAACATGCACGCTAATACCCGCTCGGCCGGCGCGTGCAGGTCCGGCGACAGGCGTGCCCGCACATCCTCCAGGCTCCACCAGCGAGTTCCCCCGCCGGCGGATAGCCATGCTTCTCGGGGCTCAGAGTGCCCCGGCTCCGTTCGCCTGGGCTCGCTCTCCATCATCCTCTTCCCTGCCCACCCGCGTCCATAGCCACTCGGAGCGGCGCCACGGCAACGACGTGTCGGTTCGTCGCGGCCGGGTTACTGGACAAATGCCTCTTTCGAAAGGTCATGCTTGTCCATGAGTCGGTACAGCGTGGTCCGGTCGATACCGGCCTGGCGTGCGGCCTCCGACATGTTGCCGCCTGTCCGGGCAACCACCTGAGCCAGGTATTCGCGCTCGAAACGGCTGATCAGTTCATCCTTCGCGTCGTGGAAGGAAGCCCTCCAGTCGATCATCGACGAGACGGATGTAGGCGGCCCGTTAGTCAGCGGAGGCGCGCCGCCAGCCTCGTCGAGAATGGACAGTCTGTCTCCGTCGATAATCTCGTTCGCTCCCGACAGCACTACCAGGTGCTCGATCACGTTCTGGAGCTCGCGCACGTTGCCCGGCCAGTCGTACTTGACCAGAGCATCCAGAGCCTCCGGCGAGAACCGCGGCGGTGACGAGCCAGGCATCTGGTGCCTGCGCCAGAAGTGGTCCATGAAGAACTTGATCAACACCGGAATGTCCTCGGCCCGCTCGCGCAGTGGGGGCAGATGGATCGGCACGACCCGCAGACGATAGTACAGGTCCTGACGCAGCACACGCTCTTGCATAGCGGCATCCGGCTCGCGGTTGGTCGCGGAGATGAACCGGACGTCGACCAGGGCGTCGTCCTTCTCGCTTCCAACCCGGCGAATCACGCCGTCCTGAAGAACGCGCAGAAGCTTGGCCTGGAGGGGGAGCGGCATCTCGGCCAGCTCATCCAGGAAGCACGTTCCCTGGTCGGCTACCTCCAGCAGGCCGGGCTTGTCCCTCACGGCGCCGGTGAACGCGCCGCGCCGGTGTCCAAACAGCTCGGACTCCAGGAGTTCGCCGGGAAGGGCGGCACAGTTGATGGCGACAAACGCCTT
>JBDHIQ010000285.1:0-2071 GCA_039587395.1 Gemmatimonadota bacterium
CCGGATACCAGGACGATCAGGGAATCTCGCCATACGCCGGACACGGCATCGTCCACCGGTACGGGCATCGGCGCCGCGGCGCTCCACGAATCGTCTGCCGGATCCCAGACATCCACTCCCGGAACCGACTTCTCACTGCCATCCTCTGCCACCGTGTAGCCACCGAACAGGAATATTCTGCCTCCGACAGCCTGGGCCGTCCCCGCCAGCCGTCCGGGTCCGGGAGGCGCCGCGATCTCTTCCCAGACACCGTCAGAGAGCCGCAGGCGAAACGACCGGGCCGTGACTCCATCCCAGCGCTTCGTTGCATCCAGGCCGAGGAAGCTGAACACGGCCGGTCCATCCGGCGTGACCAGGCCCGCCACCGCATTATTGGAGACGGGCAGGAGCAGGGGAGGACCCACCTCCCACGGACTGACCTGAGCCAGCACCAACCACACCAAAAGGATCGGAGTCAGGTTTCCCCCTGCAATTTCGGGTGTGTGGGTGCCGAGTGCTGGAGACGGCCCTGGCGAACGGTTCGCCGGCCGCCGACGGCCCGAAAGTAGTGCGCTAGGAGCCCGTCCACACCCGGGTCTCCGGCCGGAAGGCGGCCCACGCGAACCAGAAGTGATTCCCGTGGGGAATCGGGGCGAGCCGCTCGCCGGCCAGCGGTCCCTCCACGGCCCGGCCCGCCAGGTCCCAGGTCGTGCCCGTCTCGCGATCGATGAACCGGCCGCCCTGCCATTCGAAGCTGAGCGTCATGTCCGCCAGGCGTCGGTCGAAGGCGACCGTCTGTCCAACGTCCCGTCCCTCGGGGATGGATCGTTGATCGAGCGCGCTGGATGCTCCGGGCTGCCAGAAGACCACGAACGCGATATCGCCTGCCTCGTCGTTCGCCACACGGTGTGCAGACAGCTGCTCGAATGAGGCGGCCCACCCGTTCTCCAGGTCCAGCGCCGCGACCCGATCCAGAGCGGGTAGCCGCGGATCCGGCGTCTCCCGGAAGAAGCCGGCGATCGGTCCGCTGCGGCTGTCGTATCCGACGTACGGATTCTGTCCGTAGCTGCGCCCGTACCCGGTTTGCCGCGACAGTACTCTAGCGTTCGGGTACAGCTCCTTCACCGTCTCCCATGCCAGAGTATTGGCCGGATAATAGTCGAGAAGTGTGCCGAGTAGCTGGCCGACTATCGCCTCACCCGTGGCCTGCTGCCACCACGTCTCGGTCTGCCGGTCGTACATGACCAGATCCGAGTGCCTCAGGCTTCCGGTAGTGCCGAAGTCCAGGACGAGGTTCCCCACCGCTCTGTCGAATACGAGCGCCGTGTTGCAGAGCGGGCAATACGTGATGGTCAGCGGCCTGCCACCAACCTCGTCGTTCACGATCTCGTGCCAGATCAGGATTCGAAGCGGGTACGCTTTCACCAGGCCGTCGTACTCCACGACCATCAGGGGGTCCGATGCCTCCAGCCACTCATCGGCCTGGTCCAGCGACTCGAACGACGGGTTGTCGATTGCCGGGATGCCGTCCTTGGGAGGGCCACCCGAAGCGATCTCCTCCGGCGGGACCGAGATCTTCGAGAAGTCAGTCTTCCAATCCCCGCCGCGGCCTACCAGGCGGGCAACCCGGGCGGAGTCCGGTCGAGAGCCGGATTCCACCGCTTCCTGCCTGCCCTGGCTGGATTCGCTCTGACCGCACGCCGGCAGCGCCGCGAGCGTGAGCGCGCCCAGGGTGAGGACTGTCGTACGACATAGCATTCCACTATCTCCACTCCGCGAGCACCTGAAGCCACACACGGCCCAAACGCCGGTAGGACACGTCAGAGAACAGGCGGTGCGTGCCGGCAGTTCCAGCGAGCATCGAGATGAACCATGACCAAACCCCGGCATCACGCAGCGTCAGCCGACCTGAAGGAGGGCTTTCGAGCGCTCCTGGACTTCGCGGACAGACTTACGCGAAATCCGTGATCCGGATGGTGGACGGCTTGGGGGTCGCGCTGGAGCCTGCCTGGCCGCATCCTCTCATCGGTCCCTGGAAGCGGCCGGATTCAGAGTCAGGAACCGGGGAAGGCGGTTGAGCGTTCTTTGCCGG
>JBDHIQ010000080.1:0-10925 GCA_039587395.1 Gemmatimonadota bacterium
CGCTGCCGTTTCCCGGCCTGAAGGCAAGGACGATCGAACCCAGCGAGGCATCGTGTACCCGGAACTGATCACCATCGGCAGCTTCACCATCACCACGTTCGGGCTCATGATGGCACTTGCCTTTCTCTCCGGGTATTTCGTCATCCACCTGGAGCTCAAGCGGCAGGGAGCGGATCCGGATCTGGCCGCCGACATCCTCCTCGGCGCGCTCATCGGGGGCATCCTCGGCGCCAAGATCTACTACGTGCTGCTGTACTGGGATCGTACGGCGCTGGATCCCGTTGGCATGCTGACGGCGCGAGAGGGGCTGGTCTGGTACGGGGGTCTCATCGGAGGCACCCTGGGCGCCATCCTCATGCTACGGCGCCGCAAGGCGAGCATCGCGTTCGGCGCCGATCTCGTGGCACCTGCCCTGTCGCTAGGATACGCCGTCGGCCGCCTGGGCTGCTTCGGCGTCGGCGACGACTACGGCAAACCCACCGACAGCTGGGTGGGCATCAAGTTTCCGCAGGGAGCGCCGCCCACGATCCGGCAATTCCCGATGCCGAGGTGCTGGCCGTTCATCCGACGCAGCTCTACGAGACCGCCATGGCGCTCGTGATCTTCGCGGTGCTGTGGAAGCTGCGTACGCGTCCGCGCGCACAGGGCAGCCTGTTCGCGCTGTGGATGGTGCTGGCCGGCGTGGAGCGACTGATCGTGGAAGTGTTCCGCGCAAAAGACGACCGATTCTTCGGTCCGTTCACGCTGGCGCAGGTGATCAGCGTGGTGCTGATAGCCGGTGGCATCTACATCCTGTATCGATTGGGAAAGGGTCGGCCCGCGGAGGCCGCCAGCGGATGAGCCCGGGCCGGTTGGAGTCCCGGCCCGCGAGTTCGAGGGGAAGGAGAGAGCGACGCCGCCAGGTGCGGTGACGGCCACCAAATGCCTGACATCCTGCATCTTTCGGATCTTCACTTCGGGCCGCATCACCTGCCCGAGCGGGCCGAGGGAGCCCGCCGTCTGGCGGAGCGTCTCAATCCCGATGTGGTTGTCGTCTCCGGAGACTTCACCAGGCGAGCCAAGCCCGGCCAGTTTGCCCAGGCCAGGGCCTACCTGGATGGTTTCGGGCGACCGCCCATCGTTACGCCCGGCAATCACGACGTTCCGCTGTACAGGGTGTGGGAACGGTTCTTCGCGCCATACCGGAACTACCGCAACTACATCTCCGAGCACCTGGACTCCGTGCACCGCGCGGCGGGTGTTACGGTGGTGTGTCTGAACTCCACCCGGCGCTTCACCATCACCAACGGACGCATCCGAGCCCGGCAGCTCCAGTTCGCGGAACGGGCGTTCCAGGAGGCGGGAGCGGACCACCTTCGCGTCGTGGTTACCCACCACCACCTCGCTCCGCCGCCAGACTTCGAGGGCGGTGACGTGATGCCCGGCGCCGGCCGGGCCATCGAGGCGTTTACGCAGATGGGTGTGGATCTGACCCTGGCCGGTCACATGCACCGAGCCTACATCGGAGATTCGCTCGACTTTCTCCCCGACGACGATCGAGAGCAGGGCATCGTGATCGTCCAGTGCGGCACAACCAGCTGCTCGCGAGGCCGGGGAAGGGAACGCGGGAGGAACAGCCTCAACCACATCCGTACCACGTCGCACGAGATAGTGGTGACCCACTACCTGTGGACGGACACGGACAGCGAGTTCCGGGCGCATAGCCAGCACCGTTTCGGCTCGCGGGGAAACACCTGGCTCAGCGATTTGTCCGGCCCGGCGGATTCGGGACAGGATCCTTGATTCGGGTGGTCACGCGGCGCCCGGTCCTTGCGGTGCTCTGTCTGGCTGCCGCCGCTCTGGTGCCGTCCGCAGGGAGGGCGCAAAGCAGCGAGGACCGTGAGGTTACCGGCCTCCGCTTCGAGGGCAACGAGGCGTTTTCCGGCCGAGACCTGGCGGCCGTCATCGAGACGCAGAAGACGCGCTGCAAGAGCTTCCTGCTGCAGCCGTTCTGCTGGGTCACCAATTGGGGATTCGCTCACAACCGCGCGTACCTCGATGAAGATGAACTGCCCATCGATCTGCTGCGCCTCCGCATCTTCTACAGACAGCGTGGATACCGAGCCGCGAGCGTGGACACCGTACTGGCCCGCGAAGAGGAAGAAGTCGACATCACGTTCCTGGTCGCCGAGGGCATCCCGACCCCTATTGACTCGCTGATCATCAGCGGTGTCGAGGGGATTCTGGACACCGCCCGCGTGCGCAGGCAAATGGAGCTCGAACCCGGGGCCCCGTTCGATCGTGTCCGCCTGCAGGCCGGAAAGGACGATATCGCCACGCGGCTGCAGAACCTGGGCTACATGGACGCGGTGGTTCTCGAAGATGCCTTCCTTCCGCCCGGCGGCGGTGCCCGCATCAACATCAAGACGACGCCGGGAACGCGGTACCGGGTGGGAGATATCGACGTGAACGGCGCGGAAGACATCGGCGAAAACATCGTTCGCCGCTTCCTCACGTTCCGCAGCGGCGAGTTCTACAGTCAGGAAGGGATCCTGGACAGCCAGCGGAACCTGTTCGCGCTGGACGCGGTCCGCTTTGCCTCGATCGGCAGATCTGACGATCGGAGCTTTGGAGACACCCTGGTGAACATCAACGTCCAGGTCACGCCGGCCCGTCCTCGGGTGGCTCGCGCGGGGGGCGGCTGGAGCACCGATCGATGTCTCCAGACTGAGGCGCGCCTGACGGACCGCAACTTCTTCGGTGGCGCTCGCAAGCTGGAGCTCACAGCCCGACTCGGGAACATCTTCGCGTCCACGTTCAACGGCGGGTTTCCCTGCGCCGACGTCGGCCAGGAGCGCGTCTTCTGGCAGCTCAACTACCTTCTGCAACTGGAGTTCCTGCAGCCCTACTTCATATCGGAACGAAACAGCTTCCGGTCCAGATTGTACGCGCAGCGCGAGAGCGTTCCGGACGTGTTCGTGCGAACCGCCGTCGGCGCAGAGGCCTCCGTCACGCGGCGGTTGCAGCGACGCATGTCGGTCTCCCTCGCGTATCGACCGGAATATGGCGGGTTCGACGAGCAGTCCGCGGACATCTTCTTCTGCGTCAACTTCGGCATCTGCCGGAGGGATGACATCCAGTTGATCAGCGAGCCGACGTGGCTCGCGCCACTGGCCCTGTCGTGGCTCTACAATCGTACCAACTCGCCGTTCGCCCCGACGAATGGGTACTACATCGCTGCCGAGGGAGAGCTGGCCGGCAAGTACACGGGCTCACAGTGGCGCTACGGTCGTCTGGCACTTCAAGCCGCGAACTTCGAAGAGCTGAAACTGGGTCTCGTACTGGCGGCCCGGCTCCGCTGGGGTGTCGTGCAGCCTACGCAGGGCCTGGTGAAAGCGGACTCACCCGAGTCCAATGATCTGGTGAACCCTGTGAAGCGGTTCTTCGCTGGCGGGCCGCAGAGCGTCCGCGGCTTCGGTTGGAACCTGCTGGGTCCCACGGTCCTGGTGCTCGATGCCGTGGAGGACTGCGAGGAAGGAGTCCCGCTACAGCAATGCGCGGAATTCGTCGCGGCCACCGACCCGAACCAGTTCGTCCAGCGGCCGGTGGGTGGCAACTCCGTCGCCGAGTTGAGCATCGAGCTGCGGCAGGACCTGGGCCGGAGCTGGAGGCTGGTCGGCTTCCTCGATATGGGGCAGGTGTTCGAAAGCTTCTCCAAGATCGAAGCACCCATCCTGACGCCGGGGATCGGGATCCGGTACGTGACACCCGTCGGGCCCTTCCGGTTGGACATAGGGTACAACCCGAGCAGTGCGACGCTGCTTCCGGTAGTAGCGACGCTTCCGAACGGAGACATTGTCGAGCTGGATAACCCTGTGCGCTACGATCCGTTCACGTACGATGACCCGTCTCTGCTGACCCAGTTCTGGCGGCGGCTGCGCTTCCATTTCTCCATCGGCGAGGCGTTCTGAACATGACGTCCGACGAGCGGCCGGACCGCTCCGCGGAACGCGAGGCCGAACAGCAGGAGGCACAGGACACGGCGCCCGGCGCCGACACGGCCTCCGAAGCCGACACGACGCCCGAGACGAAGCGGCCCGGTGTCACGCGTCGCGCTCTCCTGGGCTTGCGGCGGGTCCTTGCCGTGACCCTGGGCGTGCTGAGCCTGTCATCGGCCGGCATTCTGTTCTTCATCACACAGACTCCGCTGGGCCGAAACACGGCGGCGAGGCTGATCTCCGGAGCCCTGGAGGGAGCACTCAATGCGGAGGTGAGGTTGGGCCCCATCGTGGGAGGCAACCTGATCACCCGCGCGATCATCGAGCGCTTCGAGATTCGCGGCCCCGACGGCGAGATTTTCGTGGCCCTCGATTCCGCCCGCCTGGAGTACAATCCGGCCGGCTTCCTGTCGGAGAATTTCACGTTTCGCTCGCTGGATGCGGCACGCATGACCATCCGCCTCCACCAGTATCCTGACGGGAGCTGGAACTTCGAGAGAATCCTGGGAAGCGATGAGCCGCCCGGCGAAGGCGATCCGACGGAAGGAGAGATTCCGGAACCCGACGCGGACCGGCTGGCGGCGGGCGATTTGGCGGCTGAGGGCCAGATTGAGCCCGATACGATCTATCTCCGGTACCCGGAAGTGCCGCCTGGATTGCGCCTGCTGTTTCACGATGCGCGCGTGGATGTCGGGAGCTTCGAGGTCAGGCGCCCGTACGCGGAAGGGCTTACCGGAGCTGCGCTCCGGCAGGAAGTGGAATCCGCGATGCGCGGCGAACGCGTCTGGGTGGTGGAGCCCGCTCTTCTGTCCGGCAACGACGTCCCGGGGCCCGACGAGGCACCGCGCTACGAGCAGGTCATCCGACTCGATTCGCTCCACGCGGAGTTCCCGCTGCTCCGAATCTCCCACCCTGCCCAGCCGATGCGGTTCGAGATCCAGGAGCTCACGGCCGTGGCCAGAGCCGTGGTCCAGCCGCTGGAAGTGCGTGGCTTCCAGGGGACGCTGAACTTTGCCGACACCATCAACGTCGACATTGAGCGGCTTGAGCTGCCCGCCAGCAGACTTCGCGGGACGGGCCAGCTGGTGCCGGGGAGCCCACTCGAGTACCGGTTCGACCTGGTCGCGGATCCGGCCGGCTTTGCCGATCTCCAGTGGCTCCCGATTCCACTGCCGGCGGATGGCGGAGGGCCCCTGGACGTGGTCCTGCGATCGGCCGGCGAAACGATGGTGGTGGAGGTCGAAGGCGATGACATCCGTTCTGGAGATTCCCGGTTTGCCGGTTCCTTTGCCGTTGCACTGGAGGATCCGGCCCGCTTCCAGCGCATGGAGTTCAGGATCGATCCGCTTCGCGTGCGGTTGATCAACGACCTGCTGGACCGTCCCGAGTTGATCGATGGCTATCTGCGCGGCTCGATCTCCGGCAGCGGTCGCATCGACAACCTTAACATCGACGCAGATCTGATCCTGGTTGACCTGGATGCGGACGATGAGGCGGCCGAGCCCGCCATCGCACTCTCCGGCATCGAGCCATCCGCCCTGCGGGCGCTGGGCGGCGTGAGCATCACCGAGCCATACACGCTCAGCGAGCTGGAGCTCACGCTCGGTTCCTTTGAGCCCCGGTGGACGGGAGTGCTGGGATTCGACATCGGGCTTTCCGGCCGCACGACGGGAACCATGACGCTTTCCGGGGTCCCCGGCGGTCTGCTCACATTCGATGCCGATGTAGACCACATCGAGCCCGGCTCCACCCTCTCGCACATCTCGGGGAGAGGGACCTGGGATCTGGCCGAGACGTCCGTCGTGGATGTGAGCCTGATGGTGGATCCGCTCTCTCTGGCCCTGGTCGATCCCTACTTCCCTGAGGCCGATCTTCGGGGAGAGATTCGCGGACCGATCGATGCCTCGGGCGGTCTGGCCGACCTGGAGATCCAGGCCAGGCTCCAGACCCCGCGTGGGCAGCTCAGTCTGGATGGCCGCTTCGACCTGGCTTCCGATGAGGAACGGTACGATGCGGAGTTGATTGCACGCGGGATAGATCTTGCCGAGTGGCTTGACGGAGCGCCGCAGACCACGCTCGACATCCAGGGGAGAGTCGACGGCACCGGGTTTGACCCGGCCACGCTGAGCGCCCGCCTGGACCTCCAGGTGCTTCCATCGGTGTTCAGGGATGCGCGGATCGATACGAGTCACATCCGCTTCTCGGTAGCTGACGGGCTGGCCACGGTGGACACGTTCGTGGTGGATTCGGACGTCGGAATTCTGAGGGGACGAGGCTCCTTTGGCCTGGCCAGCGATCAGAGCGGGGCGCTGGTCCTGGTGGCGTCGGCGCCGGATCTGGCCACCTGGAATCGCTGGCTTGTCGAGCAAATCCCGGGCTCCGAAGAGATGGAACAAGCGGAGGACCTGTTCGCCGGCTTCGGGCTGCCGGAAGCCGGTACCCCGGGCGAGGCCGACGAGCCTGAAGGGCTGGACGGGTCGCTCACGGCCCGCGGGGTGCTGTTCGGCAACAGCGAGGAGTTCTCCTTCGGTGGGCAGCTGGATGCGCGCGGCCTCCGCTACAACAGCGACACGGCCGACTCTTTGACGGCCAGGCTGGACATCGCCGACCCCACCGCACTGGACTCATTGGTACTCAACATGACGGCCTGGAATGTCCAAGCGTTGGGGCAACGCGCGGACTCGCTGCGGACCCGCCTGGTGAGGGAGGGTCCCGGTCGTGCCGGTCTATGGTTCTTCGCGGACCGTGACACGGCGATGGAGCTGACGACCCACGCGGCGCTGGAATGGGGAGAGAGCGGCTACGCAGCGGCGGTGGAAACGCTGGACCTCCAGGCGGGTGACCACGTCCTCCACCTTTCCCGTCCCGCCTACCTGGCCTATGGAGACTCCGGGCTGGTCGTCCGGGATCTGGATCTGCGCGGCACCAGCGCCGTTCTCCGGGCGGACGGACAGGTATTGGCCAACGGGTCGGGGCGGCTGGAGGCGTCGCTGGACGGACTGCTGATCGACGAGTTCCTGGAGGCGTTTCCCACGCCGCCGGATATCGGAGGGCAGCTCAGCGCCACCCTGGAAATAGACGGTTCCATAGGCGATCCGACCATGCAGCTGTCCGTGGAGATCCTGGATCCCCGGGTGAGCTCGAAGCGACATTCGGCGCTCCTGGGGGACCTTGCTTACCGGGACGGGAGCACCAGCGGTACTGTTCGTCTCCTGGAAGGGCAGAAGGAGCTGGTCAGGATAGCCGGTGCGGTGGCGGGCGACATGGCGCTGCGTTCGGTGGAGGACCGGGTACCGGAGGAAGCGTTCGACTTCCGAATTCTGGCTGACAGCCTCCCGGCCGGCCTCAACGAGCTGTGGCTTGGAGGTCTCGAGGATCTGGAGGGATACATTCGGGGCGATGTGGGTGTCCGAGGCGGTCCCGATCAGCTTCGGCTGAGCGGGCTGGTGGAGCTGGTCGACGGATCCGGGTGGATCCCCGACCTGGGGATCGCACTCAGTGGTGTGACAGGTGCGGCCGAGTTCAGCGGCTCGCAAGCCCGAGTGCATGGCATGCAGCTGACTGCAAAGGGCACCGCGAGCGACAAGACCGAGGGCCGGGGCCAGCTGAACGGGATGATTGACCTGGCGCAGCTCACGGATCCCGCCTTCGACGTCGAATTCGAGACGGACATGCTCCGCGCGATGGATCGCCGGGCCATGTCGTTCCTGATCACCGGAGCCGGACGGCTCACCGGCTCCTACCGGAGTCCGCGGTTGACGGGGAGTTTCCGGGTTCGCGATGGCGACATCAGGCAGGACGAGTTCCTGCGCAGCCGCCAGGTGATCGATCTGACCGATCCCGACATCTACAGCCTCATCGACACGACGCTTGTGGGCGAGCGGCAGCTGCTGGAACAGGCGCAGAATCCGTTCATGCAGAACCTCCAGCTGGAGGCCAGCCTCGACCTGGGACCCAACCTGTGGCTTCGCTCGGACGTGTTGGACGTGGAGCTTGTCGGCCAGGACATCCAGGTCAGCATGGACAGATCCGCCGGATTGCTCACGATGGTGGGAGAGATCAGCCTTCCGCGGGGAAACTACACGTTCGACGTGCTCCGGCCGTACCACACCAACCTGCGCATCACGGAAGGAACCATCACCTTTGTCGGGACTCCGGACCTGAATCCCAACGTCAATATTACGGCCGAGTACCGCACGCGCACTCGGGAGGGTCCGGTCTGGGTATGGGCCCACATCACGGGCACCATGCGCCAGACACAGCTGACCACATCCAGCAACCCGCCGACGATGACCGAATCCGACCGCCTGTGCTTCATCGCCGTGGGCGCCCCGTGCTTCGGTTCGTCCGACACGCGGCTTGGCGAGAGCCTGGTGCAGCAGAGCGTTCTGGGCACGCTGTCCTCCGGCCTGTCGTCGGCGCTGGTGGGCAGCTCGGGGCTGTCGTTCATCAACCTGCGCTCCACGGGTACGGCGGGATATGGGGAGCGGAGCGTGGGCGCAGAACGAAGCCTGTTCGAGCGCACGGAGATCGAAGTCGGTTGGTATGCGGGAGAAGAGCTCTTCTTCTCCGTCGCGCAACCGCTGGGCGGCGGCGTCCCCCGCATCGTGGTGGAGTGGCGCTTCTCCGAGAACTGGATCCTGGAAGCCCGCGCGCAGAGCCGCTTTGATTCGCAGCAGTTCGGCCTGTACCGGGGCACCAACCTGGACACCGAGCAGACGTACGGCATCTTCCTGTTTCGCGAGTGGGCGTTTCCGTAGGCAACTCCCGGTCGGACGGCGGGAGGCATAGATTAGGCGAATGACCAACTACGTGAAGACATTTGGCCTGATGGCCCTTCTGACTGCGCTCTTCGTGGCCATCGCCGGATATTTTGGTGGCTCGAACTGGATGATCTATGCGCTGATCTTCGCGGCGCTGTTCAACGTCGGCGCCTACTGGTTCAGCGACCGGGTCGTACTGAAGATGTACCGGGCGGTCCCGGTGAAGGCCACGGACCTTCCCGACCTGTACGAGATGGTGGACCGTTTGCGCCAGCGTGCCGGCCTGCCCATGCCCCGGGTGGCCATCGCGCCGTCCAGCCAGCCAAACGCCTTCGCGACCGGACGCAACCCGGCCCGTGCCGTTGTATGCGTGACACAGGGACTGCTCGAGATAGTGAACCGTGACCAGCTGGAGGGCATCGTCGCCCACGAGCTGGCGCACATCAAGAATCGCGACATGCTGATCGGCACGGTGGCCGCCACCCTGTCGGCGGCGATAGTCATGCTGGCCAGAATGGGCTTCTGGTTCGGTGGTGGTCGCGATCGAGGGCCGCTGGGCGCCGCCGGAGCGGTGCTCATGCTGATCCTGGCGCCTCTGGCCGCCATGCTCGTCCAGATGGCCATCAGCCGGGCCGGGGAGTATCGGGCTGACAGGATCGGCGCCGGGATCAGCGGCAATCCCAGGGGGCTGGCCGATGCGCTGCGAGCGCTGGAGAGGAGCGCTGAGCGTGTGCCGATGAACGTGAACCCGGCGGCGGCCCACCTGTGCATCGTCAACCCGCTGCGCGGCGCCGGCGCCGGGGTCGCATCCCTGTTCCGGACGCACCCGCCGACGTCGGAACGAATCAGCCGGCTCGAGGAGATGGATTCGGGATCCGGCCAGGTGACTCGCTCGTGACGACCGAGATCCAGGAACCCGTCGAGCCCTCTTCCGAGGAGGGCCGGGCGGCCGAGGAAGACCAGGCGGGCGGGCAGGATCAGGCAGCCGGCGAAGACCAGGCAGCTGTGAGCGGCAGGTCCGAGTTCCCCATCCCCGTCTGCCGGGGGCCCTCCGCCGCCGGCTCGGAGGCGCCTTTGCGGCTCGCGGCGTTCCGTTCGACATCGTCGAGACCGGCCACGCCGACGATGCCCTGCGGATCTCCCGGGACGCCGCCCGGTCAGGGTACCGCGCGGTGGTGGCCGTGGGTGGAGACGGGACAATCGGGGAGGCTCTGAAGGGCACGGTGGGGACCGGGGTGCCGGTGGCCATCATCCCGTTTGGCACGGGCAACCAGCTTGCCCTCAACTTCGACATCCCCAGCTCTCTCGAGGACGCGGTGCGGGTAGCCGTGGAAGGGCGTGTGGAGCGGGTGGACCTGGGTCGCATCAACGGGGAGCACTTCGCCCTCATCGCGGGTGCCGGACTGGACGCCGAGGTGATGGCGGCGGCGACGACCGAGCTCAAAGGCCGTCTCGGCTTTGCCGCGTACCTGGTCGGAGGCCTCAAGCACGTGATCACCCCTCCCAGCGCGGACTTTCGGATCGTTGCCGACGGCCACGAGGTCAACGTCCGGGCCTCCATGGTTCTGCTGGCCAACGTCGGCCAGCTGGGCGCCGGACCCCTCCCGGTCGAGGTCACGGTGGGTCCGCGGATCTCGTTCCAGGACGGACTGATAGACGTCTGCATCTTCGCCCCCCGCAACCTGGCCGGAATGGCCAGCATCCTGTGGCGCGTCGCGCGCCGGCAGTACGGAGGTGACGACCAGTTGATCTTTCTCCCCGCCAGGGAAGTGGTGATCGAGTCGGACCCGCCGGTGGCCGTGCAGGTGGATGGAGAGCCACGCGGGGAGACACCGATCAAGGCCAGCATGGAGCCGCTGGCGGGTGCGATCCTGGTTCCCGCCTAGTAGGACCCGCTGCGCTCCGTGAACCGCGCCGCCCCGCACTCACCCGCCGCTCCGCAGCCACACGCTGCCGACCTGCCAGCGGCCCTGCTGGAGGAGATAGCCGACGCCGTCGGGACGCCATCCTATGTCTACGATGGGCGGGCCATCGAGGCGGGCCTGGCTCGCTGGCTGGCAGCGGTGCCGGCCCCGGACAGGATCTGGTATGCCGCCAAGGCGAACTCCAACGTTCTGCTCCTGGCCAGGCTGGCCAGGGGTGGGATCGGCTTCGAGGTCGCATCGGCCGGAGAGCTGGCCCGCGT